>JBJMEA010000126.1:0-32234 GCA_045809625.1 Nitrososphaera sp. | reverse complement strand
AGTAGGACAAATTATTATTCCAGCAGTTAATATCGAGCTTTCGCATGTAATCCTCCTCCTAATGGTCAGCCTCTTTGGACTAGGTGTCTTAAAGGTGAGCAAATAGTGGATATGCAGGTCACTGAAGCGACGACGACGGCGACAACAACAACACCAGACACCAAAGTCTTACTCCTCGAGCATATAGAAAAGACACCAGGTATACGCTACAGAGAGCTTTTGAGACTTACGGGTCTTATCAATGGCGTTCTAAGCTATCACCTGGCAGCGCTTGAAAAATCAAAAATGATATAAGCTCAGAGAGTCTCGGATAACAAGATACTACCCAGCAGGTATATCCGATAATGAATCTGCCATTTTGAAATTCATGAGTCATGAGCCGATCAGAGAAATACTGCTCTTTATCCTAGAGCACGAGATGTGTATATTTAATGAGATCGTGGAACAAACGCGAAAGGTTCCATCGGTGGTATCATCACACCTAAAGCACCTGAGGGACGACCAAATTGTTTCAGTCAAATATGGCGAATACTACCAGCTTTACGTTATGGTAGAAAAGGACTTCGTTGGTGAGATAATCTCAAAGTATAGAGCAAGCTTTGTTGACAAGGTCGTGGAAAACTATACTGCGATAATGGAAGAATTATAAAAGCTGCTATACGCAGATCAATAGTAGGACGTGAAGGCTGCAATCTTTTTTGTGATATTGCTAGTTATAGTAGGATTCTCAGCTTCAGCTTTACGCGAGCAGGTGTTTGCAGATCAGCTGCAAGCTGCATCTAAGCAAAGAATAGGCAACTATGAAGTTGAAATGACAACTGAGCCAAAAAACCCAATGGCCAGCAATAGCCCTGCGAGAATTTTAATAAGAATAGCAGGTGTTAACGGTGATGATTTGGTAGATGTTCCAATAATGATCAGGATAGTCAAGGATGGCACTGAGATTCAAAGGACAGACCCAATCATCGTGCCTTATGGCCACTACACGCATGAATTTACATTCGCCCAGCCTGGCAGATATGTGCTATACATTGACGTGAATGATTATAGCTATAGTGGAGAAATGCTGACATTTACTTTTTTCATCAATGTTGCTGGGACATTTGACTTCCTGTATATTGTAGTTCCTTCTGCTGCTGCGGTTGCAGTTGTAACGGCGATTGTCTTGACTTTAATGAAAAAGAGGAAGAAGTTGACAAATATCAAAAGAGGCAGGCAGACAGGCGGTAGCGAGTTAGGATAGTGGTAGGCAACTTAAGGCAATAGTCAGAGTCTTCACTCTATGACTATCAGATTCCAACCTAGAGCAAATTGTTTAAAGCATCTGACTCCAACCAATAGAATATAGGATGATAATGTTATCACAGATTGAAGCAAGATAAAGGAAAATAACATAACTGTTCAAGTCTTCATTTCCGTATATTCAAGAAACAAGTTGAGAAACTAGCGTGTATGCATGATAATATCTGTCCATATTCCCCTTAAACAAATACACGTATAGTTGAAATATACATGAGAATGTGCATATATTTTAGTAGATACAAATGCTTAACCTATCATCGCTTGTCATTTTTGAGATCGGCATTGGCATTACCGTGGCTATGGTCGTCTTAATCAGCCAAACAGGTGAAACTTATGGCCACTTCTTTGGTGCTACAAAAAATATAGATAACTACCAGATTATGTTCTCGCCGACTCCCGCTACGCCTATAGTAGGAGACAATTCAACATCCCTCAATTTTAGTGTCCTTGAAAATAATGACAATATTTACAACATTTATGCTGCGATGGTCGTAACTGACAAGCAATCGGGGCAAATCATCGCCCAGACTCCCTACAAGTTCCAAGAGTTTAGCGATATTTCGATTCCATATACTTTTAATGACACAGGCAATTATGTAGTGACCTTACAGACTAGGATACCCGGAGACCAAAAATATCAGGCCAACCCCCTTATAGCTAGCTTTGATATTTCCGTGGGCAATCAGTTGATACCCTTTGATGAATTAATGCTGTTTTATGTTACGCCTGCTGCTGTGGCTATAGCAGGCATTGCGATATACCTGCATTCTAAGAAAAAGATCTAGCTAGTTGAGCTCGCAAACAAATACACGCACTACAAGCAAAGAGGGTATAAGTGAAAAGAATAATTAAATTAAATAATAATCAAAATATGCCTGGTGATCAATATTATATTGCTATTCTCTTAACAAACAATTCTAGATATTACTATTATCTTCTGAATACTACCCAGGTACTGTGTTGCCATAATTGCACTCTATATAGCCATGCATCTAGATTACTCTCCTTCTTCATGTATTTGATTGTGCTTTCTAAATGCTCCATAGTATGCTAAAGTTACTAAAATAAGCGAAATGATATACCAATTTGGAATTACAAAACTGCCAAGATCTATAGCTCCGAGATGCATAGAAGTCCAATCAGAGAACTGCATGAGTTGCCCCCCTTTTGGATCGTCTGCTAAAGGAACTAGCCACCTGTTAACAAACCATGCAAAATCCTCAATTGTGATAGCAGCTATTAAATTTGCAAATCCCAGCATTACCGCTTTTATTCTTTTGTGTCTCCCAAATAGCTTGAAGGTCATGTCATCCCACAGAGACGCAAAGCTAATCAAAATAAATATGAAAAGCATGGGGAATAAGTGATATTGATACATGTTGCCAATGATAGGCTTTGTTTCTCTGCTTCTATCAAAATTGGCATCGTTTACTTCCACCTTCCCATTAGAGATCTGCAGTGCAGGATCCTTGATATAATAATATTCAAGGTGAGCAAATGATACAGCAAATACGGCGCATATAATAGCAGTCGAGATAAATTCTAACCTTCTAGCTCCAAGTTGCTGGACAATGTATTCTCTGTGGGACGTATATCCACGATCTTCAGATTCCCGTTTGATGCAAAATAAACGTAATCATAAATTAAATCAGTTATTGTACATTCTTAGCTAGAGAAAGATAATAGGGTTTACAGTACTTGGTTTATCTGTAAGGTCGCCTCAAGTTAAGTTAGAGCATGTCACTTGAACAAAATGTTAAGCCTGCACATTTACCAACCCATACTCCCGCTCCTTCACTTCTTCCTCTCAAGACCAAGTCTCATAGAAAAAAATCAGTCAAGCAAAAGGATATTGATACAGTACTCGTGGTCAATCCAAACTCCAGTGGTGGCCTGACAGGAAAAGGATGGAATGAGTTATATTCTGAAATCAAAGAGGCGATAGGGGTTGCTGTTGAAGTAGCTCTGACAAAGAAAGCTGGCGATGGAACTGTACTTACCAGACAATTTCTAAAACAAGGATTCAAAAATGTCGTGGCTATAGGCGGTGATGGAACCTTGAATGAAGTTGCTAACGGCTTCTTTGAAGAACCTGTTGGAATACATTCTAACAAGATCAATGAGTCAGGTGAATTTTCTACTTTGAAACCAATAAATCCTGACGCGGTGATGGGAGTTGTATCATCTGGCACGAGAAATGTTCTTGCCAAGTCTTTGGGCTTACCAGAAGGGATTACCAACTGTTGTAAGACATTTCAGTTAGGCAAACCAAAAAAAATAGACGTTATTAACACTACTGTTACGAGCCGAGAAAGTCCATCCTCGACTACGAGCAGAATTTGCATTAATGCCGCAGAGATGGGAGTTGCAGGAGAGATAATTGAGAGATCAAAAAAGGTCAGAGAGGTAGTCAACAGTAGAATTGTCTCTACAATCACCAGTATTGCTGCTACCTTGCCGACGTACCAAAGCAATGAGTGCGAAATATCTATCGATGACTATGGAAAGAAGTTTACTATCAAAATGACTATGGCGGTAGTTGCTAATGGTCAATTCTTGGGTGGTGGGTTCAATGTAGCACATAATGCAAGCATGTCAGATAAGCTACTTGACTTGGTGGTTCTAAAAGACTCAGACGGGCTCAAAATTGTTGATGAGCTTATCAACATGAAGGATGGCAATTACAAGGAAGAAGATAACATCCTATACAAGCAGGTTAGAAAAGTGACCATTACATCAAAGGAAAGGGATGTCACTGTTACAGTCGATGGAGAGCCAATAGGGATTTTACCTGCGACTTTTGAGGTTATTCCCCATGCGTTAACAGTAAGAATGTAACTAGATGTCTACCAGCATCTTCGGGAACTTGTATAAAATGAATTTTGCAAGGTAGGAAAAATTCACCGCGTGCAAGAGATTGATATCTCGACTACTCCAGAGTATTGGCTCAGGAACTTGAGTTCACTAGTATATAAGAAGATAGGCGATGGAGGACGAGGCATATATATTATCAAATCGCCAAATTACTAGTAAAGCATATGCGTGCTGTAGTGAGTGGATTAATAGCAGTCTTGATATTGCTTCTGCCATCTCTGGCAATTGCACAAGGTCAGCAGAATTTTCAAGTCGCAAAGACAGATAAGAGCGAAAGCTTTGTGCTTCCTTTTACGGCTGCCAATCATAATGAACAAGATCCATTAACATACACATTTGACGAACCCACCCAACCAAGTTGGATGATGTCAATACTAAACAACATTTCCTATGTTCCAAGAGAGGGCGCCAGAACTATAATAAAGATACAAGAGGCACCACCAAGTCAAAAATTCATTGAACTTGCCCTGTATGGGGATCAATCAAAGAGATACTGGGTTGCCGTAAATACGCCAGAGGCTGGCTACGCCAGAATATACGACAGCGAAAACGGATGGTCTACCGAACAGCCAATATCTGTGAGCCATACAGACAATGCGGGGCTAACCGTTACAAATGGCCAGAGAACCGTAGTCGATAGACTTGATGTTGGCGGCTTTGTAGTTTCATCGGTAGCAGTGTATGGAAATGATAAAAATTCAACTCTTGCCAACGCATATGCAGGAGACATTGCTTTTGAAACCCTTTATGGACGCATTGAGCAATCACCACTATATTATATGCCAGCAGCAGTTATGATAGGCATAGGAGGGCTTATCATAAGCCTCCTCATATTCAAGAAGAGGAAGCCTTCTGATTAGGTTGGTTACAATTGTAATTATTGTAGTATTTGCACATTCCTCTTAAGTCACATACCTTGCATAAGGGCTTGACAGGGAGACAGACATTTTGTCCATACATTACAAACGTATTGTTTACCTTGGTCCATAGCCTCCTGTCAACTATTTTGTTCAGTTCGATCTCAGTCTGCTTTACTGTCTTGGTGCAGACCAGACCAAGTCTATTTGAGATCCTGTGTACATGTATATCTACCGGTATGGCTGGTTTGTTGAAGGCATACACAAGAACACAATTGGCCGTCTTTCTGCCCACCCCGGGTAGCTCGAGAAGACTTTCGATGTCATCAGGCACTTGGCCACCAAACCTATTCACTATTAATTGTGAAACTTGCTTTATCCGCTCGGCCTTGACATTATAAAATCCAATACTGCGTATTAGCTTCTTTATTTCCTCGATATCAGCTAATGCAATGTCACTAGGTGTTTTGAACCTTGCGAAAAGATTCTTGATTACCTTAGTAGTGTTCTCGTCCCTTGTGCGTGCTGACAGAATAGTACCTATAAGAATTTTGAATGGGTCGTTTTGCTCCTCTATTTGCAGTCCACGGAGTGCAGTTAGGCGCAGTAGATTGTTTTCTCGATTGAGGACCCGATCCATCTTTTTTAAGACTATGCTCATCAAATATTCTGACAACTTGAATATTTCAGTTACAAGGCTATAATTCTGTAGTGGTGTATATTGTTGTTATTGTTACTACTAAATCAGTTTGTTATTTAAACTAAAATATTAAACAATCGAGCTCCTGTAGCCAATGGCCTATGCCTCTTGAAGACAAATTAACTTAATTTAATCATTAACAAAATTGTAATATGCGCAACTGCTATTCTGTCTTGTAATCCGTTTTTGTGCTGAAAAGATTGGATTAGCATGTACTCTAGTTAGAATATAGATTATGGAAAGTTGTCGTCTCACTGGTAATAATCCAGTAGGCTCCTTTGAGCATTCTTCTTTTTTAGAATAACCTCTTCTCGAACCAAGTGAGTAACTAACAAACCTACTTTTCTGACTGGTGCCTTATTTTCAGATAACTCAAACTTTTCCAACAACGGGCCAATAGCAGATGAAAGGCTTGTACTATCATTTTTAAACTCCTCAAACGTAATCACTCTGCTTTCCACGGAAAAATTAGTCCTGACAAGCTTAATTCCTACAGTTCTGAAGAAATAACCATGTTCTCTAATCCTTTGATAAATTTCTTCAACTAAGTTATCAAGATGCTCATGAATTGCTCCTTTATCTCGAGTATACCGAGGCAGAGTATTTTCCGTGCTTAGAGAGACATTGTCTGTTCTTGGTGCTACAATCTCATCATCAGTACCATTAGCGACTTTCCACATCCAAAAGCCATTTTTCCCGAACCGTTCTTTTAATCTCTGGACATCAGTTTTAGCTAACTGCCCCAATGTATCTATTCCCATCTCTTTTAATGCCCTCTGTGTTTTTGGTCCTATGCCAGCAACTGCACCAACATCAAGTGATTCGAGAAACTTCCTCAATTCAGAAGGATAGATGACAGTGAGACCATCAGGTTTTTCAAAGTCAGATGCAATTTTTGCGGCTGATTTCGTCGATGTTACTCCTATAGAGCATGACAGTCCACCAGATTTGTCTTTGATTGTATTTTTTATTTTTACAGCATAGTTTTCGGGACTTTCGCTTTTGATTCTTGTTGTACAATCTAGGAAGGCTTCGTCTATACTTGCTTGTTCAAGAGTGTCAGCATATCCTTGAATTGCGCTCATTACCTGCTCAGATATCTCTCTATAGTATGGGATATCAACTGGGTGCAATATCAAATCAGGGCATAATAATCGAGCTTTTGAAAGAGACATGGCTGAGCTGACACCATATCTCCTGGCTTCGTAGGAGCATGAAGAAACTGCTCCTTTCATGATATCACCCATTTTTTCATCTGTCATGATTACTGCATGAGCCTTTCCCTTCAATGACGGATCGCGTAGTTCCTCGCACGAGGGATAAAACGCATTTAGGTCTATGCATACTATGACTCTGCCGGCCCACTTGTTGTCAGAATCGAAGATCTTCGTAGTCAATTATATAGATAGTAATTCTTGATTTTAGTATTTCTATAAAGGCTATAATTATATCAGTAATACTTCTTCTAAACTAGCATTCCTATTTTTGAATATTACCTACTATTTCAGATTCCAAAAAGGCATAAAGCACTGCAATGGTTGAAGCGTTGGTCATAGTTGTGGTTACAAGACTATGGCTGTCCAAAATTAGGACAACATATGCAGATATAAAGACTCATTAGAAGTTATCAGAGATACATTTTTACATTCTATCAATGATAGAATAAGCAAAAAAGTTCACCGGCTTATGTCTATTCGCATAATTCTTTAGACCTTCTCTTCTCGACAGCACATAATTATAGCTTCTACCCTCCATCAACTATTGTATTATTGGAGGTTTCATCCTGAATAATAGACCTCAGATATAGAGGGTACTCCAAAATGAAATTTAGAAAGTAATCTCAAAATTGATTTTTACAGTAATTCAAGCCATGATATTATTACTATTCTATGTAAATCGCAGGTTTAAAAGGTCTTGCAGCTTTTGCCCTTGATTTTGGGTCATATTTTATGAGATCTTCCTCAGAGTAGACGAATATCTGTGCTTTGTTGGCCTCATGAGATAATAGAGATTCTGCATCTTGTATTGTGGTTACTTCATTAAACTCATTAAGCTCGAGCCGGCGGTTCCTTGCCTCAAGTGGTGCCGAGAGGATATCTTCCATCATTTTTTGCACCATCTTAGGATCACTCTTGGCTTTAGCAGTTTCAGGATTTGCTATCAGTTGTTTCATTATTTGTCCAAAGTTGATCCTTCCTTCCAAGATATTTGAGAGAATTGCTTTGTACACTCTTGCCTTCCAGGCTGCTGAAGTATATACTACAATCTTTGTAGGGGTTAACTTAGTGACCTTGATTATATTTTGAATATCTTCAAGCAGGTTAGAAATCAGAAACTCTGATTCTTCTGCCGCCACGTCTATGTTTTGTTTCTGTAACACAGGCCAGCCTGCTTCAGTTAGTGGTTGCTTGTTGTCCAAGAGTTCCCATATTTCCTCGGCTGTAAAAGGTGCAAACGGTGCAAGCATCCTGACTTGAAGATTGAGAAACTCGGCAAGCATCTCAGTAATGTCTTCACGCTTTCTAGCGGTAGCCCGTTTTAGATACCATTGCAAGTCTCGGTCAAGAGAATATAGAATATAATAAATCGCTTCTCTTATCCTTAATCTGTCCATGGATGCTGAAGTCTCTGTTATCGTACGCTGGAGGCGGCTGACAAGCCATCTATCTTCCAGCTTGTGTTGGTGAGGTTGATGATGGTCGAGGAGCACACTTGAATGATTTTGTTTGCTTCTGCATTTTTCGGCTATTTCAAATATACCAGCAAGTTTCTGCCTGATACCTCTAACAGTATCAAAAGAAAAATCGGCGTCTTGAAGTATTTCTGCTGAGGCCAACATTGCAAGCCTGATTGTATCTGCTCCGTATTCTTTGATTGCTGCTCGAAGTGGAATAATATTGCCAAGAGATTTACTCATCTTCTTGCCTTCCATTAGAACAGAACCATTAACCACTATTTGCTTGGGCCACTTTTTCTCGTCAAAAATAGCTACGTGGTTGAAGATAAAAAATGTAAGGTGATTTGGAACGAGGTCGCGCCCTGAGTGACGGGAATCCACAGGATAAAAATAGTTGAATTCGTTTCTTATTTGTTGTATTATATGGGGAGCAATTTTACATTCTTCTGACACTTTATCAATGCTACCAATTTCGAGTAAGACATAATCAAAAAATGCGTCGGTGATGTTATTATTGTAATCGCTTATTGCTTTGCTATTGATATATTTGGCAATAATGTAATAGGCCATGTAAATGACAGAATCGGATAAGCTCTCAACTATCCATTCCTTGTCCCATGGCAATTTTGTTCCAAGCCCGGATTTTCTTGCGCAGGCTCGTTCACGTAACCAGTCAATTACATAGTCAAACTCCTGTCGAATATCCTGAGGTAGGATATCCATATCGTTTAGACACCTGTGTGCAAGTTCCTTCCATTCTCTGTCCCCATAGTTCAGAAACCACTGATCGCTCAATAATTTGACCACACATTCTGTTCCGCATCTGCATTTTACGGGTTTGTTGACAAGTTCGTATATCGTTTCTGCCCAGCCCGACTGCAATAGATCTTGCTTTATCTCGGTCTTTGTGGCTGCAACTGTCATGCCTGCAAACCTGCCAGTGTTTTGCATCATTTTACCTTTATAGAATTCATGAGAGTAAAGATCACTTGTAGCCTTGTCCAGTAATTCGTACTCGCCGGGGTTCTGCTTCAAAGCACCTGCCTGTTTGATTGCTTCAGCAGCTGGGACATTGCTGGTGTATGCTTCAGATTCGATTATTTTGAGTGGACAAATCTCATCGCCATTTATTTCAATATGAAAAACCTGCTTTAGCTTTTCATCAGATTTTAGAGCTTCAAGAGCTTGATAATCATATGGAGCATGGGCTGGCACCGACATGACAATTCCCGTGCCACTATCTGGCTCAACAAAAGACGCAGGATATATTGGGACAGAAGTGTTTGTGAGGGGATTTGTAACTTTCCAACCAACCATTTCACTTCCTCTGACTGTTTTTTGGATCTCGACACCGTGGTTCAAAAATTCTAGCTTTCTTGCTGCGTCCTTGCTTATCATCCACTTTTGGCCATCAACTTGTGCCTGTACGTATTCAACCTCAGGATTGATCCATATGTTAGTCACCCCAAAGAGCGTCTCGGGCCGGAGAGTTGCTGCAGGCAAAATGACAGCATTGTCTTCACCATCAATACCATTCGCATTGCTCCTACTGCTTCCACTAGACTTAAACTTGATTACAGTATATTCGTTAAAATCTGGCTCTACATCACCTATTGTATCATGCTGACTAACAGGGTTCTGGTCACGCGGGCACCATCCAACTGGGTGTGAGCCCTGTACAACCAATCCTTTCTTTTGAAGAGTTCTGAACTGCCACGAGATGAACTTTGAATAAACAGTATCAATAGTCGTAAATTCACGCCGCCAATCAATAGAGTATCCCATCTCTTTCATACCCGTCTTGATTTCATGATGGAAGTAGCTTGCAATCTTAACTGGCTCGACGAATGTTGTAATAACATCGTCTGACAGTTTGTATACAGTATGAAAAGTGTCCATCAAGTCAGGATCCCCGGCGGCAACCCTCCGTGACATTCCAAGGATTGGGGTTCCTGTATAGTGAAAGCCCATTGGAAAAAGTACGTTGTAGCCCTTCATCCTCATGTAGCGAGCATGAGTATCAGCCAAGGTATATGTCCGACCATGTCCAATATGTTGAGGTGAGTTTGGATAAGGGTAGGCGACTGTTACAAAGTATTTCGCTCTGCTGCTGTCTGGATCTGATTCAAACAGCTTTTGCTTCTCCCATCTCTGAATCCACTTAGTTTCTATAGAATTCCAATTTATTCGGCTGCTCCTGCTCACAGCTATCTTGTTACCTCTTCAGCCAACAGAAGCGCTTCCATTATCCTTTCTTTTGATCTACCACCGCCCTGTCCAAATCGCTTGTCTCCCCCACCAGACCCACCTAGCATGTTGGATATTTGCTTTGCAATTGCGCTGGCTTTAACCTTATTTGATGCAGCCTCTCCTGCAAATACTATGACTCTAATGCCCTGGCCCTTTGAAATAAGGGCAAGGTAGACTAGGTATTTGTCAAGGTCTATTGCCTTTTCCCCAATTGCAATATGGTAGTCCTCATCAAGCTCTTCATCGTATGTAGTGTACAAGTGGATGCCAGAATCCAGCTTTTTGGCTTGCTCCGAGACGCTCTTCGCAATCTGACCCGAGACAACCCTCAGTATAGATCGTAGTTTTTTCTTTGCTGATTCAGCATCCTGCATTGCCTTGCCAAATGATTCGGTAATCTTTTCTCTGCTTGATCCTAACGTCTGTGCAATGGATGCAAGCTGGCTATCAAGCTCTTGCATATAGTTGACAGCAGCTTCACCTGCTACAAACTCAAGTCTAACGACCCCATCTTGGATTCGCTCGGATTTGACAATCTTGAGTAGTCCGATCTCACCGGAGCTTTTTACATGTGTTCCACCACAGGCTTCAATATCCCATCCCTCGATATTCACTATTCTAACGTTGCTCGTAGGCACGGTACCGCCTTGATAGATACGAAAGGAGAAGTGCTGCTCGGCATCTCCCCGGTCATATGTCTTGATTATTACGGGATGATTTTCTCGAATTGTCCTATTTGCGATACGCTCTATTTTTTTCACTTCTTCTCTCATGATTGCAGAATGATGGGTAATGTCAAGCCTGCCATAACTTTCGTCCTTGAATGCAGAGTTCTGCCAAACCCAAGGACCGAGGGTATTTCTAGAAGCAGAGTTGAGAACATGAGTAGCTGTATGATGCTTTGTAATAAGATCACGCCGTCTACCATTTACTACTGCTTGTACAATTTGCTCCTCTGTAGGCATTCTGCCTCCACCTTCAACACTATGCACTACTACGTCGGCCTGCTTTGTAACTTCTATGACTTTAATTCCTTCGATCTCTCCAGTATCTGGCTCCTGTCCTCCACCCCTGGGATAAAAGGCAGTTTGGTCTAAAATGATATATTTTCCACCAATTACTTTGAGCACCTTTGCCTGAAAATGGCGGATCGATTCGTCTTGATAATACAGTAATTTTGTTGGTGGAAGACCCTCCAGCCCCGAAATTGGCTTGGATACTTGGCTTGATGCTTGGCTTGTGTGCAACTCTGCAAGCCTACTATAAAATTTGGAGGGAACATTCTGTATAATTCCTTGCTCCATTAAAAAGTCTGCAGTTATCCCGTCTGACTCATAGAGTCTAATTAGGTCATCAACTGTCAGCTCCTTGCCCTTTTTATTCGCCTTCAATGACATAGCTACAGAATTCATGCGCTCACGGGAACTGGAGTACCTACTTGACTCAAGTCTCAGGATAGTCATAACATCGTGTCTATGCTCCTCAAGTTCTGGATAAATCTGCTTAAGGTAGTCAATATGCAATTCGGCAATATCTTGTACGCTGATTATGTTTTTCCATCCAAGTCTTTCCAGTATTGAAAGCGCCCTTCGCAGTATGACTCTTAAATTGTAACCTCCACCAACATTTGAGGGAAGCGCTCCGTCTGAAATGGCAAATACAAGCGTTCTTATGTGATCGCAAATGGTGTAAATTGCTTCATAGGGCGCAACGACTGCACTCAGCTGTTCTCTGGGGATTTTCATTTCTTTTGCGATTAGAAGTTTCAGATCTTGGATATTTCTGCCACTATTAGTACTATTACTACTACCTGTCTTATCTTCAAGGTTTAACGAGACGGATTCAAAATACTTATTCAGAACTTCAGGATCAGTGTCCGTTCTTGTCATATCCACCAGCTTGCCAATAACAGGTCCAAAACAGCAATCGTAGCTGGTAGGGGTACCCATTGTTATCCATGAAAACCGTTCAAGTCCCGCACCCATGTCTATTATTTTATTTGGCATAACGCGGTAATCATTCTCATTACCCTCGAATTCGGTAAATACAGCATTACCAAGCTCAAGGCCGCGTACAAAATATTCTAATGAATATCCGAAGGCCCCCGCTCCCATCCATACATCTTCGACAAACGTTATATCCTCAGCTCTGATGCCAAGTCCTTTGGTCAACATACCAAAGTCAAGATCTATGCATCTGTCTTTCCAGTAGCCACCAGGGGCATCGGCATTACATGTCTGACCTATCATGCAAAAGCCAGTATAATGTCTGCCACTCAGTCCTACGTTTTCAATGTCATTGAATCTGAGGCACATCTGTGGAACCACTAGAGGATTTGCAGGTAATTCAAAAACTACTTGATTACCTACTATCCGCTGAAAGTCAACTATTGAGGCTATTGTAAAATACAGGTCTTCTCTCCAGCGGCATACTACAGGGTAGCGCCTTACTATCTCATGATCATTTCTACGGAAGAAGCTCTCAGTCTCCTTCCATGCATTGACATAGTCCAGGCGCTTTTTTGAGGGTGGCTTTCCGATAAAACTGTACTTTTCATGATCCGGGCAGAAATTCCTTGTGGTGTCAAGAGTCCAAAAGAATTTTTCGCATATCGTGCACTTTTTTCGCACAAATCCCAATTCGTCAAATAGGGATACCCTGTAGTACCTATCAGGATTAGATGAAAAAAGCGCGGCCAGTTCCTTCTTTCCCAATGGATGCTATCCTGTGTTAGACATCAAAATATACGTATTAATCCTTTCCTTAAAGGAAGGAAGGAAGAAGAGGACGCAATGGTTATGACTTGAGCGAATTCTCGATGAACTTTAGGTATGTCTCTTTTGGTGCCGCACCTATAGTCCTTGCTACTTCCTTGCCATCTTTAAACAGCAAAAGCGAAGGTATAGATTGGACATGATAGTTCATTGCAATTGTCTGATTTTCATCAACGTTTAGCTTAGCCACTTTGACTTTGCCTGCCATAATTTTGCCAACCTGCTCTACTGCTGGCCCCACCATCCTGCATGGGCCGCACCATTCTGCCCAAAAGTCTACTAATACAGGTACATCAGATTTGAGTACTTCGGTATCCCATTTTTGAGCAGTGACATGAGTGACTGCATTATTATTGTCTGTCATGCTTTCCATATGCACTAATAGGAACTGAAGGTATTTTAATCCTACTGGCTATTATTATAATATTAGCCGAACCGACCCGTTGTGCCAAATGTGACATATTCTGCTATAAGCTTTATTACAAAGGCAATACCTCCTACTGAAACGAGCCCGAGCACTACCAAACGCAGGTGTTGCAAATAGTCGTCCTTGCTGGTCTTTTTTGCGAGTCTTAGCGTCTGAATCATATCATTAATCCTACGTTCTATAGTTGTAAACCCGCGCTCTATAGTTGTAAACCCGCGCTCTATAAATGTCAATTCGTACTTTACACGTCGCTGTGTTATATAAAATATTTGTCAATACCTTGAGAGTGACGGATGGACATTATAGAGAGGTTCTTTATCAGTTCTCTGCATCTCAACGAATGTTTCGGTGTTTTGTATGCCTTCTATTTTGCCTATGCGAGCAATGACGACGTTATGGAGCTCCTCTAGTGTATGAGCGCTAATGCTCACTATCATGTCGAACCTGCCTGTAACTTCCGAGAGCGATCGAATCTCCGGGATTTTCATCAGTTCCGCATGAATGGGGTCCTTTAGTTTAGGATCTCGATTTATCCCTACCGTTGCCTTGACATTAATCCCCAGCATGGTTTCATTGACAATTATAGTGAAATTCTTGATCAGACTCCGTTTTGCTAGGCGTTTTATCCTGCTATAAAGAACAGAAGCATTAACATTGAGCTTTTTGCTCAACCTTGGAACAGAAATGCTTGCATCCTTGGTCAGTTCAGATAATATTTTCATATCAAGCTCGTCAAATCTCTGCATATGCTTGTCTATCGTTATTAGACAGCGTTAATAAATGTAATTCTAACTGATTATACGACCAAAACTCAATTCCTTAGTTTGCAGCATACGGGATCATGAAAAACTTATGATGCCGTCAACCATAATACACACAAAGACATAGGTCTAGATAACATTATATAATTTGGAATCAGGGTTTTAATAGATGTTTAGGAGCAGGGGTGGAATTAAGCCCGGCCAATACGCTTTTGTGGTCCAAAAAGAGGGAAGGTATAATAAAGTAATAATTGGTCGCATCAGGTCAGTTAATGGTAGCAGAGTCCATATTAGTGGCACCTACGTACTACCGCTTGGCCTAATTGAGCGAATAGAATCGGGCAGGGCAAGCGGGCGTCCAAGTGAGGTACTTAATAACCCTGATCCAAACAACTGCATTTTTATGCTGATAGACAGAGTTGAAGCAGGTAGGTTCGATGAAGAGGTAGACCAATCTATCTCTCGAGTATTATGGATAAATGAAAGTAGATATCTTGTGCTTGATGGCTGGATAAAGGAGAATTTACCAGACATCTTCGCAGCTGCACTATCAGCTAGCACTGAGGAGTCAAGGGCTCAGGCACGCCAGACACTTATTGAAAAGATGGATTCGCTCTATGAGAGAGAACTGAAAGACCATGTTTATGCTGTAGCAAGAAGTGCCAAGATACTATAAAGTGAGGGGTTTGGGGTCGAAGGGCAACTACAATTGGAAAAACTTCATGATTACAACAATGATATTTTTTAGCATGAGTGCTACGAAGCTATTTTCCCCTTATCTGACCGCAGTAGTCATAAAAAACCCTGTATGATGATGATCGCAAGACATAAGTTTGAGATAGTTCCAATTTTTGGTATGTCATTTTTTGACTCTTCAAGCAGTCCAAGTTACGATAAGAAGAAGTATGAACACCTAACACTTGCCATCAGGCAGACTGTACTTGAGCGTGCGCACAATCGCTGCCAGAAATGCAGCGTAAAGTTTAGTCCACGTATACCACCACAGTTTGAGCACATCAATGGCTCTCTTAAAGATAATAGACCAATCAACTTACGCGCACTTTGCCCTGAATGTTTTAAATTAGTTGAAGACAAAGAAAAGAAGAAAAAGGGAATATTGTCTAAGGTACGCAATATCGTAGGCTAGCAGAATAATCTAAATATGCCGACATTGCTTGATTTTAACAAATTGGGTATCATTGTGATGCAACTCATCTGCGATACCTGTGGTAAGGTGCTTCTAGAAAAACACGGCGTGAGCGAAGAAAAATTTCCGATAACAAAGGAAGAGGCTCAACTGCTGGATAGAGATCATAGAGGCCATGAGTGTCATATCGAACCAGTCGAAAAAGACCTGTAGGTTTCGGCCCAATATTTGGAAGTATATACGTGTAAGTTACTCGGAAAGTTCTGAAACACTTCATAAATAAAACAAAGATGGTACTGTGAAAGCATGCATGCGCTCAGTGAATGTATAAGTAGCAGAACAATACACTTTCTTTCTATGTTTTTGGATAAGACCAGATAAGCAAGAACATCATTCATTTCACACCTTTCTTTATTATAACCGTACTAAGCTAGTAGACATGGTGAGCAACAACAAACCTATTTCCTGGTTCACTGACTTTATCGGTGTAGGCTATCGCTACCATGACGTCTATATGAACGTCATGCCCCTCTTTGGGGATAAGGTGCCCGCATACAGGTTATGGAAAAAGACGATCGATTGGTGGCCAGACAACGAAATAAAGCTTAGGTTTGTGGAATACAGCGATAGCTATTGGCTGATAATCTATGGAGGCTCCGCATACAAAGGAGATAACACAGGCTTTGTTAAAAAGGTACAAGTATCGGACAATTACAAGCGGTTTAAGGCAGGATATGAAAAGAAAGCGATTTTGAGATTTGGCATATACAAAGAAAACCCAAAGAAAAAGGATGAGAATAAAAAGTATGACCTTCAGATCCTTAAAAAATCAAAATCGATTTATGATATTGCATTTTTGAAGTACGAGGAGCTTTCTCCAAAAACTATTGAATGGCAGTGTATAGAGGAAAATAAATGAAGAAAAAGTTCAGCTGTATCCAAGGATGCTCAGACTGCTGCATTTACAGGGAGTATTATCCCTCTGTTGAGTATGGCAAGATAGGAGTACTTCTACTGCCTGAGGAGAAAGCTGCAATAGAGCACCTAGCAAAGGCTAGGGACATCACAGTTAGGATTATACCACGTCTTGCAGTTGGCAAAGATTCTCCAGACAAGATAATCGCCTACCAAATGATGGGCAAGAATGAAGACGGAGACCTCTGTCCATTCCTTGAAATAGAAAGTAGTGAGAAATCCCCGCACGGTGGATTTAGATGCAAAATATACTCCGACCGACCGCTTGCATGCAGAGCATATCCTGTCATTGATGCTTCAGACAAAACAGCTAGACTTGATCCACATTGCCAATTTTGCAAGAAGTTCTCAATAAATAAGGCTAGCAATCAGGGTCTGCAGCGAGAAATTGAAGCACTTGCTAAGATAAGGACAAGCGTGGTGCCAGATAATGATCTTTCGATTTGGCGTTATGCTACTGCAACTGGCACGTCAAATGACTTATTATCTGAAGGCTGGATTCTCGAACGATATCAGTAGCCGTACTTCTGGTATAATATTTGCCCGCTTTTTTTAACTAGCATGATCCTATTCTGTGGTATTAGTGCAAAATTTTCCGACAATTTCAGGAATTCTAGCAGCGGCAGTTCTACAATATTTTCAAATTCGCGGTAGCAGACAGAGTAAAGTGATGCATCATCAGCATACAAGGCCTTACTGAAAATTTCCTCCAATCTGCCTTTCCTTGTCATGAAATAGGATACTTGCGAATATAATATGACTGGTGCGGGTACTATATAACGATACAAATTCAAATACTGAAGTATTTAATCGAATCAACTACTATTATTATTATTTTCATTATTTAAATTAGATATGACATATGAGAAAGAGCTGGATGATATAGGCACGTTTGACAGAGCTATTGAGAGCAAGATAAGGATATAATATAGAAAATACTAGCATTTTTTCAAAATAGCAACATACATTCTACTACAGTTGTGGCTTAAGAGTATATTCTAATATTCTCGCTATCTTCTTCGCGATGGTACCATCATCTGCATCTGCTGAGCGCTCAAGAACGAGACCGATCAAAACATCATACGATAGCATAGGTAACAACATCAACTTACAATCTTTATGAATTGTAATTATAGCTTCTGGTTCTTCAAAAACATCTTTTACCTCATTTATCACGCTAAGAGTTGCAACGGCTAGACTTCCGTTATATCTAGTCCTGTCAAGATCATCTACTCTGAATCTTTTTTTAAATGACTCTTTAACTTTAGCAGCAATAATATTTCCACACCTCTCTATCACGGCTACAGACAATACGTCTTCACTAGAAGATAAAATGTAATCTGTTATTTTTTCTGCCTCGCTACAGGTGACTGTTACAAAATTTGTTATCCTGTGACTTTTATCTATATGATCCTTTAACTTCTTTTTTGAATCAAAAAATTTGCTACAAATATGACATTTTGAGACTTTATTTATCATTTATCGCCACTATCTCACCTTAAACGGTCATTATCTTATAGTTTATCCCCATATTAGATAAATCTTTCAATTCTATAGATGGCTCCTGAGTACTCATCACCCGATCAAATCAAGGAGCTATTCTAGGATAGACAAGAGTAAAGACAGTAAAATGGTATAACATTATGATTTAATGGTATATCTATAGAATGTATTATATACGTACTCACATACGCATACACAAAAAATCACGTGATAGACAATTTGATCCCAGATGTTAGTTGTTAGTAACTAATTATGAAATCAGGGTCCAACTGAATTGATTATCATTGATAGCGGTGAGACGACTATTGATCATATATATAGACTTATAGTAGCGATAGGGACGTTGCAAGTTATTGGCATCATCGACATTGTTTTCCGAACCAGAAATTCAATATCTTAAATCACAGAGGTTAGCGAGAATTGCAACAGCTACACCTCAAGGCAAACCCGATGTATCGCCAGTAGCTTTCGAGTTCGATGGAACATATTTTTTTGTTGGGAGCCATAGCAAACAAAATTTTCTTTCATCAAAGAAACACAAAAATGTTAGGGACGGAAACAAGGATGTCTGCCTATCGATAGACGATCTGGAATCTGTTCAGCCTTGGAAACCACGAGGCATAAAGGTGAATGGAATAGCCGAAATCGTAGAGCGCAATGGCATGTTTGGTCCGGGCAAGTACCTTCAGATAACCCCAACAGTTTCTTGGAGCTGGGGAATAAGTGGTCTCAAGCAGCCAAAGGAAGGAGAATATTTTATCAAAACAATTCATCGTCATCCTACGTAGGTCAGGTCTTCCTTATTTTTACGCCGTTCATTCAGTCAGTTTAATCAGTTTTTCTTCTTTGTTAATCTTTACTTCTATTGTTATCAAGATATTCCAAAGGATCTGACTCGCTCAACCTCACTTTTTAGTGCCAAGCGATTATAGCCTCATGATTATTTACTAATTTGTTTTATTTCAGGTATTCAACCAACAATAAATATAGATGTTTTAAGGACCTCTGAGAAAATAGAGAATAAAAAGTATATTACACATCTAAAAGGATCTCTTGCTATTGTCTCAATCAGTTGTGTTATTGTTGTTGCCTCTGCTTTGATAATGTTAGACAAAGTACCTCTCGTTTAGCTCAAAATTGTTTAGATCCTCGGAGAAATATTACTTAATAGAGACTGAAATGAACCCAACTACGTTATGCTATTCTTACTTTGATTAGAAAAATGATATATTATATATATTATGTTGAGCCAATCGCGACATGCCAAGAAAATCTTCCTCTTCTTCTTCATCATCAGGTGTAGGAAGGAGGAGGAGTAGTACGAAAAGAAAAGAAAAGCGCTCCACTAGCAGGCGAACCAATATCAAAACGATGAGGGGTAAGCGCGCCAATGACAGCATGAGTACTGGTCGAGGACGGAGTAGCAAAAGAAGTAGTAGTAGCAGTTCGTCGTTGTCTACAAGGACAATGAAGGCAATTGATACACTCCCCGCTCACGCACAGGAGATATACAGCAAGGCTCACAAAAGTGCCCTCAAACAGTATGAAATTCCTTCGAAGAGACGAGGTGGTAAGCGTCAAAGCAAAGAGCAGATTGCTCACAAGGTGGCATGGTCTGCAGTTAAAAAAGAATACAAGAAAAAAGGTGACAAGTGGGTTCCAAAAGAAGACTAGTGGTCCGAGTTGTAGTTTATTAGTCCGCCAGCCTCAACAATTTTTGCTATAAGGTCAGGAAACGGCTTCATCACATAGCGCTCATTCTGTGTCATGTTAATTATTTTGTTGTTAGCTAAGTCTATTTCTAGCTCATCACCATCAGATATTTTCTTAACTGTTGACTTATCGATCTCTATCGGAAGCAGGTAGCCACCATCAACAGCGTTTCTGTAAAATATTCTAGCAAAGCTTTGTGCAAGGATTGCCTTGATCCCGGTATGAGAGAGGGCTATTGGGGCGTGTTCGCGACTTGAGCCACATCCAAAGTTGTTACCTGCCACCAGAAAATCACCAGGGGATACTTTCTGAGGAAAGTTCGGATCAATTCCCTCCATTGCGTGTTTTGCAAGTTCTTTGTGATCATGTATCTTCAGATAGGGGCCGGGAATGATTACGTCTGTGTCAATGTTGTCCGTGTCATACTTGTGAACCTTGCCCCTTATGTTATGGCTGTTGCTCATTTTTGCTCAATTTATTATATCTCGTGGATCTGTTATTTTTCCTGTGATTGCTGAAGCTGCTACAACCATTGGTGATGCAAGATACGTCTTTGATTCTACATGCCCCATTCGCCCTGGAAAATTCCTATTGGTAGTGCTAATGCATACCTCATCCTTCCCAAGCACTCCCATATGTGCTCCGCAACATGCGCCACAGGTTGGTGGACCCACAAGTGCACCAGCTTGCATAAAGATATTGATTAATCCTTCTTTCAATGCCTTCATGTAGATTGATTGTGCAGCTGGGAGCACCTCTGTTCTGATTTTCACCTTTTTGTCCTTGAGAATTTCAGCAGCTGCTCTAAGGTCTTCTAATTTTGCTCCAGTACAGGATCCAATGTATGCTTTGTCAAGCTCTGTACCCTGCAGTTCCCTGGCTGCAGAAATATTCCCAGGAGAGAACGGCTTGGCAATAGTAGGCTCAAGCTTGTCTATTTCGTATGTAAATTCTTCAGAATAGTGCGCATCTGAATCACCATACACTGGAGAATATTTTGCATCTGTTCTTTCACGCAAATAATCAAAAGTTATTTCGTCAGGCTCAATCATCCCGTTCTTGGCTCCAGCTTCTGTTGTCATATTTGTGAGAGTAATACGCTCTTCCATTGGCAGATCCTTCATTACGCCGCCAGCAAATTGCATTGTCTTATAGTTGGCACCGTCCGTCCCAATGTCGCCAATTATCTTTAGTATGATATCTTTTGCCATAACGTGCGAGGGCTTGATACCATCGATCTTGAAGAGCATTGTCTCAGGCACCTTGAACCATATCTTGCCTTTCATAAGTACATATGCTATATCTGTATGCCCCAAGCCCGCAGCAAACGCACCTAGCGCGCCAGTGGTGTTGGTATGTGAGTCACCTCCAACATATACCTCTCCAGGAAGCACCATTGCCTCTTCGTGTGAAAGTGTATGGCAAATTCCATACTGACCAAGTCCATATTTGAAATGCTTACTGATGCCATACTGTTTGGTAAAATTGGAAAGGTTTGTGATGTTCTCTGCCGAAATTCTGTCAGCCGAAGGGACAAAATGATCCTCAGCAACCCATACCCGATCAGGATCCCAGATCTGATTAAGCTTTAATCCTCTTTTTTTTTCCCACTCACTAAATACCTTGATGACACCGGGGCCAGAAACATCATGTAACATCACTTTATCTACATTAGCAAACATAACGTCACCAGGCGACACCTTTTGCTTGCCCGATGCCCGAGCAAGTATCTTCTCCGTAATTGTCATTCCAACCAAAACAATCCACGCAACGTATGTGAGAAACTACGCCTATATGAAGAATTAAAACCTTTGGAGCGTAAAACGTAAAGTACAAAAGACAATGAGCGCCTAATTCAGAGACCCTATTTGGTCGTCGAAATTCTGCCAATAGATATCAAGACTCAGAGAGGCAAGTTTGACTTATTTAGAAGCCTCCAAGGTTTTGTCTATAAGCATAATGACATTGTAGTCATATCAAGCAAGTTTGTATCAATGAGCGAAGGCTCTGTAGTCAAACTGAGCAGCGTAAAGGCAACTAAAAGAGCAAAAGATCTGGCGAATCAAAATCACATGGATGTCAAGCTTGCGGAACTTGTACTTAGGGAGTCGGAATTTGTATTAGGAGGAGTGCCAGGCTTTTTGCTCGCTATTCGTGATGGAATGATAGCACCAAACGCTGGTATAGACAAATCAAACGTGCCAAAGGGGTATGCCGTAATCTATCCACGTGAACCTTTTGAGACTGCAGAGAAGCTGAGACTCAAATTCCTTATAGACCTTGGCATAAGAGTGGGTATCGTGTTAGCAGACAGCCGACTTATGCCAACTCGCATAGGCACAACAGGCGTTGCAATAGCATCCGCAGGATTTGAGCCAGTTGAGGATCAGCGAGGCAGAAAGGACCTATTTGGCAATGTGTTAAGAGTTACTTTCAAGGCATCAGCTGACGCCCTCGCCACTATGGGAGTGGCAGTTATGGGCGAGAGCAATGAATCTAAACCTGCTGCAGTTGTTAGAGGCGCGCATGTGCTCTGGTCAGATAGGAAGTTCTCATGGAAGGACATGGCTGTTGACCCATCTCAGGACATTTACCTGCGCGGGAATTTCAGACAGCAATATCCTAGACCAATAGACAAGTGATCTTAAAGAGACCTGCAAACAGTTTTAATATGTGCTTACTTTAGTCATAGTTACACAACCTAAATGTCCGAATTTCTTACAAGCTATCCAAGGACAGTTAGTGTAATTAAGGACTTGCATGACCTTATCCGCAAAGAAGAGATCGAACTTAATCAACTATGTCTCATGGTCAAGATAAAGCGCGATGAAATCATAACCGCGTTGACCTCCGAAGGATTTAAGCGTGTGAAGCTAGAGAACAGAAAACCGAGCCAGATAGGTCATGGCTTTTCCAAAAAGCTGATCAGACCTTGGGAGATTCATGTACGATTGCTTGAAATGCAACAAGGCCTTATTGCAATACAGGCAGAAGTCGAAATTTCTCGCAGATATATACAGCATATTCGCTCAGTAAGGGCGCCGGTCATTTATGAGGTAGAATCCATCCTGAAGAAGCACAAAATCGAATACCAGATCTGGCATGCAAAGATGCGTCAGTATATCATAAGCGTCATCGACAACCACCAAATAACACTGTGTGCACCCAGGCTTCCGCCAATCCCGTGGAAATCTATGGCCGGTTCTGCGGGGGCGCTAATGCTTATCTATTTGGCCAAGTTTATTGGTTTAATCCACTAAACACTTTATATTATTTCTACGCCCTAATCGCTCAAGTGCCAGAGACTGCTACATTCTACCATTACGGGATATCACCTTGGGAAATTGAAGTCATTTATGATACCCTAAGTCGATGTTTTGGAGTTGAAGAAATGCAGCTCTCCCCAGATGATCCGCAATATGTCAGCATGCTTGAAATCAGATTTCCTGTCCCATACAATGAGACATTCTTTCAGCAAGAATTCACGATGGATAGCTGGCTCAAGATAAAAGGAGTTATAAAAGATATAAAAAGAAGACGAGGTAGAAAGGGTATCAAAGCGTTAATAAAGTTTTCAGACTTTGGAAATAATAATAAAAATAAAAAAATTGAAATTGTTTTTCCACTGCAAAGCAAAGGCGATAGGCAGTTTGATATGAGCATCGAAAAGATAGAATATTTAGCTGATATTGTGCCAGTACAATTGCAATTGATACCAGCAGATGCTGAGGAAATATGGTATTTGTATGATGAGACCAGCTATAGATGGGGCCCATTTGTTGCTAAGGCAAGCAGTATAAATTATCTTTTCAAGAACAATGAATGGAAAGCTACAAAATGATAATAAAAAGACTGATAACTACAATAATTTGGTGACCAATTCACATCCAGATATATCTCTCTCTTTATTTATTTGAGCTCATTTATTATAGGAGAATCATGGACAGCCTTGCTTAGTTCTTTATACTTTTTGTCAATAAATTCAAGAGATTCAGATAGCCTTTTTGACTTACCCATCTTGAACCGTATTAACTCACGATGGCGCCAAAAGTGCTTCCCATCTGAAACCGATAGTGTGGTAAAATAATCTAGGCCTTTGAGGCTGTCAGGAAGCTTAACGCTGAAAGGGAGTAAGTATTCTATTGTAAACCACTCATCGCCGTCAGGGTAGTCTATACCAGTTGAAATATCAAAGTAAAGATGCAGAATGTCTTCTCTCGTCAGACCATCATCTAATATTAATGGGTGCTTGATACCGGATCTGCGATAATCCAACTTTAAGAGCTCGGGCTCAAAGTAAGCCCTAATAATGGCACGACGAAATATTTCGTTTACCTCTTTAAGATTCAAAGATGCTATATAACGTCTCATGGATATTATATAATCTTTGTAACAGAGCGTCAAATTTTGCAAAGGAGTCTCGCGGGGGAGTCCGATAACTAACTAAGTATCAAATGTTCTGGATCATTCGAGGTTTTTGGGTATCTTGGATATATGCTTGACTTCACCTTTTTAAAAGCGAACAGTCTAGCATGAAAGAAGATGGTCAACAGTGAGCCCAGTCACAATATTATAACTACATTACTTGCAATAAAGAATGAAGATGTACTTACAATTATAATGAAAAGATAACTTCGCTAGTAAATATAAACTGCTAGAACTACAACATTGCCTTATCAAGGCATACCAGATTATATACATAGATGCTATAAAATTCCCATTGGATTGGGGAGATAATACATCATCGCAAAAAAGGAATATGATTATAATATGATAGGAAAAAGCGTTCTCATAATAGCTGCTATTATTATTGCAATAGCTATCGCAATCAGGCTTTATGATTCAGGAAGAGATGAACAGTTAACTAATCTCCTAGGAGGAGGAGCGGAAGGGGGAAATTCAAACATGGTACAAGTAGTCATCAAATCTGATGGCGGATGGTCAGCCAATATTAAGGATAGTCAATCTGAATCACACATAGTGGAGGGCTCAGGAGATAGAACAATACCTATAACATGCAGTAGTGACGGCAAATACTCACTGACAGTGCAAAAATCAGGTATAGGATCTGGTACATTAAATGTACAAGTGGTGGCATCTGAGAGTCATAGCTTGCAGAGGTCTACGACAACATCATCCAATGGGATAATTTCACTAACTGGCTCTTGCTGAAATGTAGACGTAAGTGGTCTGATAGAGCCCATATACACTCTCTAGGCATAGAAATAGGCTAAGGCATAATTGAAAGGTTAAGAAATAATATTGGAAGAAAATAAAGAGCAGAGAACAGAAAAAATGTGTATTTCTTATTTGCCTGAGAAAGAGTTGACGTGTACACTGCTATGACAGAAGAAGAGGAAAATATTAGTATAATAAAGCAACTATATGATGCGTATAAGCGACGTGACATTTCTCCTGTATTGATTAGGTTTGCAGATCATGCAGTTTTACATGGACCTGCAGGAGCAGATGTGATTCCGTAGGGTGGAGTTCATAATGGTCGACTAGGAGCTGCAAAATTCTTCAGAGGTCTATGAGAGTCGCTTGAACCTCACCAGTTTGAGCTGAGAGACATTGTTGCGCAAGATGACAAGATTAGTCAGAATGTTAGAATAGCAAAACATCGCACGAGAACCTGTCCAATACATGAAAAGTCATCAGGAGTAGTAATAACAAATCCTAAACAGTGATATAACATATAAAGAGTTCATTATGTCATAACCCAGAAGCAATCAGGTTCAGGGATTAGCTAAATAGTCGCAATCTCCTCTTGCAATCTCCAATAAGTCAAGTTGTCAGGACAGTATAATACAATTTAAATCTGTTAGGCGTACGAAAAGGTGCACGTATTGGAGACATGTACAAATAAGGCTTCGAAGGCTAATAGCTAATTAATGAATGAAAAAAAACAAAGGCTCATCATCATTTCAAGGAGCGCAATAGACGGCATCATAAGTTATTCTAAAGGATTACATCCCAATGAAGCCATACTAATTCTACAGGGCAAGGTAACCCCAGAGCAGGTCATCATTGAGGGCCTTGTCATTCCTCCTTTTGCTTTGAGTGGACCCTATTACTCGGGATTTTCAAATTTTAATCTTCCATCTGACAGTTCGTATGTGGGCAGCGCTCACTCTCATCCCGGTGGTTCAAATAGGCCATCGCTAGAGGATCTTAACAGAGGCTTTTATGGTACCGTTTCAATCATTATCGCGCATCCTTATGATGAGACAACAATTGCAGCTTATGACCGAAATGGCAATAGATTGAAAATAAAAATTGCAAGTCCTTCTTGATTATGTCTTTTTACTGTGAGAAGATGTGTAGGTAGGTTCTAAACTACTCTTGGCTAGTTATAGTTTCTAGTTTAAAATAGAAGACAATTGTCAAGATCAGGTCAAACTTTATTGAATATCGCTCAATCAACTTATCTAATCTTTATTCAATGTATATCATTAAGTTGTCTATTCACATTCTTTCTCGAGATGAGGGATATACAATTCTATATTCTGTTGGTTCACATTTGCAAAATATAAATGAGAGATAAACACGAATGCAAGTAGTTTTCCAATCGGAGACATTGGTCTGAAGCATCAATTCTCAAGAGAAGAGCATAGTTATTTAGCAATTAAGCATAATTTCTAATGCATACATCGGCCTTCAGATGAACAACTCATTTTTATTTCTTCGAGTGTCTTTCTCTCGCCGATTATCTGGGAGACGAGAATATCTCTTGCTAACCAAGAGGTTAAAGGATCATCTTACAGCTGGCCAATGCATAAGGCATGTGGTGGGGGTGGCCAATCAAAGAGCGCTCCTTTAATGTAAATCAAAAAATGCGATGGTAGCAGAGTATTGGATCAATGTATCTGATATCTAGCTAAACTTTCATAGTGCAAGTCTGTCAGAACCCTTGATCCATCAAACTCCACTACCCTTGACTTTGGGATTCTGTATTCTCTGAACCCGGACGACAGAATGTAAATGCAGTCTTCATCCTCAGCCGCAATGTATCCTAGATTATAGCCGTCCTTTGTTCTTGCCTCTTTGTGTATTACGCTGTCCCAGTTCAGTACTACTGGTTCGGGTAACTCAGCCTTCTGCAATCTTTTTCACCAAGATAACTTGGTGAATTAGGTTATTATCCGTCGCTTAACATCGTCAATTAACCAAGTTAAGTAAGGCGTTTTATCAATAAATTGCTATAACGTAATCCTTTGGCTGAAAGTGGTAAAATGCTAGCAGTTCTGCTTTGTATGAATGGTTGTGTTCCTTATAGCATGCTACCCATTGGATATTCCGATTGATTTTTAGACTCCTTATAGCATATATCACGGATGTGAAAGAAGACCATTTCTTGTTAAGATATAATAACTTTAAAAATCGCCTTTGAGGAATTAGATCCTTGCGAGCAATAGGCTGGCATTATTATAACATTTAAGCAAGGTATATGTTTCTTCCAAACAGATGAAAGTACCATAATTGTAGGAGTTGAGACTCTAACACGCTTGATTTAATTTGTGACAGCGTGGGTTTTGGCTAAGAGTTAAGTTTCAGGTTGAATTGTTCTCCAATGAAATTCTGGAAGTCTCTATCAGTCGTATTTCTTTTTGCTTCTAAAATCATGGCAGCATCTTTTCCTACTATATACCTAAAGTCAGGACTACTGGCCTGAACTGCTTGTAGAATTACTTTTGCAACTTCTGATGGAGGTGTCGTGTTTTGTTCCATCTTTCGGAAGGATTCTGAAACATTATTTACTATTTGTTGATATGGTGAGTAGCTGTTATTATTATTATTATCATCATGGTTCAATGTTTTGGAAGCTATCTTCAAATTCTTCCAAAAGTTTGAACCAACCGCTCCTGGTTCTATCAGTATTATCTTAATTCCAAATGATGCAAGTTCATATTGCAGGGATTCGGATAGTCCCTCTAAAGCAAATTTAGTCCCATGATATACAGAGTCAAGTGGAACTGCAATTCTTCCTCCCATTGACGTAATATTTACTATTTTCCCACTTTTCTGATCTCTCATGATAGGAATAACTGCCTGCATTACTCTAACTGCGCCAAAAAAGTTGGTTTCAAATTGAGCTCTTATTTCTTCCATCGAGGTTTCTTCAAAGGGCCCTGCTAAAGCATATCCTGCATTATTGATTACAATATCAATTTGTCCCCTTTCCCTCATTATTGTGTTAACCGCATCTAATACTGAGTGATCACTGTCAACATCTAGCTGAATAACCTGCAATGGTATATTTTCATTTTTGGCTACATTTGTTATGTTTTCTGACTTTCCACCTTCTAATTTGCGCATCGTTGCATAAGTATGAAATCCGTTTCTTGCAAAGATAATAGACGTTTCAAATCCTATGCCAGTAGAACTTCCAGTAACAAGTGCAACTTTCTCTCTCAGCACAGATAATTAGACTGAAGCTGGGTGTATATGTGTATACAATATCAAAGTCTGAAAATCCAGATATCTGCTCTAGCCTCTTACCAGATCTATAAGATAAAAAACGCAACCATTGTAACTCTATAACTACACCATCTGAGTTCAGGCAGGAAGGATAGCCAAAGTTTCGGAGCCAGACAATCGACGATACCCTTCATAGCCATCCTTGAGCAATTACTTTTGTCAAAAGTGTCAGTTTGTAAGGCAATTGAATTCAGAAAAAGAAGCAATGCGAGTGACATCACTTCCACAGGAACAGCAGAAGCAACAATGAGGAGTACTACTGCTAGAACAATAAGAAAGATTCCAACACCATTTCAAGCTGAACGAGTAATGCTCATCAGCAAACTCAAAGCTTGTCATATACAGTCGCAGCCCTCTTGCGATACAGGCAGACCTTGGAATCAGCCAAAGGCAATACTACCGGCTTTATCAGAAGGCATTTGACCATGACTGCAAGCTTATCGAACAGTAGGATAGTGGCACATTTAGAGAAGATCTTGCAATCTGCATGAACAGACAATAGAAGCTCCTTGCATTTTTGATGGACAAGATGGAAGGTGTTAATACGCATGATGTAACCCGACTCAAAGCTGCTCAGCTAGCTTCAGAGTTTTAAGCTGAAATTTTTAGGAGTTGCCATCGGGGCATACTCGAGGTAAAGAAAGAATCGAGAAGAGATACTGAGAAATTCGATTCCAGATATCCGTTGCAAACTTATCTAATCAAGAATAATGTTGTCTGCAATACTTTGACACAATACAAGTAGGCACAGCATCAAGTCGAAAAAGAAGAAGGAGAAGAAGTAAAGCAGCGAAAAAAGAAGAAAAATAGAAAATAATAATAACCCTTTATCATAGATGTCATGTGCGGCTCTCTGTACCTTTAATCTCTAGATCCTAGGGATCTGGCTTTACAGGATGCTAAAATATGTGCGCTCCCAGATCCAAAAGCTTGAGTAGAAGCAAAGCTGCTCCTCTATCTTGGTTAGAAATACAATGCTTCAAAATAAGAAATTTACTATAATTATCAAAAGATAGATATGCCATATTGCCCCACTCAAATGCAAGAGTAATACAAATAGAAATAGAGCATCATCCTTTTATTGTAGCGCTCTTTTAACTTGGCACCTATCGTGACCACTTGTTCACCATTATACACCTGTCCGCTTTTACAAGTTGCGAATAAGGGTTTAAAATATATCAGATAAGCAAAATGATAATGTTCACTATTATTTAGTTCAGTTAGTTTGATTCAAAACTCAAGCGGGTAATCTTCTGCACTAACCATCATCTTTGACTACTTATTAGCCCGTATGATTGCATAGTCGATGACTCCTTTCTTAGAGAGTTCATTCATCTTCAATATGGAGTTATACAAAATCTTTTCAAGATATAATGGGTATTCCTTCAGAATTGCTTTTCGAAGCCTATTTCTATTTTGGATATAATATGAAGATAGCGGCTCATAGACATGAGATCCTATCAATTGTATTTCCTTTGTTTGAAAGCCTGCCTTGACGATTTGCGACATAACATAGTTTAGATCGAAATGCTCAGACATCCACGTAAACGATATGATTCCAAGTTTAAAAAATGAAGACATCAAGGTTATTACTTCTGAAAACATACTATTCCAAGGAAGAGCACATTTCTGGTTATGAGTAACAACAGGTATTGCAATAACGAATATCCCATTCTTCTCTAACACCCTATTGGATTCACTGAAAAATTCACTCAAGGGTCGAAAATGTTGAGCAGATTCTAAGGCAATTATTCTATCTACAGAGTTATCAGCAAAAGGCAACAATCTAGAAGTGGCACTTACAAAGGATAACTTTTCTAGATGTTCTGAATGTGGTAATTCATATTCTAAAGATAATTTAAGCTCCTTGGTGTTACTATCTTTTTTTGACAAGGGGAATGTTATCTTATGCTCTTTTAGGTCATCGCGTAGCGAAACTCCGAATTTTAATTGACGGAAATTAACATCCACACAAACGACATTAAGGGAATTAAATAACGACTTCCAATAGATTCCTGGAGCAGAAAACCCGCTTCCTATGTCGAGTACAGTCCTAGCCGAACAGAGATTACTAGCAGCCGCAACCAATGAACATAGCTTGCGTTGTGCTTCAATTGGAGAATCGATTCCTTTATTCCAGTATCCAAAGTTAAGGAAATAATCGTCGGTAACTATACGCATTAGACCTGATAAGTAATTGTATAGACTTATTACATCGTATTCATTGCGTCTGGCAGTCCACAATATAGGGTTCAAGGGATTTTGAAGCGGGTGCATTTTGAATATGAACTTGAAAGATAACCTTGCTCAATAGAACAAGAGGTTTGTAGAATAGTAATCACTTAACTTTGAGATGTTTCTATTTTTATGTTTAGTTAGCCCCTCTGAAGTTTTAATCAAAATCCTATTATTGTCTAGATTGGCATATCTCTTATGGGGAATAACATGCAAGTGACGAAAGCCATCTAACAATGAAGTGGTAAGAAAAATAAACTGTCCATCTTCTTCAGCGAATTTGGCCATACAGGAATTGGTTATGGGTTTGTGTCTTGTGTTTCCTTTCATCATATTAATGCTCAATTTTTATTGTCACCTAGCGTGCATCCTTCTTCATATATTGAAGGCTGTTAAATAGCTTATTAATTATGTGGATAGAAAGCTGCGTAATTATCTATAAGCTCAGAAAGTTTGTGCATAGTATTAGTCTTAAGACCGTCTAAAAATGATCATAGGTCTATAATAAATCAAATGCATAGAAGGCAAAAACAATGTGGACTTTAAGTGCAACAGGTAGAGGTGTAAACAATGGTACATTTCTTTTGAACATTTTACGCTTATTTTTTGGAGTCGATCTAAAAAAGCTCTACACTTTGACGGCGGAATTGGTTTTTACGCTCGAGGTTCAGTCCATTCTAGAAATTGATACTAAATAGATTTTGCTTATGAATTAATTCAATATTGGATGACTCCTTTGAAACATCCAGATGCTCAAGAAAAAGAGAGAATCGCCATCGTTATATCCTAACAGTTGTACATTTACAGCCCTTATTTTTCAATATTATCTGTTGCTTAGCGGGTTGATCAACAAAATCAAGCTGTATGTTAGAGCCTGTAGCCAGTTCCTTTTTCAAATTGCTTTTGTGATTAAATCCGCGGTTGGTCATTTCACATGCTACAACTCCATGTCTGTTGTAGAGTGCTAATAGCTTTCCTTTCCACCGTAATGTCTCGGGGTGATGTGAATATCCCTTCTTATTTTCGGTCAATATCGTCCAGATCGCGTGGATTTCTCTATGTTCTCCCAATAAATGACTGTTACATAGCATCCTAGTCTCGATATCCCACACGCGCATTATCTGATGTCAGATTGTGCTAAACGAATAGATAACTATATGCACTACTCGCTCCATTCTAAATCAAATCAGTAGCTAGTAATTTTGCAGCTTAAGTTTTATGGAGTTGATTGCAATTATTTCGATTGATTCATAGGTGCCATGTATAATTCGAAAGTGCTTGATTTGACAATTCGATTTCTATTGCCATAGTGGTCATCCAGCAAGTTTTGCTGAATATGTTTACTCTCTTTTTTACTTCTTCCGTCTACATATCTCTCTCTGATTCTCTACCCCCTCTCCCTCTTTTTATGCTACTGTGCTTTTTCTACTAAACCTGCAGCCTTCTCAACCTCATAGGCACTATTGTAGCTGACATTATTATTATCTGGCAGATTATTCCATATAGCTTCAAAGATATCGTTTATTCTATTTCCCATAGCTGGTGATTTTCTATTGAT
>JBJMEA010000125.1:0-6369 GCA_045809625.1 Nitrososphaera sp. | reverse complement strand
TGGTGTACATGATCCTTTCCAATATGTACCTACAAGATCTGGATATGCTGCTGATGCAATCATTGCTTCAATGGTATAATTGATATCATCAAACTTATCTAAAGAATTCTTGAGGTCATTTTTAGCTCCAGCAATTCCTCTACCCGGAGAGCCCATATAAGCAGATTGACCGTGGTCAACATAATCCGGAGATATTATTTCATCAAATATTGCTTCATTTTTGTTATTGTACGCTTCAAAATAACGTTGAATAATGGCCTTATTGAGTTCGATTTGTGATGCTGTATCAGTAATATTCATATGCTAATGTGATAGTCATATTCCCTTCACTCGTTATTAAATCTGTAAGTTACCAATTGGAAATGGTACTACGCGATAATAACTTACTAAATTATTTGTTATATCTGAGTGCAGGCACTATTGTAAGGAGGGAAGAAAAGAAGACGGAGAGTGAGTGGAAAGATAGTATGAAACCAAAAGAAAAGGAATAATAAATTCTTGACCAACTACCGCCCCAAAATAAGTACTGGCTCCTTTTTTGAACGGTTTTTTATTTTAGGCTGGCGCAAGGGGAATCGGCATAAAAAACCTCAGAATTGAGACTCGATACAATTAGAAGGTAGGTACAAAGGGCTGCTGCATGATGATACATATTCTTTGAAAACGTTCAGAATTGATAGACATCTGGCTAGCTTAAAAGTTTTGATGCTAAGCGTCGGGGCTCACACTTCGCAATTAAACAACTGTCAATAGAGGAAGAAAGCAGCCTTTGCAGCGGAGCATGAATCAGTGAAAATGAAAAGAAGAATGTTGATAGTAGATGATGAGTGAACCCCAGATGTCATTGTTGTTTCTATTATCAAAGAAAATAGTAGATTAATTAGTCTCTCCCTCTGTACCCCGTCTTGATATCTTTCATACCACCGGTTGTTTGTCCGACCTCGATGATGTACCCGTCCGGATCACGCATATAACACCGAATTTCAATACCATGGTCCTTTGGCTCTGTAATGAATTCAGCCCCTCTACTCTGCCATTCTTTGTAAGAGGACCAGATGTCTGCGACACGAATAATCATGAAGTTGCTGGCCTCATTTGGGCTCTGAGGTGTGTGTAGAGTTATAGTCGGCTTATCGTCAGTTGGGCCGCCACCTACGTTTAAAACTATCCAGCTATTGGCAATTTGGATGATGGCGGGTTCTCCACTGCGAATAACTTTCCCTCCGAGGATGCTAAGATAAAACTCTGCCGATCGTTTTACATCTTGTACCGTCAGGAAGTGTGTAAGGACAAATCCTTCTTTCGGTGTGTATTCATACTCTTCTCTTTTGATCATGTTCTTACCTTGGTCTTTCTTTTTGTTAGTATTTTGCATTTGTGCCAGATTATGCTTGATACTTGACACTATTATCTTGAATGTGTTGCAATCGGATTTGTAATTGGTGCAGTACTTTTTGGCATGGCCAATCATTGGTCCAGAAAAAGGAAGGGTTACGGAACACATGACAAACATAATCGTAAGTGAATCCAGTTAGATCCTATCTTTTTACACTCTGCATATCCTTTTGTTTTTCCATGTACTCCGAGATTTATTTGGTCAAGAAAACTACAAAGTTCATGATTATATGTTGATGATAATAATAGGAAATACCATATAAGCAAGCAGCTAGGAATCTGACATAAGATTAAAGAAGACGAAGGAGAGGAAGAGGAGACAATAATTTGACTTTATAACGTTATATAGAAAATTAGCGAACTAAAACAAGAAGATGGCATCACATGAAGCTGTTAGAAAATTGACTGTCCCTGTGAGTATAGGTTTAGATCACATTCGTGGGTCTGTTAATGCACCTATTACCATAGTAGAATATGGTGATTTTGAATGCCCTTATACTGGTGGGGCTTATCCAGTAATCAAGGAATTAACGAAGCAATTTAATGAAAAGATATACCTTGTATTTCGCAACTTCCCTCTAAATGATATACATCCTCATGCTCAACATGCAGCAGAAGCAGCTGAGGCTGCGGCAGCTCAAGGCAAATTCTGGCAAATGCACGACTATTTATTTGAACACCAGAAAGCTTTGGACGATGCTCACCTATTTGAGTATGCAAAAAAAGTAGGATTAGATATCGATAAATTCAAAAAGGAAATGTCAGAGCACGTATACGCTCCTCTAATAAATAAATCGCTAAAATCTGGAATTGATAGCGGTGTTGAAGGTACTCCAACCTTTTTTATCAATGGAGAACGCTATGAAGATTCATGGGACCTAGACACTTTGACTAGTTTCTTGAACAAGAGTTTAAACCAATAGATCTACACCTTGAACGATTTTTGTCTTGAGTAATCTGAACAAAATAACACAGGTTAGCATGCACTTTTTTATCCAATAGTGAATCTGGCTTATAGCTCCCTAGGTACTTTCATGAGTCGCAGTAGTCCACTTGCAGGATCTTTGCTATCTCGATTAAAGTTTTGCCTCATGAATCAGCAAAACATTAGGTCCATTTTTTGAATGTTTTTTTATTTTAGGCGGGCCCAGAGGGACTAGGTAGAAAAAACTTCAATTTTGAGACTCGATGACTCAGGGGCCCTGGAATAATAATTGAGGGCTAGCTGGTTCATGGGTTTCAGTATTAGTTATAGATTGTTATTGGTGCGGGTTCGGAGGAACCCAGGACAAATTTGACCTAATAATAACACTAGACGAAATAGACAATGGTATCTAATTCGATACGACTAATTCAGATCTGCGGTAAGAAAAATTATTTCTGAACCGATTAAGGAAAGATATACGAATATTCTCCTCCGGTTCTGCTGCTGCCACTTCTCCTACTTTTCCTAATTTATTTGACGTGTTGTTTTCTTGCTTGAATTTTGTCAACTTGGTGTTAGCATGACTTTAATCCATCCCTCCTCCCTCTTGTCAAATGATTTGTAGGCATCAATTGCTGAAACGAGATTTACCTCATTTGTTAGGATCTTCTCTGGATCTATTTCACCGCTCTTTGCTTTTTCCAGCAATATAGGTATGTATTTTCTGTGGTTGCAATTCCCTCCATTAATTCTTAGATTTTTGTTCATTGCTTGCCCAATCGGAAAGTACTGCATGGTGGGTGGGTAGACGCCTATAATAGACAATGTCCCGGCTTTGGCAATTGCCTTTATTGCCCATTCCAAAGCCTGCGATGGAGCATTGCCAGGATGCCAATTTGAATTGTGGGGGTTTGCTTTAGGTGCAATCTCTTCAACTTCCTTTTTGAATTTTTCACCCTCTTTGCCTCTGGATTCCTTTTCAGAGGTGCTTGCATCTACTCCAACGGCATCGATTATACAATCCGGGCCTATTTCGCCAGTCAATTCTCGTAGTGTTTGTACAGGATCTTCTTCTGCAAAATCAATTACTTCTGCACCTTGGTTCTTGGCCATCTCTAAGCGAGAATCTATAGCATCGATTGCAAAGATTCTTCCCGCATCCATCAACTTTGCACTAGCAATGGCAAATTGTCCAACCGGCCCACAACCAAAAATTGCAACTGTGTGTCCTGGCTTTATCCTGGCCATATCTGCGCCAAAGTATCCCGTTGGAAAAATGTCTGAGAGCATTATCGCTTTGCTGTCATTTACTTCATCAGGAACTTTTACCATGCCAACGCTTGCAAATGGTATCAATGCCTTTTCGCATTGGAGTCCGTTAAACGGCCCTGAGTCTTTGGGGCCTCCATAATAAGCAGTACCTGCATCCTTTCCGTTCGGGTTTGCGTTATCGCATTGTGTATAATAACCCGCCCTGCAGTAAGAGCAGTATCCGCATGCTATTGTAGAGGGAATCACTACTCGGTCTCCTTCCTTGAAATTCCTGACGTTGGAACCGACCTTTTCAACGACGCCTACACCTTCATGACCAAGGATGGTCCCCTCAACCATATTGCTAACGGTTCCCCTTATGAAATGCAAGTCAGTGCCGCATATTGCACTAGATGTAAGTCTGACTATTGCATCAGTTGGTTGCTTTATTTGTGGCTCTGGGACTTCCTCCAATCTAATATCACCAATCTCATGCCAAACAACGGCGTGCATATCTGTCTCGTATCTCGCGACGCATCTTGTTTTATAACATGTGGCTAACTCTTTTCCCGGTCCGGGTTATAGATTTAGGTAGTTAGTAATGCTACTGTAATAAGCCTAGATTTTTGAATCTCATCTTGATCTCATGACATTGATCCTAAATTATTCAATTGGGTCTATTTTTTGAACTGTCTTTTATTTTAGGCGGGCCCAGAGGGACCAGGTAGAAAAAACTTTAAAAAATGGGACTCAAATATAGGTGAAAATCTAGTCTAGTAATCTTGTGTGCCCAATCTCTTAAAATGTTAGATAAGGTGTTAGCTCTTCGCGAAATATATTATCGACAAGGATAATATTTTCCCATGTTAATAGAAATATTATCCTTAATCATAGAGGGCATAAAATCCCCTTTATCTGCTCCAAATTAATGGTTGGAGGTATAAGTAATTCCTAGGGATTCACTATAACGTCTACTAATGCTGGACCTTTGTGCCCTATGGGCTTGGTTCAACGCAGTTTCAACTGCTCAGGTCTTTCCGCATGGAGCCCTGTATGTGCTAAAGTTTGATTGTTTTGCCTGCATGCTTTTAGCCTAACCTCTATATCTCATTTTTATAACCTAAGAGCAATCTAATCTTATGAGGTCTACTGCTAGAAAGGCGTTTGATTTCGTAAAAATCTCTGAAGTGCCTCCGAAGCCTAGGAAGACAGGAGTCATAGAAATTAGGGGCCCATACTATGCTCCTGCGACCATAGGTTATGTGAAAGACCTTTTGGAGATGTGGGGAGACTATATCGACGGCTTCAAATTTGCTGGAGGGTCGATGCGCCTGCTTTCAGTTGACATGGTAAAAAGCATACTCAAGAACTGCCATGACCACGAAGTCTATGTTTCTACTGGGGGTTTTGTCGAGCGTATAATAGTCCAAGGTACAGATGCAGTTGATAGATACCTAGAGGAATGCAAATCATTAGGATTTGACATTGTGGAAGTCTCAAGTGGACTCGCCCCGATACCATTAGAAGACAAGGTAGAGATAGTCAAGCAAGTCAAAAAGATGGGCATGATACCTAAACCCGAGATCTCATTGATGATAGGGGCTGGCGCCGGCACTCACATAGTGGGATATAAGCCAAAGCTGAGGAGTGTTGATGACTTAATGGAGGAAGCAAGAGCGCATTTGAAGGCTGGAGCACACATAATGATGCTTGAGTCTGAGGGGATAACTGAAGACCTCCCTCCTAGCAAATGGCGCACAGATGTGATAAAGAAGCTTGTCTCAGAGTTTGGGTTTGAATCATGGATGTTTGAATCATCTGACCCTCCTGTTTTCAAATGGTATTTGAAGAACTTTGGCTCTAACGTTAACCTTTTCATTGATCATTCTCAGATAGTCGAATATACCGCCTGGAGAACAAAGCTGTGGGGAGACCCGGAGATATGGAAAGGAAAGACATTATCTTACAAATCAAAAAAAGAATGATATTGCTTAATCAAAAAAACTTCTATAACTAGGACCTTTTAATCATTACAAAACTAGGTTATCATTATGGACATTAAGCATTGGCCCGACGCAATACTGTCTGACAATAAAGGTGCAAGAATGCACCTGCCTCCTCCTAAATAAGCATTGGGTCCATTTTTTGAACGTTTTTTTAGTTTAGGCGGGCCCAGAGGGACTCAGCAAGAAAAAACTTCAAAATTGGGACTCGATGTATCAACGAACAGAGTGAAAACTAGTTCAGTTATTTTATACATATCCACATTATTCATAGATTGCATTGGTTTCGGCTGGTAGTGGAATATACATCTAGAGTGCTCAATTCTACATTCCATTGATTATTTAGACAGGACAACGATCACAATTATCTACAAGTATGGGCCCAAGAGGTATATATGGTGGTCATGTCAAGAGCTTTTGTCTTTTTGAACTGCGATATTGGTACAGAGACGGCCATAATAGCGGAAATGCGGGACATCACTTGTGTCCCAAACCATGTTGTAATGAGAATCTAATTTGCTATTTGAGGGGTCGTTGACGCATATTCATGCGGCGGTCATCAATATTTTTCCTCAAAGGAGCATCACTTTCATGTCCAGGGTGGGACCTTATATGGCTCCAGTATTCTGCATTTGTGATCGCTTCTTTGCAGACAGGGCAATTTGCATAGTTGCACTTGTGGTGACCTGCAAAATTAGGGTGAATTAACTGGTGGCATGTGGCACATTTTTCCAAGACTTATCATTGTGTATGTATGATACCAGCATTAGTACTTATTGGATATGGAGACTTGTG
>JBJMEA010000124.1:0-12996 GCA_045809625.1 Nitrososphaera sp. | reverse complement strand
CAAGCTGGTAAATACAAGATGTGGATTGATGTCAAACCACGAGGTGACAAACAAATCCTGACAGCATTTGCTTTCAATGTTGAAGGTCAGCCTGTCCATTCCCCAACTACAATTGTAGCTGAGCAAACCCGTGTAAAAAATGTGGATACTGAGGGGCAAAACTACCAAGCTAGCATGACTTGTGAGCCAGAGCAGCTCCTAGCGGGTAGGGATATTAAAATGACATTTGAGATCAGAGATGCAGATGGAAAACCAATCACCAATTTAGAGCCCTTAATGGCTGCTGGAGGTCATTGTGTTATTATTGATGCGGGCGGTCGTGAGTTTCTTCACGTTCATCCTGCCGAAGAAGTTCATGATGTTGTAAGTTGGCGAGGAGGGCCATCTGTTTCATTTCTAGCAAATTTTCCAAAGCCAAGTCTATACAGAGCGTGGGGACAATTCCAACATGAAGGAAGGCTCCTGACAGCCGATTTTACATTTGAGGTTGCAAAATAAAATTGAGTCCTGGCAATTAGTATAATATAATTCAAAATAGCACTTGCTTCACAACTATAATAAGATGGTTTGTTCAATTTTCTAACAATGGTTGCAAGCACAGCGGAGCATGATCGCCCTATGCTTCGTATGGGCTCAGTTGCATTCCTTGCAGGTATTGTTATTTTCATGGTATCTACCATTGGGTTTCATGCTGGTACTAGGAACCCAATGGACAATCCAGCTGTTTTTGCGGTGTATGCCCAGAGTGATCCATGGATAGCTGCTCACATCGGTCAGTTTGCAGGTCTAATGTTAATTTATGCTGGTGGATTTGTAGCGCTTCATCGGTTGCTTGTCAAGTCAGAATCAGGTATTGCTTCAGCACTTGCATGGTTTGGCTTAGTGACAGCAATACTTGTAGCCAGCACCTATGCTATTCTACAAGCTGTTGACGGGATTGCACAAAAGCTTGCAACTAGTAGTTGGTATGCTATTCCCCCTTCTTCTACTGCTGGTAGTCAAGAAGAAGAAAAAGCCATTGCCTTTAGAGTAGCCGAAGGGATAAGATGGACGGAGATTGGTATCAATAGTTATTTCAGAATGCTTCAGGGGGCAGTTGGGATAATCTTTGGAGTTGCAATAGCAAAAAGCGCCCTTCTTAGTAGATGGATTGGTGCAGTCGGAATAGCTGTCGGTATTGTTAGCATAGCTGCTGGCGTCGTTACAGCCTACATTGGATTCTCCGAGCCTGTGTCAAACATTTGGGCGGTGACATTATATCTTTGGATAATAATCCTTGGCATTTTCATGTGGAGAAAAACGAAGGTAAAGATTATCACAAGGTGATTTATTAGAAGAATATACATAGCTGCGGTCGGGGGTTCAAATCATCCCACCCGGTCCATTTCTTTCTGTTGTACACCTACGGTATTATTTTGAGATTGATTTAGGCTATTGTCGGACAAAAAGGCTAGCAATGCCTTGATAAAGCTATGATCCCTAAGTTTTCGATGATATTCAATATTCAAGTTATCAGCTAAAGTTACTATAGAATATCCAAGCATTTTATTATTAATCTTTTACCACTTAAGGTTTGTGTTGCAAATTCAAGATAAAAATGGTGGAACGGAAGCCTGAAACATCTGTTTCACCATTCTCCTAATCTATCCTACATTGTATATGGAGTGCATAGAAATGATGACCACGATGTCTGAACGTAAGAATAACAGAGGAAAAATCCAGATAATGGGCGACGTGCTAGCGCTTGGTACCTCTGGAATAAAAAAGACACACATAATGTACAGAGCAAACCTGAGCTACGAGCAGGTACACCTGTATCTTGGAGAGCTAATCGGAAAGAGGCTGATCACACAGGATGTCTCTTCTGGTGATGGGGTGATATATAGGACAACAGAAAAGGGCAGAGAATTTCTGCTATATTACACCCACTTGGTGGAATTCTTAGAAGAAGAACAACCAAAACAGGAATCGGAAGCTGAGTTAAGTTCGCCTCACATCAGTAGTAGAAGTTGGATGCGTTAATTGGAAATAGGCATACAACAACCAAAGCAAACAAAACCCTTTTTACCGTATAATAATAGCAACCAAAAAATATTGGTAGCAAAAAGAGCAAGCATATAGAAAGCAGCACTCCTACGGTGCTGCGGTCGTGAATTCAAATCTTGCGAGCCAGTCTATTTTTATTGATCTAGTTAACCACGGTATTGTTTTGGTCTCACTGTGAGTGGTTGTAGGACAATTCCCCCGCAACGATTGACCACGCTTTCGCAGAAGCCCTGATGGCTATTGCGAACGTGTAAGATGATTTAACAAGATGAAAAACACTTATGACTAACTATACTTTTACTCCCTTGGCTGTATTTATTGTACCTAGTGTAGGTAAGTTGTCATGGAAAACAAAATTGAATTCGCAAAGGAAATAGAAGAGACTGGAAATTATCTGCAGATCAGCTTCAGCAGAGCACCGAAAAAGAATCAGGAGGCTCTGGCACAACTTGGAAAGCGATGGGTGCAATGGCTTAACGAAAATGGGGTAAGCTCTAAGATCTACTATCTAGACAGTAGCAGTAGCACAACAACAAGAGAGGAAGTTCCTGAGGGCGTAGAAAGCATTGCAAAGGTCCTTTCTTTGAATGATGATGAGATGCTTGGGGTGTCGCTGCAATTCTATAGAGACCAAGCCCATGCAAATGAAGTCTATTCAAAGATGATGCAAGATGAAATTTGTGGCGCAATTGGCAAGGAGTTTGATAGTCTGGTCACCCAAGGAAAAGGCATGATTACAGATGGATTCAGCCGCCTTAGAATTTAGAAGTAAATCCTGATGGATATAGCCATGGTAACACTGCAGGGGTTTCCCATCCATTTTTTCTTCTCTAACTAACAACAATAATCTTTTGACTTTAGCCAATATCCGCTCAAGCTCTGAAATGCATTCATTAGAGGATCGTCTGCAGACAATATCGCGATCTATTCTTGTAACATTCTTCTTATTTGATCGAGTAAAAAAGAGTACCATGCTATTCTATATGCAAATATTCGACAATTGAGTGAAGACGCTTGATTTTGCTTCACACCGAACATGTGGTACAAGATGCAGATGACAAACTGTAGTGTCTGGACACTTTTGCTACCTGATGAATATGTCAAAATTCCAGATAATGACCTCGGACGGAAATGTCAATATGGAGATCGACTTGCTGCGCTATCGAATAACCGAATAGATAGATAGATTAGCAATTGATCGCTCGAGATCTATGGATAAATTGACAGAAGAAGAGAACCTAAAGTTCAAACTGCGTATTTGTTGGTGTTGTTGACAGTAGCTGAAATATTTCACGATCCTAAGCTGACCTTCTTCGGTAGCTTGTTTTGGCATTTACGCTCTTTTTAGTTGAACTTTTTCTCCTTTTTTTTACCTTTTCCATGACTACATGTTAGTGGTGCATACTATTTGAGTATGATGCATAAGAACGTCATCGATGTTTTGTTTGCAAAACTTGTTGTCGCTTACTTATCCGTCAGCCGTAATGATGATGATGTTGTCGCTCGCTATACTTGCTTTTTATAATTTTGTTTCCTTTTGCCAAACAACTAAATCACAAATATTGTAAATTGTGAGCATACTGATGGCGGTGAAGTGATAGATACTTTTAATCAGAACACATTAAGTACGATTTGAGCTAGGCTTGGAAACAGTTGATTGGCTCTTCTAGATCTGATTCTTCTTGAAAGTATAAAGCAAACCTTATCATATAAAATATGAGGATTCTGGTCACATCTGCAAATGAATCCACCTAAGTCTGAGGATCCAATTATACGAATGGGATCCGTTTCATTCATTGTGGGTCTAATTATCATCATTGTATCCACACTATTCCATCCTTCAAGTCAACCACTAACAAATCATCCCCTTGTGTTCGCGGAATATGCAGCAAGTGATACTTGGATAGGAGCACACATTGGTCAGTTTGCTGGCGTCATGCTAGTGTTTGCTGGTGGGTTTGTAGCGCTCTATAGATTACTTATGCGCTCAGAATCTCCTCTCGCTAAAGCACTCGCGTTGCTTGGTCTGGCTACAGCAATAATCACAGCATGTACTTTTGCTATTATTCAGGCTATTGATGGAATTGCTCTAAAAAGAGCAGTGGATACTTGGGCTGCCTCACCTGCTGATGAAAAAGTAATAACCTTTCGAGTTGCGGAAGCGATTAGATGGATTGAGATAGGCACCAATGGCATCTTTCGCATTCTCCAAGGCGCAGCTGCAATAACCTTTGGCGCAGCGATTCTAATGAGCGGTCTTCTTCCAAGATGGAGTGGTGGATTTGGAATGCTTGCTGGTGTATCTACAATTATTTTTGGTATTGGGATTGCTTATGTTGGATTTGCTGATCAACCTATAGTGGGAATGGTCTCAACTGTTACCTCTCTGCTTTGGCTAGCGATCTTGGGTATCTTGATGTGGAAAAAGTCGATGACAAAGACGATGACGATCGCTAGATGAAATAATTGGAACCCTTTGATGTCTGATTCTATTTCAGAATAGTTTTTTTCATTATATGATTCAAGATTCTGCATCAAGTGAATTGACTAGACGTCTACATTCGGTTCATTGGACTGCCAAGAATGATGCAATGGCTTATGATTTCACTTAAATAATCTTTTATTGCTTCGGTTACACTTTTCTTAAATTATGAGTAATATGGGCGCGCAGTCTGAGATGGTTGTAAATCAGCTGGATCAAATTGAGGTTAAAGCGAGCACAGATAAGCGGTCTGCCTCCTCCAATAGGTGTTGCTATAATAGTTGTTATATGAAGGTCCGACATGTTCAATAAATCAAAAGAGAACGCGGAAGAATGAGTAATGTTGCAATTGTGCAGAGCATCTGTGAGAGAATCAGCAATCGTTCATACATAGTCTCGTTAATCAAAGAATATATGAAAGAGTTCTCTGACCTTCTGCAAGCAAAATAATGAACGGACCGGGCTGAATTTGAACAATTAAAGTTTCTTTTCATATCTTCAAACTTCCAATAGCCGGTATGCACCAGCCAAGAATGCAAATCATCAGCAGACAACAGAAGATACTCTGTAGGTACAAAAGCACGGTTTTACGTCCCAATATTTCACCGAGTTGAGGAGTTTTTTATATGCAGATAAGAGCTTTTTGTTATGCCGATCTAGTAATCGTTGCATTTGCGTTTCTGAAAGCCTTTGAAATCTTCCCTGTGGTAGCAGCATAGCACTTTCCAGTTTCTAACCTTGCACAAGTCAAGCAGTCCCTCATATTCCAGTATTTCTTCTTCTTTTTCATAGAGGAAAAATGGGCCCATCGACACAATTACCGAGACACAGCCCTTACCAACCCGCTTTATATGTCTCTCTGCGTTTAGTAGAAATTGAAGCAAGTTCTTATTTTCTCCAAAAATTTCTTTTGCTGCATCGGCTATAATTAAACTCCCCTAATTGAAACTCTGCTCAATGTCTATGTCTGCATTGCGTAAACTCGATTTGACTTTTTCAGATGTTTCGTAGAACGTGAGTAGAATCACAATGTCATTTTCTGCAAGGTGCTTTTTGCAGTATTCGGAACAGATCTTGCCATATAATTCTGCATCAGAATATACTAAAAAGTCATGCTCGCCGCTGACTGTCTCTGTTATTTGAGTAACTACCTCATTTACTGGTAGTGGAATTATAGTTTCGCTTGTTAGTCAGGCTCTTTATCTCCTCCCCTCGTATTTCTTTATCCAGAGGTGACCTTTGGCAGTTATTGACCACCTGCCATCTTTATCCTTTGTCAACCAGTGGTTGCCCCTCAGAAAGGAAACCCAAAGACCTACAAGCTCTCCATCTTCTGGAAACTTTAATGCTATCTGCTCTTGAGACATGCCACTTGCCAAACACTGTAGAACGTATGTTGGAAGCTGTAGACCAGAGGATTTGCTCGGATCAACATCCTTCATATTCTCAAAATTCGTGGTAGTTTTATGACGGTTCTTATTGAGCGATGACGACAGGTGAAACTGACCTGCCCATCATTGTCATGATATACATCTTTTTAACTTTTCTCCATTAGTCATTAGAGTCACTACTATCTAATTATATGGATGCTATATTGAGCAGAAGCATTGATACTGTTGGCAGTAGTATCTTGACCAAGTTATACAACGGTTGATAAAAATAGGTGCATTTCTTTTCTGCTTTTTATGGGTGCTTGATTTTTTGAGTCAAAGCTGGTTATGTAGCATTTATCAAGATAGTCTTTCTGTGATTTCAAGCAGCTTCTTTACCTTTTGAATAAGCTCTTTCTTCTGGTCCGTCTTTAAGAGTACCATAGTTTTCACTATGGTAACGGATAAATCTTCTAACGTTGCCATCTTTTGTTTTTGGTACTAAAGATGCTTCATAATTTATCAACTCAGTTGCTCTGCCGTCTCCCAAAAAGAAAAAGAAAAAGTCCATATCAACAATGGCAGTAATTCCAGTTCTGTCTTCTTTTTTGCACGCTCAAAGCGATGTCACAAGCTTTTCATACCACTGATATCTGGATAGTATGTTCTAAAAACGTCTAATATTACTAATGAACCGTTATGTATAAGGCTTTGAACTTCCATTACACCTGCACATTAAGATGATACTTTACGCTGGCTGCTGTTTCATAAAAAGTTGTAATAAGGATTATTCTTGGCTTTGATTGTTCCTTGACTTTATTATTACTATTATCATCCGGATGTTCTTCTTTTGCTCATTGGTCTTTAACATATTTTGTATGGGGCTGACGGAAGCTCTGCAAAGAGGGATATATCACAATGCCATTTTCTCCATAACCTACTGCTTCTTCACTGAACCATGCCATGACTGATTCATTATTATTCTCGTCCTCACTTTTAATGCCCGAGCTTCTTTTACCTATATTCTTTCTCCTCTGTCCTTCCCTTTGTTTCGCCTATAAGGCTCAATATCTTGTCAGTCAAGTCTTTAATGCTTATGGGCTTTTGAACAAACCCATCAACTTGAGTAGAAGGAAATACCTTCGAAAATTCATTATCTTTTATTTCAAATGCAGTCATAAGAATGGTCTTGATATCGGGGTCAATTTGTTTGACCTTTCTTGCTAGCTGTATTCCAGTCATTCCCGGCATAAGTACGCCTGACAGCATTAAACAGTAAGACCCTACATTGGATCTGAAGCTTTGTAGTGCTTCTATTGGGTTAGTAAATGCATGAACTAAAAATCTATTTTTTAAAAGACCTATCTTGAGAACATGAACTATGTCATGGTCGTCGTCTACAACAAGCAGTTTAGCTACCTGTTTGTTGTTATTACTGTTATTCGTATCATTATCCGATCCTTCTTTTGGTGAAATATGAATCCGACTACTGCTACTAATACCATTATCGCTGAGATTATCATTGTGTTTGTAATTGTTATAATTACTGGTGGTGGTGATAGTGCAGCGGTCGCTATTGCTCTCCTTATACGATATGTGCAATTCCACCATAGGTACTGGTGGCACTTGCAAATAGTGAAATCAACATCAATGACCTCTTCGTTGGAATGGTACATAAGGGTTGAGGCTTTCTCATCTATCTTCGTTACCAATTCCAAAATATTTGGAATAACTTTTCCTATTCACAGATTGTTTATAGTATTACTCATTTATGGTGTAGGTATGATTGTATGTGGAGTTACAGGAAACTTATCACTAGACAAATGCTAAAAAAGAAAGCGCCTAGCACAGACAAGTAACTTCTGCAATATCCCAATGTTGAAGCAGATTAGAAAATAGAGTGTGTTAGTGTATAATATTACCACTATATCTTGGATTTAAGGTATGGATTGCGCGATGATTTAGAAAGTTAGTACTGACGACCTCATGTGTTCAACTCCCATCCACAGTCCATATTTTCCTTGGTTGAAAAACTATGACATTAAATTGAGCTATTTTTATTAGTGTCCAACAATTGCCCCTATCTTACAGTATGTTAGAATAATCTAATTAATTACTTCCACTCTTCTTGCACCGATTTGATCAACCACATAAAAGTCGTTAGTTATTTGAATAATATCTCCCGGGGATATGCTGCTATGGGTTCTCTTCTCTCTTAGTGGAATTCCAAATGGTCTTTGTTCGTTCTCCTTAAACTTTAGCCAAACTCTGCCCGCATTAAGAATATTCTTAAACTCACATTCCCAGACTAATTCATAGATTGTATCTAATGCTTGCCTACTGATTTTACGAGTTTTTAGGATAATTTCAACGGTATCAGGCTCAGTGAAAAAGTAAACTCTTACTTTCATAAATTATAACTAAGACCTTACGTAGCTTGGTACACAATATATTATAGATGAGTTCTTCTTTATAAGCTGTCATCTTACATTGGCGGTGTAGATCTGAGGTCATCGCTTCAACTCCCATCCACAGTCCGTTTCGTCTAATATCTTACCTGCAGTGTTGATTTGACCTTGATTTTAACACCTGTCATCTTCTGTCGCATTCTCACTAGTGGTGATACCCGCATGTTAATCAACCTGCGTTTTGGACTACCATTCGTGGGATATTGATGATGTTGTTACCTTATATGTCATCCTCTTAGTTGTTGTAGACCTGATTCCAACAGCTCCAGTGCATCTTGTGAGTCACCGTTTCGTATTGCACGACATGATTGTTTTATGCGTTCTTCTACTGATAATGTTGGTGGTTGATTTTCATCCGCGAATCCTGCTGTACTCGTAGCACTGGTAGTGGCAATAATGCCCAGACTAGCATCTCGTGATGTTGTCATTTCTCCTCGTCTTGTTTCTATTTGAGCGCAACCTAAATCTCTGTACCTCAGTCACCTCCAACCCCTGTTCTAGCAGCATCAGTAGTAGTGCCTGTCATATTCTGTTGTGCTAGGACCTGCGGGTAATTGCTACTCGCACCGGAGGAAACAGGAGTCCTGACAGTGCTGCCAAGGTTATTATTTCTGTCATAGATATAGCAGTGTTGTTGCTTTGGTTCTTCTACTATTGTTATTATCGTTTTTGTTGTTATTATCATCGTCATCTATTCCACGATGTGGATTCATTAATGACTGTATGCGCACCATAGCAATTAATAAATTCGCATATGCCCTAGATCAAACTTGCCGCTGTCTGAAAGATAGACAATATCATTGAGTCAAGCTCACAGCCTTGAATATTCATTTGCTGTGTGTTTTAGATAAGATACTTAACTCTACCTTAATAGAGAGATTAAGCTGATCGTGGGTTCCAAACTCCACAAAGTGTGTTCCTATCTATGAGGTAACTATGACAATTATGTGAGCTCATTTTTAATTTTGCATGACCCGTACACTTATTTTGATCTCACAGCTTATGGAGGATCCTGTATAGAGAATACATAAATCCTACGTAAGACCGACGTTTTCTTATAAAATTTAATAAAGCAAGGAAATGCATAATGATAGTTTGCAATCAATGCCAAAGGTTCTGCTCGTTGAAGATGATGTTAATATTCTCTTAATTTCAAAAAAAGTATTAGAAGGAGGTGGCTACACAGTTCGAGCCTTCTCCAATCCTCGTGATGCTCTGGACCATTTCAAAGCGAATTTATCCTCATACGACCTGCTTTTAACCGACATAAGGATGAAGAATATGTCCGGCTTTGAACTTGCAAGAAGACTCAAAGAGCTGAACCCTGAAACAAGGGGTATTATTCACCACCGCTTATGAGGTAACCAAAAGTGAGATCGAGAAGGAATTGGTTTCATTAGACTATTCCTCTTCTGTTGCCCCGACTAGTATCATCAAGAAAGAATCTGCCCTCATAATTCCAAAGCCCGCAAAACTAGAAAAAATACTAGCATCAGTAAAAGAAGTCTTTCTGACTACAGCCATTTAAGTAATCCGTCTGACTATGAACATTTTGTCATCCTCTATTCTAATAAGAACGACCTTGATCAATCCAATTACAACGAAGCGATTTCAGAATATAACAACGCAGGACTTGCAAGGAATCAGCTTTGCATCTACACATATATTGAAAAAGATGTAGGGTTGGCAATGACAGAGCTATCAAAAAGAATTACAAATTATGAAAAGAATTTAAAAACTGGTAATCTAATGTTGATCGACTTCAAACCATTTTGTTTTTCTGCTATGGACAATAACCTAGAACCATTTGAGGAGCTCGTGCAGGTTGTTAAAGAAAAAACAAGATATAGGCCAGACAAGCATGTCAGGTTCGTCGGGCATGGTGCTGGATGACTTTATGAGAATGAATATTAGACCAGTGCCTTTCACTTGAGCGATGGTGGCATACAAAACCCTTTACGGGCTCGCTCATCTGTCCATACAAAATGTCAATCTTTGAACACAAACAATTTTTCGAGCATCATGACTCATTATTCGTTAGGCATAATACAATATTGAAAATTTAGGCTTTTGCATGAATGCAGTCTTACTATCTACCTTGATATACCAATCAATCAGGATAATTTGTCCTGCCACCTTGGGATTGGAGTAGTATCCAGGAAGCCAAACGCTGCAATCCTTAGGATTCTATTAGCGCTCCATGAAGCTGGCGACTCCTTACCCACTCACTTGCAGGCTCTATGCAAGCGCACATTTGAACAATAAGTTCTTCACAGGTCATTACTGTCTGACCACCAGTATCTCTTGTTATTATAGCATCTTGGTTTATTATAGTGGTTTGATCACATGCTTCTGATTTTGAAGCAATTTGAGGTTATGTCGAACCGATTGCAATAGAAGATGATAGACCCGCAGTCCAGTGGGGCTCAATATCTGTAGCATGATTGTTCCTTATGATTGTCTGTTCAAATTCATCTTAGCTCATAGCATAGATATTAAATTGTTGTCTCTGTCCCTGACAAAGGCTATTTTTGAAATTCCTTATCCCATAAAAACCGCAAATGCAGATTGCTGGTTTGGTACTACTGATAACGGTGGTAACATAACCAAAAGGCTGACAGGACAATAGCTACTATAATTACTATTCTAATTATTCGAAAATGATATGCAGTAGGTATCATTTCTGCAAAAAGCGCAAATAATGGGAAGGAGCTTCTCATAAGTTGTTGATTGATTTATTCCTAAAGAACTTTGGTCACGACTACTACTATTACTATGTAACAAATAATAACAGCCAGAAAACACACAATGAGCCCTACTCTGTCGCTCCCTTCAGTGCTATCTTGGTTATGATAACTATCATTACCTTCTGTTATCATTACCTTGGTATTTTCAATCGACGACTATTGCTGCTAACATTATAGCTTTATTACTAAAATCATAATAGCAAGACTTGAGCACGATAAGATCATAAAATTAACGTGGGTAATCATAAATTCAAAATAGAAGATCGCAGGAGGCAGGTAGCAGTCAAGTGTGAGAGCAGCTCTGCGGACAATTGACAACTCGATAGGTTATTCATGCACTATTATTATCCGAAAGAGTGTTATTGCAGTATCATGGAACAGAAAAAATATGTAGATTCGACTGAGCAGTTGGTGACTGAGATTGTTGTTAGCGATATACAACGATCAATTAGATTCTATCGTGGGTTGGGATTCAAAGTACTTCGAGATTCTGGAGATTTTGTGGAATTGACATGGGAGGATCATCAGCTCTATCTCGCAGAGCTCTCAGCATACCATGAAATTAGCAAAGAAGAGGTAGAATTGCCAGATCCTTCCAAATTTCCCCTGGCAAATATTAGAATTATGGTTCCAAACGTGGATGATTATTGGAAGCTGGCAAAAGAAATGGGTGTACAAATTGTCATTCCTATTTCAGATAGATATTATGGCCTTCGAGATTTCATAATTTCAGATCCTGATGGATTTGGTGTTCGCTTCGCCACTCTATTTACACAAAAATAGTTAGGTTTCCAAAAACCTCGCTTAGAGCTCTAGAAGGCTACGGAATATGTAAGTAAGCATGGAGAGGTAGTAGAATTTGAGACCGAATTTCTCTTAGATATTTGCGTTTTAGATAGGAGTGGACATCTAGCAAAGCTACTGCAATATTGCGGTCGTCATTGGCTCAACTCTCAACTCGCCAGTCCATTTCTTTAATCAGGTAAAATACACTATTAATCGAACATGTTTAGGCAGTTGTCAGGCAAATTTAGCCGAAATACCGCTGGCAAATCCGATAAGAGAAGTTTTTAAGGCGCGCCTTTGACATCCCTTGCTCTTTACATCTCTACTTGCTTTTTTGTGCTGGTCAATGTATGCATAATGCTCTTCCAACACTGATGCCTGTTATATTCTACTTTTGAAATACAGATGCAGAGATTCTAATCATTTCATTGCTTAAATTATCGGTTACCTAAAAATGCTAATATGCCCTGCCTATTAGTGTCTGTCTCTGTTCTATAGCATCATTAATCTCTCGTTTGAGAGTAGCGACATTTTTCTCATATTGATATAAAAAATCTGAGTTCCGGTCATCATACGAACTAATTAGAAACGATAACTTTGCTTCGAGTCTCTCTATGTGATCATCCCACATCTTGGTTGCTGCCTCGATTTCATCTACAACAGTTGCATCATTCGTCTTGTCCTCTATTGTTGCTACTGACTGTCCAGTCGTCGTCCTTGGAAGATAATAATAGTTATTGTTTTTAGCAGGATTCATACGTGTTATATCATAGAATGAGTTTAATGGATTAATATTACTTGAGTATTGACAACCTGCTAAAAATATCTTATTTGTTTTCAGTAATTATTCTATAGTAATATTATTATATTTATTGTTCTAAAAAGCGGGTTGTTTTTATCGTCAGAAACCTTCAGATTATGATAATAGAGCACAGAGAAGCTGAGCGGTATTACAACCATCAGTTAGAATTGCGGTTCAAATAGAGAAAGAAGCCAATCTCATCAATCGTTTGGACATACATAAAGGTAGAAGTTTGATGATGATGTAGTGCTAGCGTCCTCCTGTCCATATTGACTTGGGAGATTATATCAAAAAT
>JBJMEA010000123.1:0-4146 GCA_045809625.1 Nitrososphaera sp. | reverse complement strand
TCCAAGCAACTTTCTTTCGTATGGGTCTCGGGTTGCAGGACTTCTGATCGCTGCAGAAAATAGTTCAAAGCTTTCGCCATGAAGCAAAGATCTATCGACTTTTCTGGCTCTCAATTATTTATGTAATGCTTAATGACGAATAGAGCTTTAAGTTTTTCGGATTCGGCTCCTTTTTGATGCGGGTTCGGTGGGATTCGGACCCACGACATTTTAACCCAGTAATTGTGCCGACTGGTTAAGAGCCAGACGCTCTACCTGGCTGAGCTACGAACCCACAAAAAATTGCAAACCAACGCGGTATTTAAATGAAACTAGCAGCCCACGCTTAAACGTCCAACATTGAGGGTAAGAGGAAAAAACATTCTTGTGCCTAGGACTTAGAACAGGTAAACACAATCCACACCACGTATTCACAACATATAGTAGCAAGCTCCCTTCCACTCTACTCTTAAGGTGATAAACCATGGATTTGTATTCTAGATTTACATCATTTAGGCGTGTGGCGAGTAGGGCTACGGCTTCGCTAGAGCGTTTCCACGCTAGTGACAGAAAATAATGAAAATTTAAGCGGCTCTTGCAGTTGTCGTCGTTGTCTGCTCTTGTTGCTGTGGTGGTGTATGTAGTGATTGTTGCTGCTGGAGCTGACTGCGCTGAATAATTTTGACGATGGCCTCAGAAACGGAACAGTTAAACCGCTCCTTCTCTTTGAGTATTTGCCTATAGGCATCAAGTGTAATATACACAGGTATTGAACCAGTTCCCTCAAGCAATGCCTTTACCCGAAGGAGACCATTTTCCATTCCCCTTTCAGCGATCTTTTTGAGCTTGACTTTGTCCATAAAGCTGCCAAGTGGACCCATCGGCATATCGTAATCGACTGTCATGCTAGTTTTGCTTCTATTTTGATCTAATTCTTCAAATTCGACTGTAATCTGCCAGCTTTTGAATGGTCCCTCAATCATCTTGGCCACGATTTTGCGCATGGGTACATAATCGATTGTTTCGCAGTCCCATTCGAGCTTTTTGCCATCAAAATCTCCATTTATCCTGAATATTGTGCCGACCCCAAACCCATTTTTAACTTCTACTGGGATAACATTGAGGCCCATATTTTCTGGAAATTGATCAGCCATGTGCTCTGGCCTTGCAAAATAAGTGAATACCTCGCTGATTGGAGCATTAATTTCCATACTTTTGTGGATAACAGTCATTGCAAAAATAGAAATCTGCTGCACTGAATTTAAAGGTTTTGAAAACGAGATAGAAAGACGATGAGGAGCAAGAGGCGGAGGAGGAAGAAGAAGAAGAGGAGCAGTGCAGAATCAAGCAAGAGGGTTTTGTGTCACTATCTCTTCGAGACATTTAATGATATCTTGTTGTGTAACAGGTATTGGGTTATTGTCAAGATGACCTCGGTCAGGCATAATGTCGTCTGCTGCCTGGTCTAATGGTTTTTTCAGTTTGATAGGGTCAAACTTGAGCTTTTGGCATATTTTCTTAAAACTTTCATAATAAGTCGATTTGTTGAATTTATGGGCAACTGTTGTGCATGAGGATAAAGCATAACCGTGAGGAACGCCTTCGTTTGAAAATGCGTATGAAAGGGCATGTCCAAGTGTTGTTGATGCATTGCCAAATCCGATGCCTGATAGCATCGCACCATACGGCAGAAGGTTTGGTTTATCGTTAATTATAGCGTCTTCAAGTATGTCAAATGCCTCCTTGCAGAAAAATTTGGTAAAGGGATTTGCAAGCTTGCTGTCATATGCTTCAGAAGCTTGCGCTGCAGCGTCACATGCAGAGTTCCTCATAATATTAAATGGAGTCCCAGGCAGGAAGTATGGATCAACAATTGCTGCGTCTGCAAGAAAGGCTTCATCTTGAAGAAGTTTTTTCTTGTGGCTAAAGCTAATTACAGCATACGTCGTCATTTCAGCCCCTGTTCCAAAAGTGGTTGGAATTAATATCTTGGGTTTGCCGGTCAGCTTGCCAAGATACTTGCAAACGTCCATAGAGCTCCCGCCACCCAATCCTATGTAGCATGAGATATCCTTGCCTTCATACTCCTTTTGTATAGCCTCAATTGTTTCGATGGCGGGATCGGGCGCCACTTTGTCATAAACCTGATACCCCTTTACACCCATGTAGTCTAACCATTTGTTGTAAATGTCAGGAGTAGTCGTTGTAATGACAAGTGCATTATTTGGATAGGGGAACTCTTTTGCAGCGTTTTCGCCAAACATAATCTTCTTTGGCATCATTACTTTCCAAGCCATTAAGTATTGGGTTTACCTCATTGGTGTTTTATGTTTTACTAAGGCGGACAAATGTTCCCAGGTAACAATTGGATTGATTTAACTTATTGCCTTGTATTTCTTTGCTCTTTTAGCTGACCCCTCAGCTGCTGTTTTTCTAACCTCATAAGATATAGGATGCCAAATACTGTAAATATCTCAATGCTCTTGGCAAGAATTCCACCTATGTCTATATTCTCTGGTCGGTCGTTTGGAGAAAGTGGCGGGGGTAATATTACTGAATATGCATACAACCCAAGAAGAATCCCTGTGCCGATGAGTCCAAATAGATTGACAGCCACCTTCTTTTGGTAGAACTTGCGCACAGAGTCATTTATGGTTGGTCCAGCCAAAGTCAGGATCGTATATACTACACCATAAACCACCTGCATAGCGCCTGCTACCAAAAGAAATATGCTGTATTCAAGACGCAGGGAGGAATGCTCTGCGTACACGGCAAGGTGTACAATGCCACCGGCTATTGCAGCTAACATAATTATGTATCTGACAGTATCTGCCCTAGGCTCTTTTTGGTATGCCCCACCAGTTCTTCTTATTCCTCTTTTGTAATTCCATATAAGAACAGCTGCAAATACTGAAAGAGGCAAGAGAATTGACATGAGCATTGCTGCATTCCAGATAGCACCAAAGTTCTTTGAAATAGACACATTAAAAATTGCCCTATCGCAGTTACAGCCTGAATTACCTGAGAGTGTTGTTCGAGGAGAATCAATGCCATTTAGGTTAGCTACATTGCCGTCCTTTGCTACACTTAGCACTATCTGATAGTTACCAACTTCCGGAAAGGTGTAAAAGACCTGAAAATCACCTATTTCTTGTTTGGTCCAAGGCCAAGCTTCAAGCCGCTCGCCTGAGGCAGCCGAGTAGATCTCAACCATCGTATCAATGTTGTATGTGTCATGTCCGGAGTCGTCCTGAACGCTAAACATGACAGCAACAGGTTCGTTTGGACCTGCGTACTCGGGTTCGAGTGCTTCGTAGGCATAATAAGGACCTATCTGATCTCCCCTATTGTTATAGTGAGTAAAGTGCTCAAAATGAGCCTGTGCAGGAATAACGAAGCTAGAAAGTGGCAACAATAGAATGCCTATCAAAACAATGAAATGTGTTAGCAGAACTGCTCGTTGCTGCATCTCGGATATACAGTATATCTACATCTGTCCGTATAAATCATTGCGCTACAATCACGTGATGTTATAGCATTATTATTCCTTGTATGTAAATAGCTTTGACGAGATTGCAGAGGCTTTGGACTTTTTATTTTTGTCAATCTTGAATGCGTAAAGCACTGTCATGAGGACCATTGAGAATAGGATGAGTCCTAAGCCGAGGTGAGCAGTCACCAATATTGTATGAAGTCTCTCGACTATCACTATTGCGCCAAGCGTTATTTGTCCTATTACGGCGCCAGCCGCAATTATCGAAGCGATTTTCATGCCTTTTGGAGCATCTTTTGATTTTACCGTAAAGGCCATTGTGGTGATCACCAAAAGACCGGTTGTCGCGGCGACGGATCTATGGAAATATTCTATTATAAAGTCGTAGTGTGGTATGAGGCCTTGAGGGCAAAGTGGCCACTCAGGGCAAGTCAGACCTACTCCTGATGCGCTTACATATCCTCCGATGAAGATAAGCGTGAAGAGCACAGCAAGTGTGGTAAAAGAGAGGGCCTTTAGGAAGTACATGTGAGCTTGTTGTTACTACTACCCTACCGTAATCTTGCCTGTCATGTAAGGATGTATCATGCAGTAAAAGTCGACTTCACCAGGGTTGGCTTGGGCAAGAGAAATTGTGGCTGATTCACTTGGATTGATTATGCTTGTATTAAACA
>JBJMEA010000122.1:0-58064 GCA_045809625.1 Nitrososphaera sp. | reverse complement strand
CATTATCTCTTATCTCAAAAGCAGTCATCAAGACAACCTTTACGTTGTGATTAATCTCTTTGACTTTTCTTGCTAGCTGTATTCCAGTTAAACCAGGCATTCTAACGTCTGACAGCAATAGCGAATAAGCCTCCGCATTGGATTTGAAGCTTTGTAACGCTTCTTCTGGATTAGTAAACGTATCCACTAAGAATCCATTTTGTTGAAGACCAAGTTTGAGAACTAGAACTATATCAAATTCGTCGTCTACAATAAGGAGTCTACCTAGCGGTTTGTCACCCACATCAGTTTTTTTATTGTTATGGTGACCTACATCCTGTTGAGAAGTAATGGTTTCAGCACTACTAGGATTATTATTTTTTCTATAAATATCCTCATTATTGCCTGACAAAAATAGGCCCACCACCTATGCTGCTAGTAATGCGGATGATACTTACACCACCTGTCATCATACCTTCGGTAACAGTAGCACAGATGCCGACGTAGATAAGGCTTTACCTCTCTGCCTGCTCCTATGATTATTTATTCCTCTTTCTAATATAGCCTTCCAAAAGATTGTAGAACTTCTAATGATGCCAGATACGTGGCCCAAAGCAATCTGTGTTATTTGCAGAAAAACACAGGCTCAACCAATGACATTTGTATCTAAGGATGAGAAATGCGTCTAGGGCTTTATGAATATACAGTTCAAAGGTGGGTTGAAAGAATTACTCGGTGTCTAAAAGAAGTAAATGTTGTATGCAAATACAAATAGTAACGTGCTCTTGACTACATTCCCCTTTTTCTTCTTTGTTCTGCTCTAATTAGAGCACTATTAAAGCACAGTGCAAAAAGACATCGAAGTAGGAAGGTAAGCGGAGTCTTTGACGTATAACTGTTCCAAGTATTGAGAAGCGAAACTATATCAAAAAATAAAATGGACAGAAAAATTGAAGGGATGCTGGCTACGCTATCAGAGCTTGCTATTAGGTGGTTCCGACATTATCATTCTGGAAAAAGGTCAAATTTCGGGACACATATGTAACCGTCACCAGCGATGTGGACAAAAATCTCATCAGGACAGATTTCTCGCTCTACCACACCATCACGTAGCTTCTCTGCATTCGCATGTACCTTCTCTTCCACATCATCTAGTGCAGGAATAAGTGATGCTGAAACCATTTGTTGCTGTTGTCCTACTGCTCCTGTAATTCCCATTATTGCCATGAAGGCTATTGTTGCTATTGCAGAGTTAATTGTCGATAACTTGGTCTTTGTCGCCATGTGATCATAAAAAGGATAAATCATGAAATATATCCTTTTGGCGAAATGTATTGGATTGCTATAACAGTTTGATCCTCCTTATCAAATTATTTGAAGTTATGCATGTGTTTATAGGAAATGTTGTCTGCTCTCAGACCTTGCATACGGCGACCAACTAATTCTCACTGTAGTGCAATTAACAAACTAGTGCGCACACAACTTAGAGTGACAGCCATGAAGCATTTTAGCCCTGCAGGCTTGCTGAAAAGAATGAGCGAGTTACGTCGTGATAATACCAACGATACCAATAACAAATAATCTAGAACGACCTATATTAGAAGAGGCGAGCAATTGAGATTCTTGTTTTCGAAAAATGGATAACGTCTTATCATTCCATATGATAACCTGTTAATTCATACAGAAAGCAGGAATTCGACCCTTGCACTATGGAGTCTAATTTGATAAATTTGCTTCTGTCAATCTTTCTGCAGGTACAAATAATAATGGATAAAAAGGCTATAAACTACAAGCATCTTATCTATTCCTAAATGGAATCAGTAAGTGAATCAATCATACTTCAACGTTGAAAGTGACCGTGTTGTCGGTCGTTTCAAAGTCAGCCCACTTTGCTCCCAGGTCAGAAAAGACGAATTTGAACAGCTCTGCGTGATATATTGACCATCTTTTACCCATTTCATGTTGAATGGCAAAATAGTGGGTGTTACCTGACATATCGTGCGTGTAACTAAACCCAGAAACCCTACTCCATGACTCGATAAGGTCAACGAACGCTTCAATTGTATAGCTTCGCTTTATCATCAAAAGCATGTCCTTCATTTCGTTTTTGGCAATTTCCTCCGAGAGTTGCTTGACCTCATCTTCGGATAGCTTATTCATCAATCGAACCAGAAGATTCTTTGGAAACGAAACCATTCCTGCGCGAGCTGCAGCACCAGAAAATTCAGCATGAGCCTTGAAAATCTGGCTAGCAAGAGTATTGAGGCTGATTCTCTTTTGTTGTGCTTCCTTTCTTAAAGATTCGAGAGTTTGTCCATCAAAACGCAAGGTGACATTTCCGCTTGGAATTGACTGTTTTGTTAGCCTATTGCTCAACATGTTAGGCGACTACTAATGCACATAATTTCTTATAAATCTTGTGTGCAATGCACTATTTTAATTGCATTACACGAGCCTTAGTGCATCAAGATGGATATAAGCGGCTTTTTTGGTAATAACTGCAGATACCAATTGCCTGTGCAATAAATTCCTCCTCCCTTTATAGGTCGATACTCATAGTATGTCATGCAAGCAATAGAAAATCCAGAACCGACCGAGACTAGACAGAAGACATTTTCGGTTCTTCTTATCGATGATGATGCAGATATCCTCACTATCTTAAAGCATTCACTAGCGCAAGCAGGAATGCACACATATGGTTTCACCAATCCAATGCTTGCAGTCGAACATTTTAGAAGGAATGCTAACAGCTATGACATTGTCGTTACAGACATTCGCATGCTACACATGAGTGGCTTTCAAGTCACAAGAGCGGTTAAGCAAATAAGACCTGACAACAAAGTTGCATTCGCAACAACGTTTGACATAAACAAGAAAGTAGATTTGAGGTAGCTAACTCTGGTTGTAAGATCTGAGGTGTTACAATTATCGCTACAAAAGCAACTGTAATCAAGCTCCCTTGGGAGTACAAAATTGGCTAATTTCAGACAGGTGCCCTTTTCTAGCCACTACTAATGCACTATGGCCTCGTCTAGTAGTCCCAAACGGGTCTATAACGACGTGGATACTTGCTTAAGGACATCACCTTTCATTTTATCTGGCAACTATTTCAAGCAGCAAAAAAGCACTTATAGTTAAGGACCTATTTTTAATGTCATAAAAGGTTAACGGTAATATTGACACCGATCACAAGAATTAGATTGGGCATAAGAGGATTTGGCATTCTTGCTGTAATATTAATTATAATTTCATCCTATGCTTTATTCTTCTATTTCCAGCGTGAAATTCTAGAGCAGGTAAAATCACAGCTCTTCGAAGAGCAAAAGGAAAGGCAACTAGGATCTACCAAGCAAGTTGCTAATTATGCTGGCTCTGATCTTACGCTAATCCTGTCAATTCTTGATGGCATTTCAAATTCCAAATACTTGCAAGAGGGCCAATTTTATGATCAAGAGATCAAAGAGCTTGCAACGGAAAAATATGCGCAAATGAGCGAGAGGGTTGACAGTTTATTTATCTTAAATAACCAGGACATAGTAGTCGGTGGAGCAGGCAATCTTAGTGGCGGCAGAGGCACAATAGCTCCTGTAGGAAATGATCTCTCATTCAGACCATGGGTCAGAGAAACACATGACACTATTAGACCTGTTTTCTCTGAAGGATTTGAACATCTTGGAGAATACAGGATAATCATCACCAATCCGGTAATCGATCGGCAGACAAAACAATACTTGGGATTGGTGGGAGTCTCTATTCCTACGATATCTTTCTTTGAGCATTATGGCAACGTTCATGATATCAATTCACAGTTTCTTGTGGCATATGATAAGAAGAGCACTATTCTTGCGGCAGGAGCTGATGAAAAGTTGGTAGGGTTTGACTTTTTTGGCGCAGTAGTGCAGGATTTTATAAATCATGATCCCATACTGAACAAGATTACAGCTGAGTTATTGCAGGGAAAATCTGGTTTTGAGGTATATGATTACGGAAAGGGGGAAAGGCTGACAACCTATGAACCGATATATGTTGCAGGCAGTCCTACATACTTTCTACAGGTGGTTACTCCAACTACAACCATATACTCACAAATAGATCCTATTCTTTCAAGAGAAAGTGAAAGGTTGGCATTATTTTTGGCAGGCCCTACTGGAGCTAGTGCAATCTTGATAATATTTCTATTAGTATGGACCTCAAGCCTAGGAAAAGAGGTGAAGAGAAGGACTAAGGAGATACAGGAATCAAATAGGCTACTCGGTGTTACCAATGAACAATTGAGGGAACGAGATCGAATGCAAAATGAATTTATCAATATCGCAGCACATGAGATGCGAACGCCGATACAACCAATCCTTGGATTGTCTGATATTATACTCCAAAGAATATTGAGCATTGCTAAGCTCTTGCAAAGAGAAGAGGAGAAAAAAGTTGTTTATGAACAACTACCGGATTCCTCTAGCATTCCGACCCGTTATAATTCAATCATTAGGTCCTCATTGTCAATATCCATAGAGAAGATCATCCCAATGGTAGAAATCATAAGTAGGAATGCCAAAAGACTTGAGAAGCTGACCAACAATTTGCTTGACGTTACGCGAATCGAAAATAATAAGTCCATAGAACTGAGCAAGGAGCTATTCGCTATCGACTCACTTCTTCGAGATTGTATAACCGATGCTAGTCAGCGCGTTGGAAAGAAGAAAATCAAATTTTCATACACCCCAGCAGACAGAAATCAACAGGTTATAATCAAAGCAGATAGGATTAGAATTGCACAAGTTATAATGAATCTATTGGATAATTCGATAAACTCCAGCCAAGACGGAATTATATCTGTGACATCAACTATTGACCCAGGCACCAATAGTATAACTATAACCGTAAAAGATACAGGTTCAGGAATAAATCCAGATATTATTCTAAGATTATTTTCAAAGTTTGTAACAGCATCAGAAAAAGGCACTGGACTTGGATTATACATTTCAAAGAAAATTGTTGAAGCGCATGGCGGCAAGATATGGGCGGAGAATAACAAAGATGGGAGAGGTGCAACCTTTGCATTTACCATCCCGTCATTGAGATTCACATGAGCGGTATTGGAGTCCTGTTATCGGTAATTTTGCTTTAACGTTTTAATGGCATTCAAACAATGCTTCTGTATACGCTTCAAGAAAAAAAGACGCACAAAGCTCTGATATTATTGCAATTCATGCTAATAGGGTAATCAGATATCAATTGTAGAAGATGTTAGACCTTGCCCAAAAGCCAATTCGTACTGAACGTTAGGAATATGGTTGAATAAAAAGTGGTTCAAATTAATAGAGACGACAAACAGATAAAACAAAATTTAGTGGCTGTGTTCCCTTATCCTAGAAATGCGAAGTTGAAGATAAATTAATGCAATCTCCGCTACCGAAGGATATCTTTAGCTAATTATAGACTTATATATCAAAAAATCACTTGAACAAAAAGAATTGCGTGTAAAACACTTTTTAACATGGGTGACGACTGATTCCTTAGAAAGCCCTATCCCACTTATCGACGCATTTACTGTGCCTATACTAAAGTTCTCTTACATAACTTTGAGACTCTTTTTTAAATTACTGCTAGGTAGGCAGAGAAGAAACAAAATACGTTTCCTGAGGAAGTTTTGGTTAGACACCAGCCCATCATATCTGTTAATGGTTCGTCTACATCCCTTTCTTAATAGAAATAAAGATGATATGCATCTGCTAAAGATACAAGTGCCAAGAGAACACTACCAATATTTTTGCAGAATAGGGATGGGTGATTTTCTTCCGGGGCATGAAGGCCACATTGCTGGAAGATTCAACCCAAAAAAAGGAGACATAGTTATCGACATCGGTGCACATATAGGTAGATATACAATAACGAGCTCAAAACGGGTAGGCAACACTGGAAAAGTAGTGGCTATTGAAGCTGATCCAGATAATTTTAGGATCCTAAAAAGAAATATTGCTCTTAATAATCTGACAAATGTTCTGCCATTAAATTATGCTGTATTCTCCACAAGGACAAGAATGAAGTTATATGAGCAATCTGCTTCAGCTAAATACAATAGTTTAATGTTGGCACGGGCAGCGAAATCTAGGAATTATGTAGAGGTAAATGCCGATACATTGGATAGTATTCTTATGCAAAATGGGATAAATCAAGTCAATTGGATAAAGATAGACGTAGAAGGTGCAGAGTTGGAAGTATTGAAAGGCTCAGCTAAAACGTTATCGGGTGAGAACATATTTCTCTTTGTTGAGATACATAATATTAATGATCCAAGTCATTATGATAACGTCATTAACTTTCTCAAATATCATAATTACGAAATAACATTCGAGCAGCGTTACGAGGGTAGCGGCGAAAGTCATGTAATGTTTCGGAAGAAAAAATAACATGCGAATTTAAAAATTTCCAGACAATAACTTTTATACCTTTTAAGGGCTTGAGTTTTTCAAGCCACTTCTTTTTGCTGCCAAGGTTCACTTGTTATAGTAAAGCTTTTTTTCAGTTGACTCATCTTCACATACCACATTGTCTTTTCTCTACATTCTGCATGCATTCAAGTGATCTCGTTAAAAAGGCGCAATAGTACAATATGATTATAATGCAGATCACGCTGATCAAACAGGGCGATACAATTAGACTTCAAAATTTTTATTTTAAATGTAGCTGAATATTCTTCTATGATGTTAACTCTTAAAAATTGACAAAATTTCACAAATACTTAGTCACGGGTTCCACTTCGGATATGTTAACAAATTCGCCTGTTAGACCTACGATCCCCGTAGTGGACTTGAATCGAGCAAAAAGGTTCTATGAAACAACACTTGGGCTCAAACCTATATCTGCCAATACTAGCAACACCTCCTCCTCCAGTATGGCTATCTATGAATGTGGCAACGGCACTCATATTGAGCTCTACCAACGCGGTCCATCAAAAGCAGACCATACCGTGGCTACATTTGAAGTGTCTAAAATCGAAGAGGAGGTTAAGGCTTTGAGAGAGAAGGGAATTACTTTTGAGGAGTATGATATGCCAGAAATTAAGACTCAAAATGGCATAGCAACTCAAGGCTCAGTCAAAGCAGCATGGTTCAGAGATAGCGAGGGAAATATCCTCTGTATCCACCAAACGATAAGATAAGCTTCTTCCTTTTTCATTTGAACTTAAACAGCGAATCTGCATTGTGTATGTGTGTTTTTACAATATTTGATTGTATATACGAAACTAGCTGCAGTGTTTGATCTTCTTTGCTCGATTTTTCGGGGCGGAAAGCGCGAGCGGAACTTTTAATGGGCTACATCTTTCTTTACCCGGACAAGACGACCACTTGGTTCCAATTTGTTGCTAGATAGCCCGTCGATTGTAAAATGGAATCCGATAAGGGGGCAAACACCATCACCGTCAGCGCCGCCAGTTGATAGCTGTGTAGGTACAACAGATAAAGCGTTATACCTACGCCAGTCATTATTTCAATCCAGGTGCAGGCATATAGCTGTACTGCGGCTTGCTTGGGGTTCATATACTCTAGGGAGTTCATCACTTCAACTATTTCATTTTTTCCAGATCTTGGCCACCGTCATCATCACAATTAACGGTTCTACGGCTTAGTGGTAAGCTTTTTGGATAGCTTATATCCAAAGCCCATAGCAATAAAGAGGGTAATCAAACCTGCAACCATGGTTAGGATGAGGTTAGTCTTAATGACGTAATGCATTACAAGCGTCACCACTATGGCAGGAATAGAAATGACGAGTGCCAAAATTGTGCTGACGGCAAAAATGCGAGTCGCAGTGATCTTGTTTGGCTTGTCGCTCATCATGAGTTCAGCAAGGATTTAATTTATTAGCGTTGACCTGTAGCCAAGAGAGATTTATTCTATTCCCAGCCAATCTGTTGCTTGTAGTATTTCACCAGCTTTGCATGCATCATCCTTTCGCCTATCACCTTGGCCCTTTCCATTTTCTTCATATGAGAGCGAAGCTGGCTGAGATCGCACATACAGACGCCTGTGATTGGCTTATACTTTGTTCTCGATATCTCGTGCTTTTTGTGATCAGCATACAATATAGGTAGCTTGGTCAGGCCTACAGTCGCCAGCATGCCGCCAACCATCCAGTATATGATGCCAGTTGAGAACATTGAGACAAATGGATTGACGCCTATTGCAAACTGCAAATACACCAGAGGGAGGAATATTGAGAGTATAATTGCAACCGGCGTGGAAAACATCCAGAAGGCAGAGAACCTATCATAAGGTTCTACTTCTAGCTCGAATTGGTTTAGCAATTTTTCCAGTCTATCATCCAGTTTGGTCCCTTCTTGAAGAGATGGGAGTTCCATTTGGTATTATTACATTGTTTTACCGGTGTTTATTAAGTTTATCTGAGCCTCATTATTTGTTGGCAATTTTGCAAGATCTCTGTTGCAATTTAAATTTTTCATAATATCAGACCCCATAATTTAGTATAAATGAATAGCCTTTTTGTTTCGTTTTGGTACAAATGTTGAAAAACTTAGCTAAAGCGTATAAAGGACCAAAAATTCAGTTTCTGGCTCATATATGACATAATATTATACAATTATGTTAATACAGCTTTTGACATCTTATTGTGCCAATATTAATATTTCAATATTATCGATTAAAAATGAGAAAAAATGAAATCACAACAATCCAAATTGATCTTTTCAAGTCATCGGCCTGAAAACATCTCTCCTGACCTGGTTATCAAGTCATTTTGGGTCAGTTCAGCCCTTGCGCTCATAATGACGCTTCCTCCGCTCGGAATATTTCTGGCATTCAATTACAATGGCGGTAACATCCTTGCTGGTGCCGTCGTAGGATTTGGCCTACACTTTGTCTTTCTCGCACTGTCTGAAAGGATATCAAATGTATTATCATGGCTGTTTGACGACTAGCCTTTTCTCACATCATATGCTTTTTATAGAGTATTTGAAGAATCAAGGCACGCATCATGACTAGCAAAGTTAGCATGCCAAGCAAGATTTTCGGTACTGTCCTCTCACACGGTCTAAGGGGCAGGATGTTAACAAAAAGCGAGATCCAGACTCTTGCAGAATCCCGAGACATTGATGAGCTTGTCACTAGGATGAGAAATACCGTCTATCTTGATGCGCTTGCCAAGCTAACGAAGCCCTACAATGCGGAGAAGCTGGAAGGGGCCCTGCGCGAATATCTGGTTAACATGCATGCCAAGATGGTCACTATCGCAGGCGGCTCCACCATTTTGGACGCTTATTTTGTCAAGTATATTACCATGAATCTAAAGCTCGTGTTAAAAGGCAAGGCATTGGGCAAGACTTACGAAGAGCTTTTGCCTAAGATCAATTTGAGGGCTGAGGAATTAGTGGGTAGACGTGATCTGGTGGTAAAAGCACTTGTAGCCAAGGATCTTGATGAAGCTGCGGCCTCGCTTGCGGGGAGTGAATTTGGCGAAGACGCAGCAAAGTCAGTGGCAGCCTACAAGGAAAAGAGAGATGTTAGGCTATTTGACACTTTTTTTGATCATGCATTCTATCACGCTCTTGACAGGGCGCTGGCAACCGACTCGCAGTCGCAAGACGTAAAAAAGCTGGTCTCAACGGACATTGACTCGTACAATGTCTTGGCAGTCCTCCGCGGCAAGTTCTGGGGATTGAGCCAGCAAGACATCACCGACCTAATAGTGACTACCACGCCCAAGGTTACTCGGGAAAGCCTCCAGAAAATGATTAATACAGAAAAACTATCAGAGGCTATAGGAGAACTGAATAATACCGTCTACCACGACATTGTTCCGCAAAATGCAGCAAACGACATTGACGCAATAATGCAGCTTGAAGGGGGCTTTGAGTCAGTGGCTCATAAGCGTGTCGTCAGCTCCTTTCGCGCAGTGTTCACGGTTGCGATAATGCTCTCAGCTCTCAAGTTGATGATGATTGAAATAAAGAATCTAGCTGCAATCGCTGCAGGAGTGGAACAAAAGGTTCCTGCAGAAACAATAATGTCGCGGCTGACTAAGCTAATATAAAAAAATTCCTCAGCATCTCAGCGTCTATAATATCTTGCCAAAAATTAGAAGAAGCTACGTACCGCTCACTATTTCTTTGCCTTAATCTGCACTTTGTCAATTTCCTGCACTTTGTCAATTTCCTGCACTTTGTCAATTTCCTGCACTTTGTTGTCTTTCCAGACGAGGTTACTATATAGCATGCTAGGCACGATCTTCTTGAACTCAGTCCCCTCGCCTGTGTACCACTTGGGGAACCATTCGTATAGGTGGAGCCTAATAGTCTGGATATATACAATAAGTCCTTCGATAAGCATGATGCCAATATTGCCACCGATAAGAACCGCATAGCCGCCCCCATGCTCAAAAGAGTTGTTGACAGTTACTAGCAGCGCAGAGTGCACGAGCAGCATGATCCCGATTCGAGAGTAGCTGATTGTGTTTGACAGCATTTCTATAATCCTCACCATGACAACTTCGACGATAATTCCTACAAGCCCTCCACCCTCATCTCTGCCTTGAGCCTTCAGATGCTTCTCTTCCTTGATTCCGCCAATTATCATGATTACAACAGTCGCAATGATGACTAGGGGTGCAGCCTTGGCTACAACCTCTACAGTAACCCAGTCGCCAAAGAGAAACGTCAGCCATGGCACTGGCTCTGTATGGGTCTCGCCTGTGATGCCAAACATGCCGATAATGTCATAGCCCGATCCGATGGCCGCAAGTATCAGAGATACAACTGCGAAGTACTGTATGATTGTTGGGATATCGTGGTAGAACATCATACTCCTGTTGCCCTGCTTGAAGTCAGCGTGAAGCCTCAAGAAGAATGCCATCAACAGATGCACTATTCCTATCGCTATAGACACCTTCAGTATCTTGACCACTTGATCAAATGTAAGTTCAGACACGCTTAGGATCCCGACAAAGCCTTCGAACGGCGCAAAGATTGGCGCAAGAATTGCGAGCTCTGCAAAATGGAATCCAAACATCTCACCAGTCCCAAGACCTGCCAAGGTGGCAGCTGCGCCGCTTGCTGCGATGAGGGTTCCCCAAGTTCTAAGCATTCCATTACCTCTATATCGGAAAAGCATGCCTAATCCGAACAATAGTATGCCATGCCCAAAATCTGCAAACATAAGTCCATAAAACAATGGCCAGACAAAGGCGATAATAGGTGTAGGATCGACTTCGCCGTACCTTGGTAGTCCCTGAGTTTCAGTTATCACTTCAAAGGTGCGAGTATAGGACTTGTTTGTAAGAAGCGTGGGCAAGATCTCTTCTTCTTCTCCTCCATGCTTATCTGCATGTAAAAGTGCGTCCTCGACTACGCTGACATAATCCTTGGTCATGTTCGTAAACTTCTTCTCCATCTGGTCTGGGATGTAACCCTGAATTACCGCAAAGTTACGAGTGCCGCCTGGCTTCCTGGTGTTTTCAAGCACATCCTTGGCAACTTTGGCTGCTTCATGCAAAGAGAGGACCTTGGTCAAAATCGACTTATTGAGCTTTTCAATATTCTTTTCAATCTCTGCCTGCTTTGCTTCAAGCTCCTTGACCTTGGAGTCTGCTTGAGCATAGGCAACACTTGGATTCTGTGGCATATTGGCAGGAATTTGAAGTGGGTGGACGCCAAAGCTTCTGAGTGTCTTTGTTATGCGGTCATAATCATCAGCTGCGCCGAAAACTACCATCGATATCTTTTGCTCAGAGAGTTTGTTACTGTAAATCGGTAGGTCGCCTAGCGTTCTTCGGGTCTCCACTTCATCAGCAGCATCTATTACAAATAAGCCAGAAAAGAAATATTTAATTTTGCTTAAAAGCGTCAGGTCAAGGTTAACTTTGGCTGCCATTTCTAACGCGTCTTTAAGATTCCTGTATTCCTCAAGGTCCTTGGCAATCTTGTTCCGCTCTGCAATCACCTTCTTGGGATTGTCCAAGATATCTGCGCTCTTGTCCTCTAAGTCTGCGATAAAGTTCTGTATGTTTTCAATGAAGTAATCGGTCTTTCCCTTTGGAGCACCCTTGAACATAGTAGCCATAACACCTGTTTCAAGAGGAATACCAAGCTCCTTGATGACTTCGTCTATTTCTTGAAAAAGTCTCTGCGCCTTGAGCAAAAGGTCGTCAAGATAGGGGTTAGGATGATCAGAAGGAGTCTGGATGGGATGGAACCATTCAAGCTCTGCTAACTTGCTTACTACTTCCTGTGTATCTACCCGCGGAAGGACTATGGTGGCCTTCATTAGTTTGGCTAGCCCCATTCTTGCTTACCGTTAATTTTACTCTCTTTAAAATCCTTGCGCTTGGAAATCAAAAAAGAAGGAAATGAAAAAATTCTTCCCTAGGCCTGGCCCAAGATGATAAACATCATGACTATACCATATATGGCGATCGATTCAACCATGCCGACTATGATGAACACTCTTGACTGCATCTTAGGATTGTCGCTAATTGCGGCGAGACCTGCCGCACCCACGAACCCAAGACCAATGCCTGCTCCGAGGGCTGCCAGGCCAAATGCCATACCTGCTCCTATCAGCTTTGATGACCCGCCGTCGCCTCCAGCAGCCGAGCTTTCTTGCGCAAATGCCTGACCACCTAAAGTCGCTAAAGCAATTGAGGTGAGAACAACCAGAAGTGAAATTGTGATGAATCCTTTCAGCTTCTCCATATAAGGGTTCGTGATAAAATATGCCTTATTTAACTATAACTCCAGGAGTAAGGCGAAAATAAAGATTAGATTTTAGAGAGTGCATTGCGCTTGCTTGCAGCAATATTGTCTCGAATATTTTCCACCATCGAGTCGTGCTCGTTCTTGAGCTTGGCCTTAGCCTTTTCAAAATAGCTTGAAAACTCTTCTGTCATGTCCTTGCACCTGAGTTCTCTTCTGCCAGCTTTTTCTTGTCCAGTACTACTTTGACCTTCTTGAGCCTGACAAACTCTTCGCGCTCACGTTCCTCCAACGTTGCCTTAATGAAATATATTGCATCTTGGTATTGCGGTATTATGACGTATTCGAGTGCATTGATCAACTTTTGCGTCCGCTCCAGTTCCTTTGCAAGACTAAATATTGCATTTTCGTATTCCGCCGCCTTGCATATTCCAGGGAGCATGCTCTTAATGAGCTTGGCTGCCTTGTCGACAGACGCGTTTGTTTCGACAAAGCCGTATGACAGCTGCTGGCTGTCCTTTTCTGTCTTAACCTGAAGCGTGGGTATCTTAACATCTACTATGCGCCGGACATTGACATCGACTTCCATTATACTAGGGGTCGAGTCTGAAATTGATTCAAGAGTCATTGTGCCAAGGGACATATAGGCGTTATAAACAGAGGTGTATATTTCACCTAGGGGCGTCCATATGTCTTCCCTTGCCTTGTTTGCTTCTTCGATCATTTCGTCTATCTTTTTTAACAGTACTTCACGCTTGTCGTCTAGAATCTTGTGTACCATCTTGGCTACTTGCATTGAACGTCTTATCTTGATAAGCTCAATCTTTGTTGCTGTAACTCTACCTCCAAATGACAAATTTTCTACTTCTCACCCTTTGTAGTATTGTCTGACATGCTTTTCTTTAATCTTGGTCAACTCGCCTTCTGGGAGATCCGAAAGTACATCCCAAGCTCTTGTGAGTGTTTCTTCCAGTGTTCTGTTTTCGTCAGGTGCCTGCCTTAAAAAGTGTTGCTCAAACTTGTCGCCAGCGTCGAGATACTTCAAATCTACACCTGTAAGCCCCGCCCTCCCAACAATCTCCGATAGTGCCCTGACCTCCTGCGCTCTTGAATAAGCGTCATAGAGCTGATTGCCAACTTCCATATGATCTGATCTGGTTTTTCCTTCACCTACTCCGTCCTTCATGAGTCTTGAAAGTGACATGAGCACATTTACTGGAGGGTAAATGCCCTTTCTAAAAAGATCACGGCCAAGCACAATCTGACCCTCAGTGATGTATCCTGTAAGGTCAGGGATTGGATGGGTAATGTCATCAGCTGGCATAGACAGAATCGGTACCTGGGTTACACTGCCATTTTTGCCCTTGATCCTTCCTGCACGCTCGTAGTTGTTTGCAAGATCGGTATAGAGGTAACCAGGATACCCCTTTCTACCTGGGACTTCTTCCCTTGCTGCGCTAATTTCTCGAAGCGCCTCTGCATAGTTGGTCATATCCGTTAGTATTGCCAAAACATGCATGCCCAAGTCAAAGGCAAGATATTCTGCAACAGTCAACGCTACTCTTGGAGTAATGATTCTTTCAATTGCAGGATCATCGGCTAAGTTGAGAAATAGAACAGATCGCCTCAATGCACCTGACTCTTCAAGACTGCGCTTGAAATACTGTGCTTCGGAGTACTGAACACCAATTGCCGCAAAAACGACTGCAAAGTCCTCTTTTGTGCCAACGACTGATGCTTGACGTGCAATTTGAGCTGCCAGAATGTTGTGTGCCATGCCAGAGCCTGAGAATATTGGAAGCTTTTGGCCTCTTACAAGCGTAAGCATGCCGTCAATGACTGATACTCCCGTTTGAATAAATGATGTAGGATACTCTCTTCTTTCAGGATTCATAGGTTCACCATTGACGTCTAGGAACCTATCTGCGATTGGATCAGGGAGGCCATCATTGGGCTTTCCAAGGCCATCGAACACCCTTCCCAGAAGCTCCTGAGAAACAGGCATTTCCATAGTCTTGCCAGTAAACTTAGCTTTTGTACCAGTAATTGTAAGCCCGGTGGTTCCCTCAAATACCTGAACTATAGCCTTACCAAATCCCACTTCTAGCACTCTACCGAGTCTGTGTTCACCATCCACTGTCTCGATTTCGACCAGCTCATCAAATGATGCCTTGGTCACCCCGTCAATTATCATGAGGGGCCCCTTAAGTTCCGCTACTTTTGTATATTCTATTCCATAAGACGTAGTTGTCATTTTAGGCAACCACCTCCGCCTCTTTCTTTTCAGTCACTGATGTTGCAGCCTCTCCTCCTGCGGTTGTGGCCTTGTGAAATTGTTCATTTATCTGTCGGTCTAAGTCATTGAATTTGTCAAGCTGATCTTCAGGTATCTCAAATTTTGATTTCAACAAGGCAGGAATTATTGGCATTGCTCTAATATCTGCAAGAGGAATGCCTGCTTTCAATGCTTTTTGAGCCTCCCTGTAGAACTTAACCATCAATCCCACCATCTTGACTTGCTTTTGAGGGCTGCAGTACGTGTCTATCTTGTCAAAAGAATTCTGTTGTAAAATGCCGATTTTGACCATGCGGGCTACTTCAAGCACGAGTTTTTCTTCATCTGGTAGCGCTTCGGGACCAAGTAGCCGGACAATTTCTTTGAGAGTGTCTTCTCTCTGAAGTATATGATACGACTCCGCTCTGAGATCGTACCATTCTCCTGTCACATTCTCTTTCCACCATTTGCTCACATCCTCAAGATAGCCCGAATACGACTGCATCCAATTGATTGAGGGATAGTGCCGAGAATAAGCAAGCCTTGTATCAAGCGCCCAGAAGGTCTTGATGAACCTGATGGTGTGTGTTGTGACTGGCTCGGTAAAATCGGCTCCTGATGGTGAAACTGCACCTACTAATGTGACGGATCCGGCCCTTTCAGGGGAGCCAAGCGCCCTCACCCTACCTGCTCTTTCGTAAAACTCTGCAAGCCTAGAAGCGAGGTACGATGGGTAGCCTTCCTCTGCAGGCATTTCTTCAAGACGTCCAGACATTTCACGGAGTGCCTCTGCCCATCGACTCGTTGAATCCGCTACAAGCACAACATCATAACCCATGTCACGGTAGTACTCTGCTATAGTCACACCGGTATAGATCGACGCCTCTCTTGCGGCCACCGGCATATTACTTGTATTAGCGACAAGCACAGTCCTCTCCATAAGCGGCCTACCAGATCGAGGGTCAATTAGATGAGGGAATTCAACAAGCACTTCTGTCATTTCATTGCCGCGTTCACCGCAACCAATGTACACGACTACCTTTGAGTCCGCCCATTTGGCAATTTGGTGCAATGTCACAGTTTTGCCTGTACCAAAGCCACCTGGAATTGCACCAGTTCCACCCTTTGCAATCGGGAAATATGTATCGATAACTCGCTGACCTGTTACTAGCGGGACTGTAGGGTCGTAACGCTCGGCATAAGGCCTCGGTTTTCTTACTGGCCATTTGTGGTACATTTTTAGCTGAACTTTTTCGCCGCCGCCTTTTTCAGTAGTGGCAATTACATGCTCGATGTCATAGTCACCTTCACTTACAATATCGCTTATCTTGCCTCCAGGATGATTTGGCGGAACCAAGATGCGATGAGTCAAAAGAGGTGTTTCCTCTACTGTTCCTAATATCGATCCAGGACCTACTTGGTCGTCTTTTTTCACGCTGGGTTTGAATCTATATTTCTTTTTCATGTCTACAGGAGTTGTCACTACTCCTCTACCAATGTAGGCTCCCGATTTGGCTGCTATCTCATCCAGCGGCCGTTGAATACCGTCGTAGATCTTGCCAATAATTCCTGGACCGAGCAGTACTGAAAGCGGTTGGCCAGTGCCTGTAACAGGCTCACCGGGCTTTAGGCCCGATGTTGACTCATATACCTGGATAAACGCAATGTCGCCAGTTAAACGAATTACTTCGCCGATGAGTTTTGACTCGCCCACCTCAACAGTCTCATACATTTTTGCTGATGACATGCCGTCTGCCCTTACCGCGGGGCCACTAATCCAAACAATCCTCCCTTTCACTACCAATCTCCATTACACTCCTCTTAGCATCTGGGCAATGTTTTTCCTTATTAAAGGTTTGAGTCGTTCAATCCGCGAATCAAGAGTGTTATCGTATGACATAGTGCCATCAGATGATTTTATTCTTATACCTCCCAAGGCAGCAATGTGCTGATCAGACACTTGAGCCTGTTGCACCTTACCGCTGTCCTTTAACTCGGATACTGCTTTCTTTGCAAGTTCAGTATCGTTTTTGTTACACTCTATAATAACTGTGTTTGATCCTCCAACAGCAGAAAAACTCTCTTCGACCATGTGCTTGAGTAACTCCTTATAACTATCCGTGTTACTCAGGGTCTGAAGCTTTTTCTTGGCCTCTTCAAAGGCTTTGTTTACAGCATTTTCAATTGTTAAAAGTTCTTGGTTGCGGGCTGCAAGTCTTGCTGATCCAATGATTTGGCGCTTGAGGTTCTCAGCTTGTTTTCTTGCAGCTTCCACTATCCTTGTGCGCTCGGATTCTAACTGCTCCCGAGAAGATTCAAGATTGTCAAGTGATTCTTGATAAGCAGAATCTATTTGAGAAATTAATTCAGCTTCCTTTTGAACTAAAACCTTGCCGATCGTATTTTCTAAAGCAGAATTTGAGCTCATCCAAACTGTTCCGCCTTCTCATGGAATTTTAACCTTTTGACCCATAACTAGCTGCAATCTAAATGGTAGTTGTATTATAAGCCTCTCTACTAACAAGTTTGATATCTAAGTCCTGAACAAAAGATCTAATACGCTTGAGGTGACCTCCTTCCCAATATATCTTGCCACATGAGGTACATTGAAAAAACTGGTCATGGCACGCCATAACCTTATCGGGTACATGAACAACGGCTTGATCATAATTACCAACATTATTTTTTACTTGGTACGATGTTCTTTTCTCTAGAAGTCCATTACATATGGAACAGCGTGAACCAATACCGTTCATGCCTACAGACCTTATTCCATTTTTTGTGAGAATATCTATCAAGTCTTCAAGCTCACTTACACGACCGCTTACCAGTACACCACGAGCTCCAATCTTGACTATTCGTCTGAACAGCTCCTTGTCTGCAGTCAAAATTACTCTATCCTGCTCAATACCTATTTTTAAAATTTCATTGTCGGTGGCTTGAGCAAGGTATTTTGTATCGAAACCAAAAATCCGGAGCTTACGAGCGATGTTTCCTAGCATAGCATCTGCAAGAAAAGATATGCTAGGCTCCTTCAGCATCCGATGACTCGCCCCTACACACCTCGCAGATGAATGTGCCCTCGTCATATTGTAATAGGTCTGACCACTCACCACACTGATCACAAAATCCAGACACATTGCTGGCAGAGCGGGCTATGCCAAGCTCTCCTCTAATAATCGTCGATTTTTCAGACACTATTTCTACAAGATCAGGAGTTACTGCAATGACATCAGATGAGGAAATAATACCAACAAGTCTGTTCTTATAGACTACACCAAGACGCTTTATGTTGTGTTTACGGAGCTGGCGAGCGGCCTCTGTAATACTCTCCTCGCTTTCTATCGTATGTAGCTCCTTCATCACATCTTTTGCTTTTATATGGCTTGGCTTGACATCATTGACTAAACCCTTTGACACAATATCCCAGTCTGTAACGATACCAAGTGGCTTATCGTTCTCTATAATGATTATGCTACCAATGTTTTCCTCCTTCATCTTTTTTGCAATGTCATATATCGTATTATCAGGAGAGGCAGAAACAACTGGGCTATTCATAATATCTCTGACAAGCACTCTAGTAGTCATATTAGCATCAGTGTGTTCTCGAATGGGCTTTTTTACCACAAAAAACTATCGATTTTCTGCCTTTAATTACTTATCTGATTTTAGTCAGAAAAAAGGTCAAGTTATATAATTATGATTATAATATCTGTCAAATCTACCATTACTCTACTTCATTTCTATATTGTATGCCATTGCATAATTTAGAAAATTCTCACATCTTTTGTATCTTTACTGCCTCAATTGAGATGGCCTGTTAGACTCTATAGAGTCTATGATAATTTCATAGGCTACTGCTATTTATCTGCTGGCTCCGAAGCAACTGGAGATGCCGCTGCGCCCTCGTGCAGTAATAGCAGCTGTTGTTGCTGCTGACCCCTCGCGGTGAAAGATAATCTGGATTGACCTGCGGGCAATGCTCTTATAAATTCGTCAAGGCTTATGCGCTTGATGGACTCTGCAATTTTTGTGGTGTCTTCAGATATTTTAATAAATTCTGACTTTATCTTCTTTGCAGCATTCATCGGATCCATACCGCCCTGCAGCAGTACTGCATAAAAGATTGAGCATTTTTTTATCGCTTGCTCTGGCCCGCAAAGGACCGTTTCTCTATTGTTCAATTGCATGATACCTATTGCAAGCCTTAACTCTACCCCTTTGAGATAGTTACGTTTTCCCTCTATTACAAATGACCCCTTTGGCAAGAACTGGCCTGTTGGCGCTCCCTTTTTTATCTGCTCAGGCATAACCCAGTATGCATCGGCGCTTGACAGCCCATCCTTCCATGCTCGGCTAAACGAAATGGTAGCCTGTGCAACCTGATGCAAGGATGAATCGATAGTTCCTTCTTTTGTTGCTACAAAAGCTGCAGCATTTTTTATAATAAAAAAAGGCGAGCCATGAATTTCAGCATGAAAAACAATATCATCCTCAGTCAGATGCTTACGTATCAACGCAGAATTGGAGGAGGCATCACGGCCACCTATTACCAGTAGGCCATCAGTAGTGATGAACCATCGGTAACGCTCATACCATTCCCTAGATATCTGCTCCTTTACGATGACTCTTTTGTGAATCGCCGCGGTCTCATTCCTTAATCTTTGAATCTGTTCAAGGATCTTGGCACGTGCCTGTTCAATTGATACATTACCACGCTCCATCTCTTTTGCCCTTGCAAAAAGCATCGAGCTTGTCTTGGGAAGGCTTTGCTGCATCTCAACTTGCTCGCCTGCTACCTCAATGTAGGTGATACCCTTTTCATTTACAAGTGATGCAGAGTTGGCTGCAAGCACCTCACCTTTTCCGTCATCCCCTTTATATGATAGCGCCATTAACTCTCCAGCTAGCTTACGTATACCAGCCGCCTTTAGAAGTACAGTTTCTTTAGCTTTGTTCTGCTCTTCTAGGTCATGTTCGAGCACAGCGATCTGTGCATCAAGCTCTACTGTCTTGCTGCTTCGTCCTATGTCCAGGATTTCATTGCTCAGCACTTCATCAACTGCATCCATATATGATGCAACTTTTTTTATATCGTACCTTTTCACTGTCTTGTCTGTAGCTGTGGATGCTACTTGTTGTGTTATTATTGGCAGCGCCTCCTGAGGCTTGTCATTTACCATGACCACAATTGGCTGGTGGTTTTTGCCGCCCAGACTCACCTCATTTGCAATGTCCTTGATAGTGCTGTAGATCTTACTTACTTCTTCATCGCTTAAGTGTCCAGCCTGTTTATCGACTCGGATGCCTGCTCGAAAGGTAACTTCTTCGACAAATTTCTTGGGCAGGGAGACATTGCGGCCAATCCATCGTAGAACGTCAAGGTTACTAAATCTCTCCCTCAAAGAAAGCATCTCATCAAAAGTAAAATTGAAAACATCAAAACCTCTTGCTGGTGGGTAGACGTAGCGCAAGCCGACTCCGAGGGTTCTATGTCTCACTCGTACTGGATTGAGAAGCGCAATTATCTGCATATTTTCATCGCAGATTATGAGGTTGCCTTCACCAAAGAACTCACAGATTAGAACTCTTACTTTTCCATCAGGATGTCGAAATTTTAATGAGAGAATGCGCTCACCACCCAGCTGATCAATTAATTCTAACTTGGCTCGCTCAAGCTCTTTCTGAGCAATGCTTTCAAGGTTATTGTTCTCTTCCACGGGTTTGAACTTTAACCTTGTTATCCAAATTCCTCTTGCTGAGAGGACCAACATTATATCTTCTTGCAGTGGGTGATGAAGTCTTAGAAACAAAGAGTTATTTGTTATAGCATTGATGCTGCTAACGTAATAACCCGATGAGGTATCAATTACTCTGCTTCTGATTTCATTTACTAAGTATCGTAATTCAATGCTAGACAGCTCCATGACAAAACATAGATACAACATGCCACAAATATTAAAGAATTGAAAAGATATGGAGAATCATATATGACTCTCTTATAATTAGTAATCTTACCATCTTCTTCTATCCTATGAGGAGCGAAAAATCATCTAATGTGGATAAGAGGTCATGGTAACCGCAAGGCATTTTACTGGCTCTCATTTAACCACAAACGCAACATTGGACATATATGAGAGGGTCTACTACATGCGTGCGCTGATAGGTGTGGCTGGCGGGATCGTCGCCGGCGTTGTCATACCAGTTGAGTTTGACCAATATACATCAATAGGTACTGCTATTTTCGTCGGAATAGTATTCTATTTCGCCTCGCTTGGAATTGGAAGACGAATAGCCAAGAATGTACCGAGGGATAAGCGCAAAAAAGTTGCAACTGAAGGTATCATGCCATTCATCTTTCTGCTGCTGACATTCATGATAATGGTCTATACTGCGCTCCACCAATCCTCCATTATAAGTTAAATAAACCCCTCTGTGTGTATCAGTTATAGAAAAGTTGCTACTATGGGATTATCGTACCCCTGGCATCCCCGATGAACTTTTTGAGAGGACAGAAGAAGTTCCTATAACAAAGGAGGATATTCGTTCGATAGCAATAAGCAAACTACGTCTCAAGGAGGGGTATTCAGCAATAGATATTGGCTGCGGCAGCGGAAGCATTACGGTAGAATTATGCCTGCAGACAAAAGGGAAAGTGTATGCCATTGATCTTGACCAAAAAGCAATCGAGCTGACCAAAAGGAACCTAGTGAAATTTGGAGTTAGGGTAGAAGGAGTCATTCTGGGCAAGGCTCAGGATATCTTGCCAAAGCTAATTGAGGTCGATGCGGTAATAGTTGGTGGCACAGCGGGTGATACAAAACAGGTAATTGAACTTGCTGTAGATAGATTGAAAAAGGGAGGCAGGATTGTTATCGATACTATAGTTATCGAGACCATATATGAAGCACTTAAAACAGTCAACGATCTAAAATTGAAGGAAATAGATATCACCCAGGTTACAATATCCAAAGCACGCAAAGTCGCAACAGGCACTATGATGCTTGCAAGAAATCCTGTAGTGATAATATCAGCAACCAAAGCTTGATCACACTTTACACTACAAGTTTTTCTAAATGCACAATTCAGTCTCAATAATACTAGTTATCAGTTAGCAATAATGGAAAGTAGTTAGAGTGAAGAGTTATACACATTCGTGCAAACTTTCTGACGAGTTTTACTATAGGTGTCCTGCGACATCATTTTGGAGTACAATGTGTGTAGACGGCATATATGGTTTTGACTCTTTCTTCAATTACTGGAGGTCTTTTTGCTCTGGAATCAATATTGTTATTATCGATAAAGCCTTTTTTCTCCAAGTGGTCTTTTTGACATCTATAGTTCCAATTATAGATTTGAGATATCAAATATGTTAATTGTAGCGCCTCAGGATTTATTGCGATTTATTGACAAATTTATGTCACTTAGTCGAATCACGCTAGCATTATGTAGCCGGCTTAGAAGGTATTATCGTTTATACGACAAGTAATGCCACAGCTACAACAATATTCGCAATGCATCTTTTAAATTTCTCCCTTCTATTATATTGCCCAATATAGTTTTATGAACGTGCGGGGTTGAGCAAAATATGCTATATGATGAGTAACGGACAAAACTAGCAATACTATGAAGATGCATAGGAGGAAGAGCTCTTTTTAGTATCAGATGGCAACGAAGCTTTACTAAACTTTGATTGCATGGGTAAATTTCTTTGTGTTCTGTAAAATATGCCCTTATTGCGGAGAAAGCCTAGCAGCGACCCAATTGCAAATGCAGGAGTCGTAATCGTGTAAAGCACTATCAAGCTCAATACATCTTTGGTGTTATACCTCCTTATTTGCCGACAAATCTTCTTTGCCCATAGGACACGTACTATAGACACAGCAAGATTTGCTGCCTGCAAGGAAAGACATGTCCCAAACAAATTTATCAACTGTGGATTGTTGTTGCCATCTAATAGGTATATAAGAATCAAGATTATATCGAGTATCCCAACAGCTAAAACAAAAGTGAATTTTGCATACTGCAGACCATTTAAAAACAATTCCACTTTATCGACTAATGAAAGCATACGGCTATTTGCTATACGTTTAATTCTTCTTCTTAGGCCTCTTGTATGACCTTCGCTAACTCTCATCCTTTGCCTAAAATAGGCTGCGAGATCAGTGGTCGCTTCACAGTAGGAAACTAATCTTCGATCAAATATTATTCTGGGTTTCAGGGATACCACGGTCGGATTAGAAAGGATGCCATCAGAACGATGATTGCAGATTGGTTTAGTAATACGGTCTGAAGTTATCACGTCCCTTATTGAAAATGGAGATAATAAATGGCAGGGTAGCAAGGAGCAACAATATACATCCAATGTTAACTCCCAATCCTCGCAAAGATCACTGCAAAATTTTATTGATTTGAGCACGTCTGCTCGCATCATAAAAAGACTTCCTGTAATCTGCACAGGCAGATGTAGGAGATCTTTTGCTGCAAATTCAATCATGTTTCTTTGCGAAAGTCTAAAATCAATGGCTCTGGCTATCCAGTTGCCTACATTTTCTTGATTCTCCCATTCATTATCACATTCTAGATTACTCTTTGAAATAGGAAAGCCCTGTATTGCTACTATGGAGAATCCTTCCCTTCTGTAAGAGTATTGATTTTCTATGAATAGAGATATACATCTTTCCAGAGTATCTACCAACAAAATATTGTCTGCATCAAGTATCAATACATAGGATGTTCTTTTATCCATGGCATCAAGGGCAACGTTTAATGCCCCACCCTTCCACCCTTCCCTTTTCTGCCTATGAATTACCCTAAGATTGTGTACATCAGTCAACCTTCTTTGTATTTTTTCATACGTATCGTCACTAGAGTCATCTACTATTATTATTTCAAATTTCTCAGCAGGATAACTAAGAGAAGTAAACGAATTCAAGAGCCTTTCAATAACAAGAGACTCATTGTAAGTCGCTACGAGTATCGAGATAAACGGATATTCCCCGTTGATTAGGTAGTTAGAGACATTCTTGACAGTTTCAATGTCCTCTCGGAGGTTAGCAAAAGGGCCATGTTTGCGAAGACGAATCGCTATGCTAGCCGGCGGAGGTGCATTAGTGTCAGGCTTCTGCATGTTAGGTCCAGCGCTTTTTCTTTCTCTAGTGACCTTACACATAAAGATAATATACCTTATAGAGTATACTGAAAGGCATAAAATCAAAAACATAGACAGCCATGCTAAAGCCTCAAGGATCAAGCTAATAGAATAGTAGATGAGAGAACTTTAATCGAGTGCGCCAAAAAATTCTGCTTTGGATTTTAAGTTAATTCTATAATAAAAATGAAGAGTATAAAGCAACTAATTTCGTGTTCAGTTTGATCATATAAGGTAATCTTCCTGGTGGATCTATAGAGTCTGATAAATACAAATATCCTCTGTTTTATTTCATATAACATGTCTAAAAAAATCAAAGTTGCATTAGCAGGAATTGGAAACTGTGCTTCTGCATTGGTACAGGGTACAAAATATTATGACACAAGCAGTAACGGTAAGTCAAATGATTCAATTGGACTCACTGCATTTAACATCGGAGGATACGAGCCAAAAGACATTGAATTTGTGGCAGCTTTTGATGTTATCGATTCGAAAGTGGAAAAAGATCTCTCTGAGGCTATTTTTGCAGAGCCAAATAATACTGTAAAAATAGCTAACGTGGAGAAATCGAACGTGATTGTTCAAAAAGGAGATGTTCTAGACGGTCTCGGAACTCACTACCGCGAAAAGGTTCAAGTCTCAGATAAACCTACAGCGAATGTCGCCAAGGTTCTAAAAGATAGTGGTGCGGAAATACTTCTCAATTACTTACCTGTTGGAAGCAGACAAGGAACAAGATATTATGCTGAGGCGTGCCTTGATGCAGGTTGTGCTTTTATTAATGCAATCCCTGTATTTATAGCATCAAACTCAAAGTGGCAGCAGGCATTTCAAGATCGCAAATTACCGTGTGCTGGTGACGATGTTATGAGCCAGCTTGGCGCAACAGTCGTTCATAAAACTCTGGTGAAGCTCTTTGTAGACCGCGGAGTAACATTAGATCAGACCTATCAGCTAAACATTGGAGGTGACATGGATTTTTATAATATGCTAGATGCAGAGCGGTTAGAAGACAAGAGGGTGAGTAAGACAAGTGCAGTAGCTGCAATGGCACCTTATGAAATACCTATGAGGATCGGACCATCAGACTTTGTACAATTCTTAGATAATGACAAAATATGTTACATTTCTATGAAAGGGAGGTATTTTGGCAACATTCCTGTTGAGCTGGACCTAAAACTAAAAGTGGTTGACGCATATAATAGCGCTGGGGTAATGATAGACGCAGTAAGAGCAACCAAGATTGCACTTGACAGAGGCATTTCTGGACCACTTGACAGCATATCAGCTTATTGCTTCAAGCATCCACCGGTGCAAATGCCCTATTCTGTTGCAAAGGCAAACTTTTTGGAATTTGTCGAAGGCAAAAAGGAGCGATAGAATTAGCCCCTGACTTTCACTTTATTTGGGATCCTAGTAATCTTTTCATCTTGACGGGTTTTGGGAATCATTCCCGCCTCTTAGGGCATATTGAGATTGAAACATCAGGTAAATTTATTCGTCAACTAGAAGAGCGAATTTGAAAGATTTACTTGCGAATACAGAACTAGAATTTAACTCCAAAACAACATAAAATTATACAGTTCTGCAGGGACAATGGCCTTTCCAAGGACATAAAAGCGAATAATATTTACAAAAAGAAGATGAAGTGAGCTCGACAACGTATAATTAGCTCACATGAAAATTATTTGGATAGCTACCCTTGGTGCACATTAAAAAGCTAGAAATCTATGGCTTTAAATCGTTCGGCTTCAAGAACACAGCTGTGCATTTTGAGAGGGGGTTAGTTGCCATAACTGGCCCAAATGGCTCAGGAAAATCTAACATTCTTGATGCAATCATGTTTGCAATAGGCGAGAACAGTCCAAAAAGTTTGAGGGTAGACAAATTTCAATCGTTGTTTCATGATAGCCAAAATAGCAACCACCGCCTTATTCGTGTTAGTCTAACGTTTGATAATACTGACAGAGGCATACCTATCGACTCTGACACTGTCACTTTGACACGTGGAATTGAGGGTCAGAATGGGGAGAGCCAGTATTGGCTTGATGACAAAAAAGTGACCAAGACGGCCATAATGGAGCTTCTGGAGGTAGTGTTGGCAGCTCCAAACAAACTCAATATTGTACAGCAGGGTATGATCACAAGGATCTCTGAACTGAATTCCGAAGAGCGCCGAAAGATAATAGAAGATATAGTTGGCCTCTCATACTTTGACGAAAAGAAAACAGAGGCTCTTAAGCAACTGGATGAGGCAGATAGGAGGCTTGAGGTTGCATTCGCAAGAATGGGTGAGATTAGAAAGCGTATAGACGAACTTGAGACCGAGAGGAATGAGCAACTGAGATATAACCACCTTAGCACAGAGCTCAAGAGGCTCAAAGCGGTGCAGATATCAAATACCATACGCAACCTTAGGTATAGGAGCACTAAAAACAATCAAATTCTTGAGTCAAACAACAAAAAGTCATCACAGCTTTCAGATCTAAACCAGGAAGTACAGATACAGATCGAAAAGTTGGACGCAGAGAAGTCAACGTTCTTGCAACAGGTTGACTCTGCCAACCGAGCCAAGGCACAGATTGCAATGAGAATATCTGAGATAGTACATAACTCAGAGCGGACGAAGGCCATGGTAAGCGAATTTGACCGCAGGATTGCTGAAATTGAAAGAAGGATTCCTTCAATCCATACCAACAAGCAAGCTGTAGTTCAACGAATAGAAAAGGCACATTCTGATGTTGACATGCTAAAGAAAGAAATTGAGCAAAAGGAGGCGGCCATGAAAGACCTTAGGTTCAAGCTTGCTGTAATCGATAATGAAATTGAACAAATAACTGCAAATGTTGCTAAATATTCTGCCTTTAAAGAGAGAACGGAAAAGAGACTTGCACAGATGACCTTGCTAAAGGGTCAAATAGAAGTTGCGACTGCCAGAGTAGATGAAAAAATCAAGACAGTTAATTACAAAAAAGACTCTAACGATTCAACTATCAATATACTCAAATCAGAAATTCTGAATGCAAAAAGTCGAATAGAACAACTCGAAAGATCACTTGAATCTGATAAGACAAGATTGCAAGATACCTCTAAGCGAGCAGCGGAGCTAAGTGACACAAAGTTAAATCTTGAAAAGGAGTTAGCCAGTTCTGCAGATCTACTACTACGTGCAGAGAGCCTTGTCAACAAGTTTGAGGAACGCGCAACTGTGGTCAAGAACGCTATGAACGAGGATGTTGCCATTGCAGAGTTGATGAAAGAAAAAGACAAGTTTAACATCCATGGCCTCGTTTATGACTTATTAAGATGGGACAAGTACTACGACCGAGCGGTCCTCGCAGCAGGCTCTGAATGGATGAAAGCCTTTGTGGTGAATGACGTAAAATCTATGTTGATGGTAGCCACCTATGCCAAGGAGCAAAAACTTCCACGTCTCAGACTTATACCACTTGACATCATCAGTCATTTTAGAGAGAAACAACACATGCCAGATGATCAGACCAGTATAATCGGGAGACTGTCAAATTTTATACAATCGGACTATGAGAAATTGCCAGCATTTCTGTTCTCAGACGTATTGCTCGTAAGAAATTCCTCGATAGCTTTTATGCTGTCAAGGAAGGGCTACAGGACCGTGTCAGCTGACGGTGAGCTCTTTGAGCCTGTTGGAGGTTCAATGTCAGTAGACTTTGGAGGAAAGATAACCAATATGACAAAAGCTATAGCGTTTAGGGATTCCGTAGGAAATCTTCGTATAATGTTAACTAGGTTCTCCCAGATTATAGATGAGAAAAAGGCGCAGCTCTATGATATCTCGAAACAAATAACTGGTAGCGATTCAGAGAAAGTCCAGCTTGAGGTTGTTATCAGAGATTTTCAGAGAAGCATAATTAAAGAAAAGGAATCTTTGGAAGCAAAGGAAAAGTCTCTTTTAAAGGCCATCATTGATAGTAAAGCTTTCCACTCAGAAATTGACTTGCTGACTACAGAGTCTAAGAAATACTCAAGGAGGCTTGCCCTTCTTTCACCTGCCATTGAAAAATTAGCTTTAAGGCTAAATAGCGTCAGCGAAGAGCCGTCAAGCAAGAAGAAGCTTGATGAAAAAAATATAACTCACAACCAGGTAGTAAAGGCAATAGACATAGCCAATATTGAGATTGGCCATACGCAATCTATCCTCAGAGGGCTTGAAGATAAGTTGGAGCTTGATAGGCAACATCTGAATGAAATGAACCAAGAGAGCGAACGTCTTTGCTTTGAACTAGAACAACGCAAACTCCAGATAGAAGACATGCATAGAAAGTCGGAGTCATTTGATGTCGAGCTTAAAGAACTGAGAGATAGAGAGCAGCAGATAATCGCTTCTTCTGGCAGCGCTTATAGTGTACTGCAAGAATATGAGCGCAAGACAAAAGCACTCTCAGAAAGCGAACGCAAAACATCAAAGGAATATAACTCAATAGAGCGCGAGTCTGTACTGCTTCGGAAAGACATTGCAGATCTGACTGCAGAGGAATCTCGCCAAATAGACAACCTTCGATCTCTTGGTTATAAGGACCTCATTGACGAAATGGATGTTGAAACAGCGATCAAAGAGTTAACTGACGAATATGAAGAAGTTAAGTCAAGGATTAACCTTCGCGCAGATGAGGCGTACGTACAGGTAATGGATGGATATCGAGCTATGTCAACTAGGCGCAACTTACTTGAAAATGAGCGTAATTCTATCATTTCCTTCATCGAGCAAATTGTAAAAGAGAAAGAGAAGGTCTTCACTGAGGCATTTCAGAAAGTTGATAGTGATATACGCTCAACTTTTGAGAAGATGACAGGAGGCTCTGCATGGCTGCAAATTGAGGACTCTGAAGATATCTTTTCAAGCGGCGTGATGTTGATAGTGCGGTTCCCAGGTAAGACAGTTCCACGTGAATCAACCACGCTATCGGGTGGCGAAAAGACAATTGCTGCTACGGTTTTCCTGCTTGCCCTTCAGTCGCTTAAACCCTCACCATTTTATTTGATGGATGAAGTGGATGCACATCTTGATGCTGAGAACACGGACAGATTGTCTAAGGTACTGCTTGAGCGCTCAAAAGGTAGCCAAATAATCATGGTCACTCTGAAGGACTCCACCGTGGCCAAGGCTACCCTTATCTATGGCATCTATCCCAAAGAAGGAGCTTCACAGGTTGTAAAGTATAAAAATCCTGCGCAGTTGGCGCTTACCCCTTAGCCCCGAAACAACCCGTAAATACCAAAAAGCAGTACGAACTATCTACATTGGGACCTAGCTTGCTGCAGCCCAAGAAAATGCTGATGGTGTCATTTGCAGTCACTGTCGCAATCGCGATAAATGAAGTCATAGGTGGTATTGTAAGTGGCAGCATTTCGCTAGTAAGCGATGCGGTGCATATGTTTACAGACGTGATGGCGATTGGACTGAGTCTTTTTGCAACAACAATGGCAGCAAGAAGCCATTCTGGTGCAATGACATTTGGCTATCACAGAGCTGAAGTGATGGTCGCACTTGCAAATGGTGTAGCGCTTGCAGCAATTTCATTATGGGTGTTATATGAGGCATTTATGCGCGTGTTATCCCCAACCACAATAAACGCGCCACTGCTCTTATTAACAGCAAGTATTGGCCTTTCAGGCAATTTAGTGGTTATATTCCTGCTAAAGCACCACGCTGGCAAGAGTATCAATATTCATAGTGCTTTCATCCATGTAGTCTATGACACGATCTCATCCGTCGCAGTCATCATTACTGGCTTCATTACTCTTAACACAGGAATCACCATAGTTGATCCACTTGTCGCCTTTCTAATATCAGGCCTAGTGGCAAGAAGCGCTTACACTATTGTAAAAAGCAGCACTCACATATTGCTAGAAGGTGCTCCGTCAAAGCTTGATATGCAGGAAATAATAATAACTCTCAAACAGCTGGACGGAGTAGTAGATGTCCATGATCTGCATGTATGGACAATATCTACGGGAATGGACGCATTGAGCGGTCATGTTGTGATACGTGACCAAATGCTCAGCGAGTCAAGCACTATCTTATCTCAAATAAACACGGTTTTGGCCAAACGCTACAATATAACCCACACTACCATACAGATGGAGCACGAGCGTGAAATATCCTTCAGGCGCACGATAAAATGAATAATAGTAATTTTTGGTTTGGCAGGGTGAGGGGTTTTTAAGCAGTTGATGCTACTATGTTTTACAACTCATTTATGTGAAACTTTGACATACAACCCGTGCACTCGTATATCTCATCGCCAACTGGGCCGGATACATTGAACTTTACAATTGTGGTGCATTTTGGACATTTTCCATCCACTCTCCGCGATTTTCTTGCAGGCCTCACAAGAGTTTTTCGTCTTCTGCTACCCATACCCATGCAGAAAAACTCACAGCCGTTTTATAAATTAAGATGTATTGATCACAAAATCTTTCCAGCCTCATATATATTTATGAGATTCACTCAACTTCGGCTCTATACATAGCATCCATATATAAGTAAATAGAAAAAGGGAGATCCAATCATAGACAAAATATTATTAGATTACTCCAATTTCTTGTTCAGCTCAGCTAACCGCCTTCCTTTTGGTGTCAAGCAATTATAGACCAGATAGTTACCCTTTCCTTGTGGCTTGATTCTCTTGCGTTTGATATAACCTTCCTTCTCTGCCTGCAATATCATATGGTGAAAGTTGTTAGCGCCCAACTTCTGCAGCAATACACGAGTAGGCAAAGCATTCCCCTTTTGCTTGACCAAGACAGATAGCACTCGAAGCATTGCTCTGCGCTTGACCAAAAGCCGAAGTGTTTCTTTATCTACTTGCAATAGATCTGATACATTCCTATCAAATAGGAATATATAATAGTTACATTACATTGTTACCTATAGAGCCCGGCCATCATAAAGTGAGGCAGGCAATGTAACTTAAGAAGCTTCTATTGTATTCATTGCAGATATTCTGCTCAACGTCTTTTTTGATTCTGTTCTTAGCAGAGCCTATGTTGCCTATTTCCTATGGGTGTTAGGCTAGATTTCACCGATGAGAAGAAACAACGTAAAATTTGCATATATTTTAGTTACACATTCTTTGCTGCAATAATCTACAAATTAGTTATTATTATATTGCCTTGCGAATAATAAAGATGATGTGCTTTTGCCCGAGCACTGCTCAGCTAAGATTGAAGGAGAGGAATGTCAGCTACCTCCCTCATATGTCATCTCTGTGAAATCACTTGAGGGAGAATACATGCTTGCAGTGGTATGTGATGAGCACAAAAATGCATTTGAAGGACGTCTAATATCAATGCAGGAGGCGAAGAAGATACCACAGGGAACGATACACTTTCAGCAAGTCAAACCCGTAGTCACTGACTGCATGACTGGCATCAATGAAGATTTGATCGAATTGAATGGCAAAAGACAAGAATAGTACTTATGCCTTAGCTAGGTACTCTTGTTCTTATCCTCATTGTTGTTATTGTGGTCGTTATGACCTTCTTCTCCTTCTTCATTGTCATTTTGCAGTGCCCAAGGAAACCATCTTCCAATTATCTTCGCCCAATCTATTCTGAGCGAAAAGTATACAACGGCCGCAAGTACTATAGCACTCACGATAGCAGCTATAATTAATGATGTCCCGTTTGTTCTATCTGATGATATTATGTCCTCGACGAAAGGCCTCCCAAGAAAGACTGAGCCCCAGACAATAATTTCATTCAATAAGAATTTCCCAGCAAATGTAGCTGTAGCAAATTTCCACGGATTGTACTTCGCTAGACCAAGTGGGATATAGACGATATCGTCAGGTATTGGAGTAAGTGCCGCTATAAACGCTCCAAACCAACCATACCTGCTTACCAGGTTTTGGAGCGGACGCATCCTCCTTTTTGTCTTATCGCTTAGGATTTTGCGACCATAATAACTGATAAAGAAGATTATCGTCTTTGCACCGACTATTCCAATCGCACTGACAAGGGAGATTATATTGGGATTGAAATGAGGATTAAATGAAGCGGTTATTAAGACAGGGAAATAAGGAATAGGGACAAACGGAATTAAACTAAATACGAAGCTTATAAGGAGGATGCCTATGTAGCCCAGTTCAGTTCCGAATGGAAAGAGACTTTCAAGTGTTACCAATTAGTATGCCCTTGCATATATTGCTGCTTTTTTGCTTTCGCGACCGCAGTAAATGCAGGCAGCAGGCTTCTGGTTCTGATCAAATGGTATCACTCGTATGTCTGCACCTGTCTCTTCTTTTATCTTTGCTTCACATTGTTCTTGACCGCACCAGCCTGCAAGAAGAAACCCTCCCTTAGTTTGGACTATCGATTTGAAGCTCTCAAAACCTGTAGGCCTGAAGGTGTTCTGGTTGAGAAACTCCTTTGCCTTTTCAAGTAAACTGTGCTGTATCTCTGCCAAAACGTAGGATGTAATATTTACTAGCCTCTGCCGCTCACCATGCATTCTTTCCTTTGTATCTCGCCTGACAAATTCAATCTGTCCGCCTTCAATATCCTTTGGTCCTATGTTGATCCGCAATGGGATCCCTTTCATCTCCCATTCGTTAAACTTCCAACCAGAAGTGTACTCATCTCGATCATCCGTGTATGCTCTTATATCATTATTCTTTAATTCAGTTTCAATTTCCTTTGCCTTTTCTTTCACCATTTCGGCATTTTGTTCCTTGTGTATAGGCACTATTACTACTTGTATTGGTGCAACTTGTGGGGGAAGAATTAGGCCACGGTCATCACCATGAACCATTATCAACCCACCTATCAAACGCCAAGAAACTCCCCAAGATGTTTGCCATGCAAAATGCTCCTGGGTATCCTTGCCAAGGTACTTTATTCCAAATGGCTTTGAAAAATTCTGACTAAGGTGATGTGAAGTCCCCATCTGGAGTGCCTTGCATTCTCCAGGCATTAACCCTTCTAATGTTATTGTGTATTTTGCGCCGACAAACTTGTCTCTGTCGGTCTTGTAACCGGCTATAACTGGTACAGCTAGATAATTCTCTAGTAGATCCTTATAAATATCAATTATCCCGATGACTTCCTGCTGTGCTTCTTCTTCAGTTGCATGCACAGTATGGCCCTCCTGCCACAGGAATTCGGAAGTCCTGATCAAGGGTTTCGTCGACTTGATTTCAGCTCGAAGAGCAGAATTCCAAAAATTGACCTTGAGTGGTAAATTGCGGTAGCTTGAAATCCACTTTGCAAATATTGAATATGCAAGGGTCTCAGATGTTGGTCTGAGAGCCAATTTTTCATCAAGTTCTTTATCACCTGCTTTAGTAACCCAAAAGACTTCTGGCGTAAATCCTGCAAAATGATCTCGCTCTTTTGCCAGTAAGCCTTCAGGTATTAGCACAGGCAAGAAGCCGTTCTGATGACCAGTCTCTTTAAATCGCTTGTCGAGGATGTCCCTTATTGATTCCCAAATTGCATAACCATATGGGCGAAGTACAATGAAGCCTTTGACAGGAGCATAGTCAGCAAGGGTAGTTTTGAGGACAACTTGGGTGTACCACTCGCTGAAGTCTACATTTTTCTTGACGGTTATCCCTATTGGTTCTTTCTTAGAATCCACGTTGACATTGGCAGACCTATTAGCATTTATGAAGTTATTGTAATACAAATTATATCCCTAGCTCTATTATTGTTTGTAGAAAATTCGTCGTCCTCCTGAGATGTATGACAGCTTGCCATCATATTGCGAAGATTAGCCCTAATGGACTATCGATGGTTATCAGCAAATACACACTTTGCATGTTTGAAATAAATGCAGTTTACGTTGTGTATAATTAGATATATGTCTAGGCAATAGCGAGATCATATCAACTAGCACTACCTTTCTACAACTCTCTGTGTCTTTATGTACTCTTAGAGTAGATAATAAAATCGATAGGCAGAATGAAGCTATGAAAGTCTTTCTTAATGAAGCACATATGACTAAATAGGATCGCCTTTACAATAAACCTTGCCCGTAGGCCTACTGAAAAAGTTTTTACAGACATAGCATTGCATAAAGCCGATTTCACTGTTAAGTACAGGGCAATCAACTGCCTCTAACTTCATGCGCTTTAGCATCTTTGGGCTTACACCTTTCAACTTCAGCTTACCCTTCTCATCCATAATACCAGAGCTCTGAAGTTCTACCTTAGCCTGCTCTGTAATCTTAATTGGTTTTTCCACCTGCTTGATTGGAACAACATGCTTGATGCCCTCTGGAGGGGCCTCGCTCATCATAACTATCAAAAGAATTAAGTGCAGGGCTAATATATCACCCTTTGCCAAGTTAGTTAAGCAAAATCACTTATCCTTGTCTGGCACTTGAAATTTCGCCAAAGCTGACTTTTTTGTAATACTTCATTCTTAGAGAGCGACATGCAAGCACATGCAGCAGACATTGCACTATCAAAGCCTTCAAACTTTTGCGGAAGCGTTTTCAGAGCCTGACGTACTGCTTCTCTTATCTGCCATACGCCAACTGGTATGATATAATTTGGATGTATCTCGCGGAGAATAATAGCTCCAGCTTTTTTGCGTCGATTAGCAAGATGCTCTGCTACTGCAAGACGCCCTGCAAAATAGGCTCCGGCTATCGTCGGGTTGTGATTGAGTCTTCTTGCATCTTCATTGTCACTTCCTAAGGCCACCTGGCCTCCGCTTGTCAACCAGGATTCAATCATTTCGAAAATCCATCTATCATCAGGTATCAATATGACAGAGTAATAGTTCTCGAGATGAGAATACCAAGTTACTTCAAATAAATCGATTGGAGGATTCATTTCAATCTTCTTTACAAGCATTCCAGAAATAGTATCATCGGTCGCAGAAATGCTCCATCTTGTAGGCACAAGCTTACGTTTCTTCTTTATTCCAAGCATTCCCATACTAAAAACTCGTTGGATAATACTTATTTCTACTTCGCGCCGATACAGATCCATCATAGCATCTGCTGCGCCCAAATCTGTATCATAGTATACAGATTCAATGCGCCGATCGACAGAATGCGATGCAATTTTAAAAGCTCTCAGAGGTGCAGTTGGTCCAAAAGGCGTTCCTTCGTAGTCAAGCCTGAATTCTTTTTGTATATCGACATCGGCTACAGGTTTTCTTTCAAACGTAAGCTCAGTTTCAGCGGGCTTCTCTGCCAATGATAACTCTTGCATGTTGGCAAGATATCTACTAGAAGTGTCATGTATATCCACATTCATTGTGCCCAATACAAGCGACAGACGGTAGTTCGCTATTTCTTCAAGGCTTTTACCCGTCCACAGCTCAGTCCGGTCTAAGATAGTTGTGTCTCCATGCAAGGGAGAAATCATTGGCCCTATCCTGACCTTTGGATAGCCAAAACGACCCACAAAGATCGAAGGTGGACTAGAACCATTGATTGTATCAAGCGAAAGCTGCCTGGAATTAGCGTTGATAAACCTTATCCAGTTCTCCTCAAGCTTTTTCTTTATCTCTACGGCAGAGGAGTATAACGACATCATAATAATGGCATTGGCATGGCATTTATAGATACATACAGTCTGTGGCTGAATTCATCTTATTTGTCTTTTAAGGTAATTCTTGACTCATAAGTGGAGCAGCAAAATCATCACCATTGTGAAGAGGAGGAGGATAACAAAGACAGATGTTATTACCATTTACAACAAAATACTTTGAAGTATAGTTAGTTGCAATTTCTGCCTTTTCAAGTTCCTAGCTGCTATATACACTATATTAACAGTCTGTAGATGACAAAAATCTGTTCCCGGGGAAGATTTTCCACAGCTGATTGCAGAGGCTCAGCGTAGGGCCTGAAGTCATTCCTTAAAGTGGAAACAATTTGATCAGACGTTTCTTACAAGGTTGCTGTATGTGTATCTATATATCATCTTAACGTTATCATCTTATGTCAAAGTTGAAAGCAATCCACCATAATGGAATTAATTATTTTAATTTATAACAAGGTATATGATTCAAAGGAGTAAATTCTATAGAATGCCTACATATAGGCAATAGTTTATAACATAAAAGATTTCGCTATTGTCATATAGTAGATTCCCAGATGGACCCGCTAGACAAGACTATTCTCGCTAACCTCTATGCGAGTATGCTAGATCCTTCGATCTCCGCTTATGGGAGACTAAATGCGCGACTGCCCATAAGTCAAGAGTTCTACAATTCCACCATAAGCCGTCTTATCAAGATCGGCCTAGTTGAGAAATCTGACCCGACTAAGCTTACGTTTATTGGCCGTGATGTACTGAAGGTCGTTCTTGTAGGAGGAGTTTTTGATCTCATCCATCCAGGACACATTCATACACTCAAGGCTGCAAAAGCAGAGGGTGATGTACTTGTCGTAATAGTGGCAAGGCAATCCACAGCTCAGAAGATAAAGAAATATCGAAAGATCTATCATGATGAAAAACTCCGCAAGGCTCTGGTCACTTCGCTCAATTTTGTTGACTTGGCGCTAATCGGCAAAGAGGGCACTCTATACGACACGGTTGAGTATGTCAAACCAAACGTGATCGCACTTGGCTATGATCAAGCTCACAGTGAAAAAGATATTGCAGAGAACTGCAAGAAACGCAACCTAAATGTCCAAGTTATAAGGCTGTCAACTCCAATACCAGAGTCAAAGAGTTCAAAAATAAAGGAAGAATTAGGGGATTCGATTTATGGGATCTAAGCAAGCAGTACTTGCACCTTTATCATGTCACCATTTTTGATTCCAGCTACCTGCTTGATTGATATTGGCGCTATCACTTCAAGCATACTATCATCGTAATGTGTCCGTTCAAGCACAAGGACAGCAGCATTGTCTATTGCGCCGTCATTTATGATTGCGCGATAGCACTTGACCCAGCCGTATGTACGTGTGCCATCACTAAAACCGTTGATAAATATCGATGGATGCTTGCCAAGTTCAAGACGGCCATTCATATATATCTGGTCAGTTAGCCGAACGTTTAATGTCCCAGGATACGGTTCATATCCTAACTTTTCACGGAATTGTCTTCGGTACCCCTCCAATGACATGTAGTATGCCCCTTCTCCCATACCCGAAATTACATTGCCCCGAAAATCCATTGTCGCAGGGGTAGATTCAAGAGCAGATCTCAACGATAAATAGAGACTCTGTATCTCAGAATAGCCCTTATCTGTGACTTTGACTGCAAACTTTTGACCCTTTTTCAGACGTTCAATATATCCCGAGGTCTCTAAGTCTAAGAGGTGTTTTGAAGCTGCTTGTTGGGATCTACCGATGCCTTTGCCAAGTAACGTAGTAGTCACTTCAACAAAATTGTGACGGGCCCCTTTTGAAAGGAGCTCGATTAATGTCAGTATGTGCTGTAGTTTGATTTCGGGCATTTATCTTTACTAGTTATTTATGCCGATGTCACCAAATGTTCTGATTCTAATATCAGCAGGTTTTTTGAAGTCAGTCATCCGATGCCCTATAATGTATTCGATACCAGCCTTATCTGCTGCATCTACGAGCCTCTGGGTTACAATGCCGTCTATAACCAGCAGCTTGCCACCCTCTGCGCTATTAAGCCTCTTGATGACCTCAGATACTGGAACCTTAAGCAAAGTATTCATCGACCCATCTAGCACAACAGCCTCAAGTGTTTCATTTATCTGAGGGAAAACATCTCTAACTGCAGAGACTATTTCTGCGCTATCCTCAACCAAGGGCTCTTTGGAAGGCTGCGCTGACTCTAGTGCTTCTTCTTGCTGCCGTGTCTGTTGGGCTCGATAATCATCTTGCTGATCCCTTTCTCTCCTATAATTCCTTCTCTCATAATGAGCATGTTGCTGTTGATGATGAGAGGGCTGATGCGATGGATATATAGGTTGTTGAACAGCTGGTATTTCAGGCGAGAACGAGTCCTTTAAGATTTCAGATATTTCAAGTGGAGTGCATTCCTCCACTTCCTTACCAGGTGGGGCCCTGAGCACTTTGTCTATTTTGACTACCCCATGCAACTCCTTTAATATGAGATCTCCTGCGCGATCACCATCAAGAAATGCCACTACACGCTTGCCTTCTGTAAGTTTTGTCACAGATTCGTCGATCCTTGCGCCTTCGATTGCGATAGCGTTGTCATATCCTGCACGCAAAAGATTGACGACATCTGCTCTTCCTTCTACCAGTATTATCCAGGTAGAATCAAAGACTCCCGTGCCGCAAGCCAGTTGTGCCTTTCCAAAGCTTGTCAACTTTCCAGGCTTGCTTGCATCATAAACATCCTTGAGCATTTCATCTCCCTCGCTTATAGTTCTTGTGGCCCAGTCTTGTACTATCTTCTTAGCACGGTCAACTATGACCTTCTTTTTTATGGCTCGTATATCATCAATTCCAACCAGACCAAACTTAGCTGGAAACGGCCCCACCTTGTCAATACTCTCTATGGCTGCTGCAATTAGCGCTGCGGTGGAAATATCAGTACTCATGGGTATCAGGGCATCTCCTTTAGTCATATTGCCCTTAGTTTCCACGTTTACTTCAATTCTTCCAACCTTGGATACTTTTTGTAATTCATTCAGGTTCATTTCAGGACCGAGAAGGCCCTCGGTCTGTCCAAAAATAGCACCAATTATATCGGCCTTCTCAACCAAACCATCAACATCAAATTTTAACTTAACATGATATTTTACTATACCTGTAGTGGGCAATTTCTTTCACAACCTCGCAGTTTGCTGGTATATAGCTCTCACTTTTCTTTGCTTGAATATAAGTGCTTTGTAAAGCTTCAGGGAATTATGTATAAAAGTAAAGGTCCTTACGGCCTCCAGTGATCCCAGACATGTGGGGTGCATAGATGACAAGATCTTCAACATGCCTCACTTTGCCATTTGTTATCCTTGCAAGTGTCCTCTTGTATGATAAGTTTACACTATGCCTACTCAATTGAAGTTGAGATACTAACCTGCTTGTAAGGTATTTGCCAGTTCTGTCCATATCCAATAGGAGAATTATTTTTTTGCCAATGCTATCGTAGCTGTCTGCAAAGTTGGCGATTCCCTTAAAATGATGGAAGACTGCAAGGTTGCCAGTGAAACCTATCTTAGAGAGAGCCTCTGCGTCACGTCTGCCTTCAACTACAATGACAGAACCTCTCTCCGATTCCTCATTCAGCATACAAATAAAACTGCGCAGGCGTTCAACAGTGTCATAGTCATCGACTTTATATTGGTAGCCCACGGCCAGCTAAATTTTAGCGCCTATCAGATTTAATATTTTTCCTCATGGAATAAATACAAATGAGCACACATCCTAGATATTGCCCAAGGTACTCTCGGTGCAGAATATTCAGTGCGAAACACTTGGCTTACTTGAGCAGATGTTTTTGAATGATAGGTACGAGATTCAGAAAATTGATACACAAGATGATCCCGTTCCTACTAGCCCATCGGGATATGATGCGATAGTAATTCTTGGAGGCCCAATGGCAGTGTATGATAATTTGCCTTACCTGCAAAAAGAGGAAGAGCTCATCAGGAATGCGATTAAAAACGATACACCGGTGTTAGGAATATGCCTTGGCTCGCAGCTAATAGCTCAGGCTGCAGGAGGACGTGTATACAAGGGCAAGAAGAAAGAGATTGGATGGTACGATGTATATTTGACACCAGCCAGCAGCAATGACATCTTTAGGGGCTTCACCCATAAGATGATCAGGATATTCCAATGGCATGGGGATACATATGATTTGCCAGCAAATGCAAAGATCCTTGCATACTCCGACTTATATCCGCAGGCATTTAGGATCGGGTCTGCAGTAGGCATCCAGTTTCACTTTGAAGTTGATGAGCCCCTTATACAAACATGGATAAAGGAGTACAATACTGACTTGATAGCTGAAGGGATCAAGCCTGAGAATCTATTCCCAGCACCCCGAGAGTTAGAAGAGCTAGCGAACCAAGGTAGACGAATATATAATAATTTTACACGGGTTTTGCAGAAGTGAGCAAAATAATAGTTTTCATGCATTAGGTAACTATATAAAAGCTAAACTGGTTTTTTCCTTAATAAGATGACCAATGAGAACGTTCAGAAGCTCTTTGATGACATTTATTTAAGCAAGGAAAAAGTGATAACGGAAGAGCTTGCCAAACAAGTCTTGAGCGAATATGGGGTAAAGGTACCAAAATATGCACTGGTCAATAACGCAGAAGAGGCGCAGATGCAGGCCGAAAAGATAGGTTACCCCCTTGTTGCCAAGATCGTTTCACCAGAGATTTTGCACAAGACAGATGTGCAAGGTGTTAAGGTTGGCCTTCAGAACTCGAGTGAAGTCAAGGACGCATTCAATGACATCTATGGGAGGCTTAGCAAACAATACAAGGTAAAGGGGTTATTGCTCGAGAAGATGGCCTCAGGTGGTGGAGTGGAGATTATTGTTGGTCTACAGAACGACCCTCAGTTTGGTCCAGTTATCATGGCAGGCATAGGGGGTATTTACACAGAGGTCTTTAGAGATGTTTCATTCAGAGTTTTGCCAATAACAAAGGAAGATGCAATCAACATGATAGAGGATCTAAAGGGCAATAGAATACTCAAGGGCTTCAGAGGAGCGCCACCGGTGGATATGAATATGCTTGCAGAGGCGCTGGTCAACATAGGGAAATTTGGGACAGATATGGCTTCTTATTATGAAAGCATTGACTTCAACCCCATAATATTTTATGAAAATGAATATGTAGTAGTTGATGCCAAGATTTTACTACGTGAAAAGCCAGACCCAGAAGCAGTCTCAAATGCTCAACCGAGATCTGAATATCTGGATCTGTTCTTCAATGCTAAATCAGTGGCTCTAATTGGCGCTTCACCTGAGCCTGGCAAGGTAGGTAACTCGGTTCTGGAAAGCTTAGCAAAGCATGATTATATGGGAAAGGTCTATCCAGTGAATGCAAAAGGTTATTCTGAGATCATGGGCCTCAAGGCATATAAGAGCATTGACGAGGTACCAGATAAGGTAGATGTTGTTGTCGTTACGGTTGATTTGAAGTTTGTACCAGATCTACTAAAGTCAGCAGCAAAAAAGGACATCCATAATTTTGTAATTATTTCTGGAGGTGGTAAGGAACTTGGAGGAGAGCGCGCAAATATTGAGGGGCAGGTCCGACAACTTTCAAAGGAGCTGCAGATCAGGATCATCGGTCCTAACTGCATAGGCATGTTCAATGGTGAGAACCGCCTTGATTGTGCGTTTCAAGGCCATGCAAGAATGATACGCCCTAGGAAGGGTGATGTTGCTTTCCTGTCTCAGAGCGGAACAGTAGGCATTGCGTTCATGGAAAGCTCCGACACATTTGGTATGAGCAAGATGATATCCTATGGCAATAGATCAGATGTGGACGAAGCTGATATGATCTGGTACCTTTCTGAGGACCCACAGACCAGAGTTATCGGATTATATGTTGAAGGTTTGGGCGATGGTAGAAAGTTCATGAACACTGCAAGAAGAGTGATTAAAGAGCGCGGCAAACCAGTAGTCGTATTCAAAAACGGCAGATCTGCAAGAGGGGCGAAGCAAGCAGCTTCTCACACAGGATCGCTTGGCGGATCGTATGCTGTAGTAAAGGGTGCACTTGATCAGTCGGGCATTATATCCGTAGATAGCTATGAAGAGATGACAGCGGCACTTAAGGCTCTCACATGGCAACCTGTGCCAAACGGAGGTAGAGTAGCAATGGTAACCAACGGAGCAGGCCCAGTAATTGCTGCAATTGACCACTTTGAAGGGCTTGGTCTCCAAGTGGCTGAATTGAGCGAAGAGACTAAAAAATCACTCAAAGAACACTATCCATCAACATATGTAATAGGTAATCCTTGTGACATTACGGGATCTGCAAATGCTGACGATTATCGATTTGCCGTACAGTCATTCATGGACGATCCCAATATCGATATCATCATGCCATGGTTTGTCTTCCAAGATGATCCTCTGGAGGAATCGATTGTAGATGTCCTTGCCTCCTTTCAGAAGCAAAGGAAAAAACCAATACTTGTAGGTGCTATGGGAGGACCGTTTACAGAAAGTATCTCAGAGCGCATCGAGGACGTGAATGTTCCAGTTTACCGCTCAGTCATTGAATGGGTGACTGCTGCTGGTGCTCTTGTCAAATGGACAAGAGTAAGAGGGCAAGCAAAATGATGTCCCATATTTAGGACGTAGGAGATAGATAATAGTGCCTCTAAAGGTATTGATTAAACTCGGAAGTAGTTACCCGACTAGATCTCTATTATTTTGGGCTTAAGTAGAGCAGAAAGGGCAAAATATGGATGTTAGAAACATAGAGCTATTACTGTTTTCATCATTTAGTTAGGGTAACAATGATGATTTAAATTAGATGCAAATGCACATTATACCCATTGCAGAACTCGTCAGTTGAGGTTCGGAGGGCCTTTGGTGTTCTGTTCATATCAGTGTCAATCGCAGTTGTCGTTGCTTCCTTTTCTAGCGAAATTGCTTATTCGATCACAGGTGTCCCCTTTTACTACTATGTTGTGATTTGGCTTGTCAGCTTTGGAGTAGTATTTGGAGCCAGCTACACACGTTTACGTAATGCAGTACCATCGATCCTTGGCAGGATGAAGACAAGCACTGGATGGCCCACTGCTGCAAAGGCAGTGAATGGGGTTTGCTGGGCAGGTCCTTTTGCTACAATAGCCATTTTTCCATCATTTTATCAGTACCTTATCTTAGCTGGCATAGGCCTTGGCAACTTATCGACATATTGGATGATGAAGAAGTATAACGGAGCAGATAATCGCGAGCAGCTAATAGTTGCTATAGTTTCTCTTGCTGCAATACCAACGGCCATTTTGATCGATAGTATGCTTTTTGCAACACGACAAGACATCGAGGTAATGCTGTCGAGAATCTTCATTGCAATCGCCTACGCCGCTGGTGGCGCATTTGCCTTACTAAGGACAGAGAGCTCGGTGTGATTCTGACGCTTTTGTGATGAGCCGGACTATCCTGATTAGATAAAGATGCCCGTTTCTATAGTTGTCGGATACAATGATGCCCCTCAAAGTAAAGCTAGGCTTAGACGAGCAAAATTAGTATTATCAATACTTCTAATGTCGCACTATTCGTGAAGAAATAATACATTTGCTAGATACAGCTTTAATTATAAATATATTATAAAGACAGCCGATGATCGCAGATGAACCAAACAAAAAACTAAATTATCTGGAGTTAACCAACGTGGTATTTCATAGCAAGAACGAATTGTCAATGAGATAACAAGGCTCTTAATAACATTGATCCTGTAGAATCGATTGCGCAGACTTCTACTTTATCACAGTTCAATTCTTCCTCCCTAAAATTTGTAATTACGCCAGGGTCAATAATGGTTACAGAGAATAAGTTATCTATACGATACTTTCTTAATCTGCAATGCGCATCTAAAAATTGGCAAGGATAAGATTGAAATCATGCAGATATCTCTTACTCTGCCAAGAGACCAATGGCGCATATATACAAAAACATCAGAGCATAGCCAGCATAACGCTTCACTTTTTTCAAAAATAATATGCTTTTCTATTTCTTAATGCATGACAAGGCCTTTGCTTAGAAATGAAAGCACGGCCAATAGATCTCAATCCTATATAGCACGGCTGTCTATTAGCAAGAAATTAGCATAAATTGAGTTCCCTGCAAGACTAAGCGGGCCCGGTGGGCTTCGATCCCACGACTTCCGGCTTTCTCCAATAGAACTTAGAAGGCAGGCGCTCTATCCATGCTGAGCTACGGACCCTCCCCAGCGCTCTAATCCTCTCTTGTTAATTTAATGTTGCGGGTTACAAAGATATTATTATAATCCTCGTAACAGGCTCTTCGAGTTGTATGTTCTTTCGAGAAGATTGCAATCTATCTTTCTAGCTACTCCTTCAAGCGGTTCCAACGCATGAGCAGACACACAATCTGCAATTTTTTGCTGGGGCGGATATGATCGTGATATCATAAAGATTCTTACAAGATCCACACAGGGATCATACTTTTAGTGTAAAATTTATACCACGAAACTATAATAGCCAGTCGACGAATTCTAAATGTTGTGTGGAAAATAAATGATTGAAAATGATAATGCTAATAGAACACAGGAATTCATGCAGGAGCAAGTTAACAAAGTCTTTGAATTTTGGAGCGGTAATTTGAAACTGCCGACAATTGGCCCGGTATATGCTTTTTCAAAGGATTTTACTTCATTTGCTAACGATTTTGTCACCCTTGGCAAGGTTATGATTGAACTCAAAAGCAACATGGACAGCTACTGGTCGCTTTTGGGCACAGCATACACAAGAGCAATAAGAGATACAGTAGAACAGGCTCCAACGCAGATAGCAAAGAAAGAAGATTTTGAGAAATACAGGCGTGCCGCCATTGAGGCTTTTGAAGAGAGTTTCACAGATCTCTTCACCTCCTCAGAATTTTCTGAGGTCCACGGTAAGCTATTGGGCACTCAGTTGAATTTATCAAGGGTTATGCAAAGCATATTAGAGAAAAATCTTAAGACGCTAAACCTTCCGACAAGGAGCGAGGTTGACGAGATATTAAAAGATATTGCGGAATTGAAGAGAGACATGCGTGATATGAAGAGGAGTCTTGAGGCGAGAAATGACCAAGCAAGAATTGCAACCTGATCAGAAAGAGGACCAAGCTGGCCAGCCAATGCAGAACCAGCAGGAGAAGTGGAAGAAGAAAGAGCCTATACTTGCTGAGGAAATCCAAGAAGCATATCGCAGGTTTGAAAAGGCAAGGAATATCCTACACACAGCTGGCAATGTGGGGGTTGGCGAGACTCCGAACGAAATCCTCGTGGAAAAACGAGCCTACAAACTATTGCACTACCAGCAGAGGGTTAACAGAACCGCAAGGACGCCCATACTTGTAGTTTACGCACTCATCAACAGATCATATGTGCTTGATCTCCAGCCAGACAAAAGCTGGATTCGTAGTCTGCTAAGTCAGGGTTTTGACGTCTACCTTATTGATTGGAAGGCGCCAACTGCAGCAGACAAATATGTATCATTTGATGACTATGTCAATTCCCATATCGATGATTGTGTTGAGACGGTTCTCCAAAAGAACAAGGTAGAAAAGCTGACTCTACATGGTTATTGTATGGGCGGAACCATGTCGGCAATGTATACTGCTTTGCACCAAGATAAGGTAAAGAATCTTGCAGTAATCGCCCCTGTGATAGACGGTCAAAGGGATTTTACAGTAATTGGAAATCTTGCAAAGAATATGGACGTAGACAAAATGCTGCAGGTCACAGGAAATCTGCAATCAGAGCAACTATATGCATTCTATTTGACACTAAAGCCGTTTAAGCAGGGTATAAACAAGTACCTGAATTTTCTCCAGAATATCGATAACGAGCAGTTTGTTGACAACTTTTTGCGCCTTGAGAAATGGTTATACGACACACCCCCGATAGCAGGTGAGACCTTCCGACAGTGGGTTTCAGATATTTATCAGAAGAACCTGCTCGTAAAAAATGAGATGAGATTGAGCGACAAGATTGTGGATTTGTCAATGATTAAGGTTCCATTGCTCAACGTTATTGCTGACGAAGATCATCTTGTATCACCAGAATGTAGTGCTCCCCTCAATGATGTAGTGTCAAGCACCGATAAGCGTCTTATGAGGTTTCACACCGGACACGTAGGACTAATAGCTAGTCTTTACTCACAAAATAACGTCCTTCCAAAAGTAGGGCAGTGGCTTATGGCGAGATCGCAGTAGAAGCTACATTGTCTGTCAAAGCATTTGATATATGTCATTTTTAATCCTAAGACCATCTATGCAAAGAGATTAGAAGTGATAATCTGCTTTGATTGCATGAAGACACGAACAACCTAGCCGTAATTAATAGGAGTTTATTATTAAGGTGACAGATGGAACCATATGAAGCTCTTACAATTAATTTATAGGTTCGATAATTGAACATCGTTTACTGATGCGCGATCAACGAAAAGTACACACTCTATGGATGCTGCTGCAGCTGTGGTAAGGGCTGCATGAAATGACAACACGAAAGATCTTCCGATGCACTGAGGAGGATGTGGCAAGCTGCGCAAGCATGATAAAGGTTGGAGGAGTCGTGGTATATCCAACAGATACAATCTATGGAATAGGGTGTGATCCATACAACGACTTAGCAGTCAAGCGCATCTTCACAATCAAAGGCAGAAACGAAAATAAATCACTACCTATTTTGGCATCCAGCATAATGGATGCAGAAAGAATAGTGTCACTTGGCAGGATAGGCAGGTTGCTTGCTGAACGATACTGGCCCGGTGCGCTAACAATAGTCGCTCCACTAATCGATCGCAGAATATCACAAGGAGTTAGGGCAGGCAGTTCTGGCGTGGCAGTGCGCGTTCCGGCTAATAATTGTGTGTTATCACTTCTCTGTCGCTGCACATATCTTGTAGGCACAAGCGCAAACCGATCTGGAGAAAGGACTGTGAGAAGCGCGCAGGAAGTGCTTGATTCGCAGCTTGAGGGCTATGATGCACTCTTGGATGGCGGAATAGTAGAAAAAGGTATAGAATCCACCATTGTATCTATCGAAGACAGGCCTAAAATTTTGCGTGAAGGAGCGATTGAATCGAGGGAGATCTCATCTGTCATTGGACAAATTTAACCTCATTGTGTCCACTTATAGATTTAGAGAAGAAGATGTACAAGACGAAGTTCTTGAACTGCTTGATAAATTTGGAGACTCAACAGCAGACTCAGAAATAATTGAGATTAAGGGAATGATACTTGTACAAAGCTCACTCGACCCCTTTGTTGTCATCGATAAGCTAAAAGAGCTTGTGGCCTCAGAACCATGGCAGGTTCGTTATATTCTGCGAGTATTACCAGTGCAAGTCGTTGTACCAACACGACTTGACACGATAAGAGATGCGGCAAGAGAGCTTATTACAAGAATGGGCAATAATGATACCTTCAGGATAACTGTTGAAAAAAGACATAACTCTCTTGGTTCAATAGAAATTATAAAGGCGATAGCTGATCAGATCAATAACAAAGTAGATCTGGAAAATCCCAAATGGATCATCCTTGTCCAGGTGCTTGGAGGGATTACAGGGATAGCGGTCCTTCAACCCAATCAGATTTTTAGCTCGATAATTGAAAAACGTAAATGATCTTTTACCTTACCATTATAGCTGCCTTTTCCAAAAGATATTGTAGGAACTTACTATCATCTAATTTTGCCGTAAAACCGAGCATGCTTGCAAGTCGCTTCCGCTTATCCTCATTAGGTTTTAATATAGAATCATTCGAATCGAATTCGCTTTTAAGCCGCATTTCGAATTGGCGTAATGACTCTCTGTCTTGTGAAAATGCAATAAAGCAACCTGGGGCACCCTTCTTTAAACCAATCATTTCCATCGCTTTTGAAATTTGATCGGTACATGCAAGTCGAATTAGCAGCTCTGTCTCACATCTGTTTGCAAGCATGATATTTCTTTTTTCTGCCTCAACCACTATTCTTAGTATTCCCAAGATATGCTCTTCTCCATATACAGCATTAGCATTTACAGCCTGTATGGATACATTGCTATGTCGACCGCGCAGCATGTCAAGCAGTTTGCCAGGTTCATGTATGACCTTTTCGACGCCATTGATCGATAAATGATATCCATCAAGCAGGTAGTGCATTCCACCATGAACTACTGTGACTATCTTTACAATATCACCGCTTTTTACAATAGTATTATGGCCCTGGAGGGAAGCAGAATCGACATCATTTAATGCAATTATCAAATTGCCTCTTTGCAATAGTCGAGGTTCAGCTGAAATAGTTGTTAAAAAATCTAAAATGTCTGAGACCGATGCACTGGGTCGGTCAAGATTGACCGTGGCTTTGCCGACTGCTTTTTTTGCTCCACCAAGTAGCCTTATAGTTATCATTCCTCAACTTCGTCCTCTGTTTCTCCGACCGCAGAAGACGCTATTGAAGCCTTTTCTTGCGCAGCTTGCTTTCGCAAATGCGCAGTAATGTAACCAGCTAGCTCATTCCTTAGCACTTTAGATCGGATTATGGCTATTTCGCTGATGACATTCTTATTGCTATTAAAATCAAGCCCAAATTTGTCAGGATATTTCTCCATTAGCTCGGTAGAGATACGCTTTATTCTGTTCATGTAGTAGAAAAAGGCAATTTCAAGGATATTTTATCTTTGTCATGTGTAGGTAAGATAGGTCTTAGAATTCTTCTGTAATAACTCAACCGTCTCGTCATAAGTCATGCCAATAGCGTATGCAGCCGATGCAATAACGCTTACTAGATAAGAAGTGGAAATGGCTGGCTTGTTCTCAAAGCAGCTAGAGTACTGCACTGGACCATCTGTTTCCACCAAGAAGCGATCTCTATCAGTCTTTTTCAAGAGCACCTTCTTATCTTCCGAGTATACAAGTGGAGGACCGTACGATACATACAGTCCGATATCCATACATTTTGCCAATTGTTTCTTACTGCCTGCAAACCAGTGTAGTAGTGCGCTTTTTATATGGTATGATGATAGTATTTCTAGTACTCCATCTAGCATCTTTCTAGAATGAATTGATACAGGTCTGCCGCTTGACTCAGCCAGTTCAAGCATTGTGTGGAAGACCTGCTCTTGCCGTTTAATAGGCACATCGTATGTACCGTCAAGACCTATTTCACCAATACCATCTATGTAATGCAAGTTTGATCGGAAGATTTCCTTAAACCTTTCTAGATCTTCTCTAGCCGAAGCTTCTGGATGTATCCCGACAAACTGCTTTACTACGTCGCGGTAAGTATTGAATAAACTAAAGCTTTTGATGGAAGTTTCAACATCCACTGTAACAGAGCACGCGACCACTTTCATCATACGCAGACTCGTTAATATATGAGGAATATATCCTGAATATGTTTTGTCAGTGAGGTGGATATGAATATCAAAGAGCATGACGCACAGCTAAAGATTGCAATACAAAATAAATACTTATAAAAACTGAACTAAACTGGTTATCGTTATCGAAAGATAAATTACTGCAATTTAATAGAAGTGAATATATATAATTATGTAAAAATTAAGAGACATTTTATTCTAAACTTAGAAGTATAATCAATAACAATCAAATCAATTATTAGCATCATTATTGTTATATTATCTACCCAAGGTATATACTCTAGTAGAAATCAATGTTTTGAATTCGTTCTATTTAAAGCGCTTCAGTGTATTAACTATTAAAGTATAAGTACACTTTTAATATAGTTACGTCTGGTACTTCATATGTCTTCTGGACCTGAGTTTGGCCTTGCAGCAATGTATCGTGTCATGAAAAAGTCTGGGGCAGAACGCGTTAGCGATGACGCAGCTGATGAATTGAGAAAGGTCCTGGAAGAGATAGCAGAGAGAATTGCCAAGCAAGCAGTAGACTTGTCTTTGCATGCTGGAAGAAAGACAATCAAGCCAGAAGACATCAGATTTGCGTGCAAGAATGTGATAAGGCTCTAGCCAGCGACCAACTAAGTATCTATTTCCAGCTTCAATAGCGATAGTGGAGAGGGCATAAAAAGCAAACGGAGAGATGAGCTATGGTGCAAAATATTAAATCCAGGGAGGGGGGGAAAGCTCGTTTAAAAAAAGCATCCGTTACTGCTCAGTTCAATCTCAAATTCTGAGGCGTATTGTTGCTATAGAAATGCCAGACTAGCGTGATCGATATTTTGCATACAACAACCAAGCTCCCCCAACCACTATAATAATCAAGACAATTATCCCAGCGATTACCGGTGCCAAGAGCTGAATTATAAACCAGCTATTGCAAAGAATACGATTAGGATTACTACTGTAACTACATTAGATCGACATAAAGTTAAATTCACTAATTACAAGCTTGTCCCGTATGTCAGGAGAAGAAGAATTTCAACTATGCCCTAATTGCAAAGTCGGGCGACTGCGGCCTACAGGACTAGCAGCCACAAGCTCGGATCCACAAACTAATCGAGTGACCAACGACCTTGGCTACAAGTGCGACAGTTGTGGTTATCCAGAAGGCGGCCAAGCCAAAGTAGTAGCAGCCAATGAGCAAGCGGTCATAAGCGAAACTACGAACACCACTACTACCACAAGCAGTCCAGCGGCTACAACGGCAGCGGTGCAATCAGCAGTCGAAGCAGTAGGGGTGGCAGTAGTAGAAGACAAGGATAGAGGAAAGGAGGGAACTGAGGAAGAAGCAAGCTATACCACCAACAGCCCGAGCGGCAGCAGCAACGAGAACCGCGCTTAACAAAGACGTCTCCATCTTTTCTTCTTTTTTCTTGCTCTATATCCGTATCAAAGGCCATTATGTCAAGACACGTATCGGGTAAAAGGACGCTCAAGTAGAGTACAATCTCACTATATTATATAGAAAAAGAAGACGAGGGGGACGAATTATCAAGGTTGTTGTTGTTGTTGTTGTTGTCTCATTATACTTTCCTCAGTAACCATTTCCGTGAGGATGTTCACGACACCGTATAATTCCTCCAACCCTCCCGCAAGGTCTGAAATCGCATTTGCAAAACTCCTTTGAATTTCATCGTTGGGTAGTTTTTTGCCAAGCTCCTCGAAGTAATGTTCCATTGTGCTGTAGGCTTGTTGTCTCTCCTCTGCACCCGCTTTTAGTTTCTTTAGCCTGTCGATAATCCTCATGGCTGGATCTTCTCCTTCTTGTCCTGTTCTGTCTGCTCCTGCTCCTCCCTTTCCTTCTGCTTCTCCTGCTCCCATACCCATATATCGATTAGACCAAGATTCATTCTATTAGGGGTACTTATAACCTCGATGATGATAATGTAAACTCTAACCTCACATTATGATGCCATCAGGGGTACGCATGGCCAGATAGACGGTGGCTGCGCTATATTATATGAGAATTTATCAAAAGTGCGGGTGGTGGCATACCACCAGTCATCTTTTTCTTTCCTGAAAACACGTTTTATGAGTAAGAGTGCATTATTTAATCGATCCTGATGAATGGCCATATAAGGCCTGAATTAAATGTGAGATTAATAAGCACGCGTTATGTTGTAGACTGTGCAGACTTCACGGTTTACCATTGTCGTCATAAACGACCTCTCTACATGTTTTAGAGTCAAAATTGTCACATAAACAACTATAATAGCCACTATTGCGCCTAAAACCACGGATAAGTTAGAGATGTATAATAATTGTATAATTTCGCGGATACTTCTAATACATGTATTACACGCCGCATGGGACTGTCATTTTTAATGAAAATGAAGATATCTTTACTCCCAAAATTTTGAAATGTATACAATTGAGGACATGCGTAATATACAAAAATAGAGCAAAATTTGTCATACCTGGATAAAGTAACCAAAATCTGATCATATAGAGTGTGCTATCTATCATTGGTATCATTGCCTTACCCCATGCTGAATGATTCCGGTTTAGTTCTTCCAATATTCTGGCAGCCCATATTAGAAGGTAGAAAAATAATTAATGATTTAGGAATTGATGACTTTCCCACCACTTCTAATTTCAAAATTATATGCGCTTTCTAACGGCCTCTCGGACCAAATAGAATTCTGAGTACCCACACTTAATGCATGAAAGGAACCTGAAAACAAAGTCTGCATCTTGGTCTTCAACGACGGTCTTTGATTTTTCAGCAATCTTTGAAGGAGAAGTAAAAGGTATCGATAAGAACGAGGGATGCTCTACCATATCTCCCAACAGGCATTTTGGACACTTACTGCTACTATTCTCGCTATTATTATTATTTCTATTATTCTCACTACTGTTGCTATTCTTACCGGAGGTAGATCTCATTCCGTTTATTCATCAGACCTCGTTAGATAAACACTTAGACTAGATTTTGTAAAAACATCATCTATAGGATTTCTTATACCTCTGCTTACAAGTGAATGTTGAATCTTATTGTTGCCACATCTGAGAGATGACTTTTTGTTATTTCCATTTGATCTCCCAAGGTTGTTGTCGTTCATACCTCATGAGGTAGACAATATCCTATAATACAGATATGAGCGATCATCCTATGATAACTATAATTATAAACTAAAAATATATGGACTTTCCCGTTTTGTGATGTAAGAAAACGCAGGATGAGAATGTAGATTATCTATTTCATGTTACGTAATTTACAAGGCGCAAAACTGCTATCAAAGAAAAACGAGGAAAGAAAGGTTATGCCGTTTTTTATTGACAACAATATACTCTGCTTGTCCTGTAGGCTTGAGGTTACACCATACAAGTCTCAAATTCATGTTTTTTGAGATCAAGCCACCTCGTTGCAACATGTGTGGAATGGTTCAAAACACTTTGGCATCGAGGCTGCTGATTTTAAGATGTCTAGATTCGTACGCCTATTTTGCTTGTTGAAGAGTAAAGAGGACAGGATATTCAATGTTCGTAAGGATGCTCGTGTTACAGATATACAAAGAGAATTTGGAACTTCCTTTGCTCAATTCTAATTGATTGTGAAATGACAAAGCATACTCTGCATAAGGTGAGGGCATAAAACTATGGCAGCTTTCAGTTAATGGCAGAGGGGCTACGAGCAGTACTAATACGTCATTGCATTACAGAATATCAAATCGTATTAAGAACAGTATGATACTGAACCTACTTATCGGGATGTTCGCGTCCTTCTATTCCTAGCACGTTGTCCAGGCCCTATAATGGAGGGAGACGTGATTTATAGTCGTTATCTCTATAAGATGATCTCTCAACTCTTAAATTGAATTTGCTGCTGTCCTACCGAAGGCAAATAGATATGCATCCAGAGGATTTAAACAATATTTGGATATGTTCTAACTGCGAAACTGCGTTCGCCTTTCACAGTGACATTATGGATCACTTGGATAAAACCCAACATAAACACATAAAGAAATTTGATTTGAATACGGGTAGGCTCATTGAAGTTAAAGCGATGGTTTAACCAGACCCCTATTCTTATTATTGCAATCATTATTGTGTGTACAGCATTATATACAGAGCATATTTGGCTTCTAAAGGAGCTGATGTGGGGATTGTAGATGATATAAGGAAATGCTTAGAACGAATATTCTATCCAACCGATGAGGGCTTTGAGGTAGTATAATAGATAGATACAAACCTGCAAAAATAGTAGATCCTCAGCTATTGAATTAGATAAAACAACCAAGAATGCTATTCCCGATCAAAGAATTGTTATCACCACAACATCTCCATTAACAGAAGTCAATAGATATGTTAGACCAACAGGGATTGCACGAGATAATATTCTAGTCAAACCGTTTCCATTGTCTACGTTACTGTCTCTATTTCGAACACATTAACGTGTAGAATTCTTCTGCAAGAAATACAGGCACATGAGACCATGCAGTAAATGTGATCAAAGCTGAGTACCTGCGAAGTCCTAGTAGACCGCTTACATGAGCAATTAGAAATGCAAGCCTTATCGATAAGGCGAAGTATAGAGAAAAAAATCGGATTATTTTCAGGTCAGTCAGTTTTCAACATCAACTATTGTATAACAAGCGTCCAATAATGCTAGATTCATTTAACAAGCCGACTTAAAAAGATATTATTTAACGTACTGTGACACCTCAGCTAGAGATATAGCTCTGTGTGTGGAGCATCCTTCAAAATAACTAGATTCTCAATTGTCGAAATCTTTTTAATTCTAATCAGAATATTAAATATCATTTGAGATGGAAGTGTTATCTGCTCTTGTAATGAATATCGCAGGATCAGAATGGATTATAATAATACTTTTTGGACTTATTCTACTCTTTGGTACTAAAAAACTACCCCAGTTATCACGCTCAGTAGGTAAGGCGGTAGGAGAATATGAAAAGGCAAAGGAGATGTTTCGTCATGAAATGGAACAGGCAGCATCAGCGGAAAATGCTAATGAACAGAGCAAATTTCCTAAAATAAGAGGTCCAGTCACCACAGAGAGGAAAAAGCTAGAGTCAATCGCCGACTCATTAGGTATAGAGAACCATGCCGCCCTTACGGATCAGGAACTTCGGGAGTTGATATCAGAGAGAATGTCAAACTAACCTACAGGATACTGGCTACAATTTACACACAAAGCTTTTATAATATGAACTTTTCTAGAAAAATCTATGCTAGAGACCGCAAAAGGCTCCCCAGTGGCAATAAACCCATTTGAAGTGGCGCTCAAACAGCTTGACGAAGCAGCCAAGCTTATAAACTTAGACAAGGGCTTACAGCAAGTTTTAGCCAATCCAAAGCGTATTCTTACAGTATCCCTGCCAGTAAAAATGGATAACGGCGAGATACAAGTTTTCACAGGATTTCGCTCTCAACATAATGATGCCCGAGGTCCATATAAGGGAGGTATCCGCTACCACCCCCAAGTCACCATCGATGAAGTCAAAGCTCTGTCTATGTGGATGACTTGGAAGTGTGCAATTGCAGATATTCCGTACGGTGGAGGCAAAGGTGGCATAATATGTAATCCAAAGGATATGTCCGAAGGAGAGTTAGAACGCCTTACAAGGCGCTATGCTTATGCTATTGCAGACATTATTGGTCCGCACACAGATATTCCAGCCCCAGATGTTTACACTGGTGGCAAGGAAATGGCTTGGATAATGGACACATACTCTGCACTTAAGGGCAATTATGTTCAACCTGAAATTATTACAGGCAAACCGGTCGCAATTGGGGGATCACTAGGGAGAAACGAGGCGACGGGCAGAGGATTAGCATTCACAGTTAGAGAAGCTTCAAAAAAACTTAAGGTAGACATGAAAGATGCCACTATGGCAGTAGAAGGCTTTGGAAATGCAGGCCAGTTTGCCACACAATTTGTAGAAGATCAAGGAGCCAAGTTGATCGCTGCTTCGGACTCCAGAGGAGGCATTTATAATAAGAATGGAATCAATGTAGCAGAACTAAGAAAGCACAAAGAAAAAACGGGCTCAGTTGTAGAGTTTTCTGGAGCCAATTCTATAAGCAATGAGGAGTTGCTAGAAACAGAATGCACAATACTAATACCAGCTGCGCTTGAAAATCAGATTACGGCCAAAAATGCCAACAGAATCAAGGCGAAGATAGTAGCAGAGGCCGCAAACGGGCCAACGATACCTGAAGCAGACGAGGTCCTATATAACAACAAGATCATGGTAATTCCAGATATTCTCGCAAATGGTGGTGGTGTAACTGTGTCATACTTTGAGTGGCTGCAGAATCTTCGCAGGGATTATTGGAGCGAAGGCGATGTCAATGAGAGGCTTGATAGAAACATCACTAAAGCGTTCCTCGATGTTTATCAGACATCGGAAAAGTACGGTATTGATATGCGCAAAGCAAGTACGGTTCTAGCGGTCAATAGAGTGATGGAAGCAATCAAGATAAGGGGACTGTGGCCGTAAGTACCAGCAACTCGTAGGTTGAAGTGCGAGACAGCGATCAAATCTAAAAAATTCAAGGGATAGGATAACAAAACAAAATCCTTTTCCCCTATTTTATATTTAGGCGTAAGCCATTAAGGAAACTTCTATGTTTAATGTAGCATTATAGCAGAACAAAGAAACACATGAGATGACTGCTATAAGATATATGTTTATCAGGTGTATACATTCTCCCAGGTCATTTCATCTAATGCAGCAGCTATTTGATCATATGGTCTTGTAGAGCTCCAGAATATCAGAGCATGGTCTGCAGTCTTGTTGTCATGCCAATAAAGATCTCCTAGTGGCCCACCCTCATCAATGCATTCAGAGCTTTTTTGTTTATTATAAAAAGAGCAGGAAGCGAAATGGAAGTTATGTATCGATTCTATTTTCAATCCATGTATTGGAAATTGTTGTTTATAATAATCTAAATGACCCCGATGCAATTTACCATCATTGTCATACGGGTTTACAACAGGTCTTTGTGGAGAATAAAAGAATCCTGCAGTTATATTAGATGATTGATTGATTGGGGCATCTATAACCTCAATGGTAATTGGTTTGGTTTCCACCTTGTTCACTCCTTGTAAATATGCTTCTACTCGATATTCTCCAATAGGCAGTACTGTTGTTCCAGAATTAGATGGACCTCGGTTAAATTTAGGATAGCTAAGGAGTGGAGTCTGTAATGCAGTCCCATTGGTATTGACATCAATCACCTTTACAAGGTAATCGTGGGGAATATCCCAAGGTGCATCAGCCATATGAAATGCTATGTTTGTTCCGTGTGATATTGTCAAGTTTGTTGGAATTACATAAGCGTTTTTGTTTGTGATAAGCTTGTAAGACTCTTCGGGCCAATTTTCATGAAACTCATTTGCCATATAAATTACGAAGGTTTTGACAGTCGGCGGGACTGCTAAAGCCTCTGTTTCATAAACAGGGATTACAGGATCTGGCATAAGGGACATCATAGTATTATTATTATTATCTGAAATTACACTGCTACTATTATTATCATAACTGGTTAACATATTGCCGGGGTCATGAATTTCAGAACCTAAACTATCGGTACTGTTAGTTGGGGAAGCAGCAGCATATGATTCCAATTCTGCCAGATAGAAGATAGGATGGAGGACAGCAACAATAACAGCAATAGCAATACTGCCACCAAAGAGCGTGCAAAAAGCTGCATCCCTCAGAATTCATCCCACTCTTGTAATGCCATTATTATAATATATCCACTAACAGATTTAAAAGATAGGTCGCAATTTGTTTGGCTATGTATATCCTACAACCAACTCTTAGTATTAGTTTTATTTCAGAAAAAACTAAGAAAAGCAGAAATTGAATCAAAATCAAATTTAACAATTTTACTGATGTCCTTATAATGATGTAATAATAGTTATCGGTTGTTATCAGTTCCACATACCGAACAGTACTCAAGCAAATTTCTTGCAGAGACTTAGAGGTGGATCTCAGCCTAAAGAGAAACCATCGATTACCTTTTTATGACCATAGACAGTCAGGTGTCATGAATTATGCCCAAGCAGACCGTTTATGGAAGATGTCCAAACTGCAAAACCAAGAGTCAGCTGGAAGTAGTTTCTCGACATCCAGGAAGAGAGAAATTCAAATGCAATCAATGTTACCATAAATTTGGAATGGATGAACTTTAGTTTCTATACAAACCTTCGCCTTAGTTGTTAATGATTAGTATGTTGGTGGTTCGTATAGCTGGCTGGATTTTTCTATCTGCGGGATACTACTATAGGCGGTCTAAAATAACAAAAGCCTCAATTTGCTGCATTATTGCAGTATAGACCTCTAAGACATCATGTTTATTATAATATTTCAGGGTAGTCACTGCATCAGAAATATGTACGTAGAAATGACGATCAGAAGTATAATGATATGAGAAATGATGTGCAATATGTTATCCTGACAAATGGCCTAATAACAAGTATGAGCTAGACATATTGTATAGATGGAATCTATGTCAATACAACCACTAATATAACATTTCATACGATAGCATCGCATACTGAGTCATTTAAAGAAGGGACAACACAAACTTGGCAATGCTATATTATCATCCGATCAGCGAATTAGACTCTATTTGATATACGAGAGGTCAATATAATGACATTAATGGAAGAATTGAATAAGAGTTTGCCCAAGAAATCCGTGCTGCTTCAAAAAAGTGGAAAAGATGAGTACCATCTAATCATGGTCCTGTGGAGCTACAATTACCTCCTCTAGTTGCATTTGCACCAACAGCATTTGGATCAGTAACTGTTGCATAACTTGATGTCTGCATTATTGCTTCTCTTGCCTGCTGTACAATTTCATCAGGATTTCCAGTAACAGTCCAATGCATGAACAATAGCTTTGGCGATTCATCAAGCATATGGTTATGTATGGTAGTTACAGTCCAATTGTACTTGTCCAACACTTTATGTACAGGAACAACCTCG
>JBJMEA010000121.1:0-13995 GCA_045809625.1 Nitrososphaera sp. | reverse complement strand
CTGGCAGTTTTAGCTTTTAGTTTTACGATTCGTAAGATATGGGTCTATATTCTTAAGACAAGGTACTCAGTTCCAAGTCAAAGACGATCTACAACATATATTTGGGTAACAAATTTTTTCATCTCACATAGGGCCGGTGGTCTAGCTTGGTTAAGATACCGCCTTGACATGGCGGGGGTCAAGGGTTCGAATCCCTTTCGGCCCATGCTTTTCTTATCTTTACTCTTATAATCATTAGAATCTTCTAACGATAACCCGCCAGCCTTCGTCGGTATCTTAACCAAGCTAGACCTTTGGGGATTGCAGTTTTCTGCAATATTGCGAAATTCTGTAATGTCATTGACAAGGTAGCCATTCTCTACTAACAAAGGTAACTCTTGATCAACAAATGCTTTCAGCTTTTTATGCAATCTAGACTTGACACAGACAGAATCATGGTAGGTTTTTTGTCTATCTAGAGATAATAAATAGTCCCGTTCTGCTTTGCTAAGGAACAACTCTTGTAAAAAGAAGTAACTTGCTCATATGTCATTTGATAGATTTCTCTTTCGAGTTGCTGATCCGGATGCGACCTTATTTAAAGTGGGAAATATTGCGATCGTTGACTTCTTGTTTTTGTAAGGGCAAGGATTATCAGGTTCAGGAGACCTATGTAGATGAATAAGGCCCGGAGCGATGAGAATGGATTTTGATGATGTAGTGACTAAGACCTTGAACATATTAGAGAAACTTGAAGAGAATCTATTATTCTATATGAGTCGTTTATGTATGTATGCATGAGCCTCATCGCTTGTAACTAAATACCTATACACTCATTCGCGCAATCCCATTTACCTTGGAGACTTTTACTCTAGGTTTAGCTACTCTCCTCTCTTCCCTTTCTGCATTCATAGCCCCTCTCATCTTTTTCCTTGTAGTAAATACTATTATCATTCCATTTGAGGAAAATAGGCTTCAGAAAAACGTTGGAAGTGAATATGAACGATACAAGAAATCAGTTAGGAGATGGCTATAGATATGGGAAAAGATAATCTTGTCTATACACTACTTACCATCGACTCGGTATATGTCACGTCTATACCCAGATTAACTTAATAATGCCCACAAACGTTTAGCCTGATTGAAAAAATATGACGGGTTCAGTAAAAAGAATTAGGAAAAGCAACAGTTACTTGACCTTGGTAGGAGCTGCCATTACTGGAGTGCTCTTGCTCTCAGCTGCAGGAACGCTCTCTCTTAGCAGCGCTCAGCTCCAAGGACAGGGACCAGAGCAACAACAGCAACTACTACAACAACTACTAGGTGATGTCCAACCTCGAAATGATACAAGAACAGTTGCGGCAGGTGGTGGAGGCCCTGTCTCTGTAGTAACTTGGTTCGTCCCACAAAATATCAGCATAAGCGCAGGTGAAACAGTTACATGGGTAAATCCCTCTCTAGTCTCTGAGCCTCATACTGTGAGCTTTATGAAAGACCCCAGTTACTTTGCCAACTTTGAATCTCCCTTTTTAATTGCCAATGGTACAGAACTAGATCCAGCAGATCCTGAAGAGAAGAATACAGAACCGCTCATAATTCCAGGTCAGAATGACACTACTACTAACACTATCATCGCAGCCAACAAAAGACAGGCAAGCCCTGTAGTCATAGATGCTCAAAACAACGCAGAATATCTGCCGCTAAATGCAAACTATACCATGACTGGAGACGAATTGTATGTCAACTCAGGTATAATATGGCCTGAAAGCGCAATTCCACCAGGTGCACCACCTGTGACATCGTTCAGCATGACTTTTGAAAACGCAGGAACCTATGACTATGTCTGTGAGTTCCATCCGTGGATGACAGGCAGAGTGATAGTGGAGTAAGAACCGTAACTACTTAACCTATCCTTTTTTTCTTCTGTTCGCCAACTGTATTGTTATTGATGCATCACTGCGTTGGTGTAAAGATTGGGTTGGATAAACCATCCAACCATTAAAATATAATGATTTTGATGGGCATTCGAAATGTCTTCCTCGGAATGCATCTCATCAATTAACGAAAGAAGAGACGAAGATTCCAAAGATAGCTGCAGATCTGCTATAGGAATTATTGTATTTGGAATGTTTATGGTTGGATTTGACCAAAGCCATCTGTTCAGTGTTGCACAGGGTGAGCAAGCATACGAAGATTTGTGGATGCACGAATTCTATCATGCTATGAGGCACGCTACAGGATTTCCTTGTCATTTGACTTTCTTACTGGTAGATGATTTGAAGAAATGAAAGCGATAACCTTTATTGCGATAACGTTCCTTGCAGGAGCCATTAACAGCAAATGTAACGATTGTTAAAAGCAGATGGCACCTTTGAGGGAGGAGGAAAACAAAAACGTCTCCTCCCTTATAGCTCCTAATTAAATTGTGGCGACAAACACTAGAGATTTCCTATCCTTCTAATTACTGTCTAAATGTTATTTCCCGACAGCTCCCGTCCACCTCACTATAGAGCGGGCTGGAGATATCAGAGAGGGAATGCTCATGGCTTTAGAATCATTCAAGTTTTTATTATTACATCAATAACTAGAAGAATCATGTATACAATTCTTGGTGATAAGAGCTACAATGGTCTATAACCTCTGGGCATAAACCGACAACTATAATTATAATTCTCAATACCAATTCTGGTTAGCTTGCTGCTGACTTGCACTGATGTTGATTTTTTGTTAGAACGTAGAGAATTCAGCAAGCCTCAAAAGCGATGCATTAGGTCCAGACTCAACAAGAAGATAAGAGAATTTGCAGATAATGAGTTACCTATCCTGATTGAAAAGGGTCTATTGGACGGGAAGGGGTTTGAACCAACGAATCCTGCAACCACCATAGTGGGCCTGGGGAGATTTGAACTCGCGGCCCCTGCCCTTGATAATAGCGTTGGTAATATTCTTAACAGAAGCCTTGACATGGCGGGGATCCGCAGTTCGAATCTTCACAGGCCCATTACTTTTTGTTATGGTTTTCACTAAATTAGTATTATGAGGCGGTTGTTTATCGCCAGTCTGCGGGGAATCCTAACCAGGCTGTCACCCATATCTTGCAGTTTTCTGTAATATTGCGGAATTCTGCAATGAGTAAGATAACCTTTTGACAATAATAGTGGTAATTCGCTCTCAACAAATAGTTTCAGCTTCATATATAGTCTAGACATGACACAAACATAATAGTGACTAGCCTGGTCTTTATCTAGCAAATAGTCATGTTCTGATTTACGGAGAAACAATTTCTTCATAAGAAATACAAACTTGTTTTTATCCCTTTATTGGTTAGCGACTTCCGTAGGAAGTAAGACTGAGATAAGTAAAGTATTGTCGTTCCTGTTGGGTTCATGTCTCCTTCTCTAATTCTTCTATTACTTGCTCATGCTATAAAGCCGTGAATAATTCTCAAGCTATGATCATCCCTCTTGCAGTACCTCCATTCTCTCTATAGTGAGACGGACTAGAGTTGTATGGAAATAACATTTTTCATCCTAAAGAGATAGATAAGAAATACTAAATTGTCTCTCTGTGTATGCGACATGCTCTCTTGCTCTCCCGAGCTTGTTCCTAGTATTGCTGCAACCTCACTCCAAGGTGCCATCTTGCATAATAATTACTCATCAGTTGCTTGGCTGCGTTCTAGAGGTCATAATAACCCTTCAGCAATTGATAGACGAAAAATTACCTTGTTGAAAGAGCAAATCAAACCCAATACCAAGCCAGAATTAAACAGCACCTTCCAGTTACAGACATAGAGGCTATCAGGTCTGCTGCTTATGACCTGGAAAAGGTTGAAGAAACAATCACTCTAAAGAAGGACTATTGAAGAATAGTAAAGACATGTAGGAAACAGATAGGTTGCTTGCAGAGTTTGAAGCGTTGAAGTGGTTGCAGGGTCAAATAGCATGCAGTAGTTTACTCTTGAGGACAACAAAGAAACAGCTGGGCAATAAGTGGTTGTAGCGTCATTAGCGAGGAGTATAATAAGCGCAGAAGAAATCTATCTAAATATTATTTTTAGTATGTTTTCCAAAAAGCAAGGCTGCAGCTTAACTCTTCTTTTCGTCCATTCAATCCTTGCAAAGCATATCACTTGATTTATTAGTTATCAATAGCATGATATACACTCTGTCCGAATAGAGTTATCATGCCTTCAACCAAAGAGACATAACCTCCTGTGCCGATACTATTGTTCGAGAGGTCGCTAGATAGTTTTTCAAGAAAACCCGAAATGCTTATGCTCCCTTTACAATAGTTACTCATTCATAATGAGCATACCAAGACCCAGACAGTAGTAGCTTGCGCGACGAAGCAGAAAATATTAAACAATTACAAAAATAATATCCGCAAATTAACGAAGAGAACAGAAAATTACGATATCAAAAAAATTATGACTGAGGACCAATTAAAAGATTAATTGTTCCCTCCTTCGCAGTGTTAACTCTTCCCGCCCTCTCTTGCTACTCTTTCCTTTGTTTCCTCGTCGGCTGCCTGCAATCCTCTTTCTTCATGAGGTGCTTTTCCGCCGGCTCTTGCTACTCTTTCCTTTGTTTCTTCGTCTGCTGATGCCAAACCTCTGTTGTCTGATGACATGGAATTTTTCCTATCAGACAAGGTATAAAACAGCTATAAAGAAAAAATATAAAATTGTATTCTAAAATACCAATATAGAAATATTATACAAGCTTCCTAAACCTGTAAAAAAGCACAAGGTCGATAACTTCCGCTTTGAGCCAACAGTGAGAAAGCTCTGAACAACCTGGACAACGGGCACAAGAGAGACTTCAAGCCATTGACACACAGAAGGCACCCATAATCCAGTTAGGAAGAGACATGGCATATAAGATGATAGAGAACCATGACTTGGGAGCCCGACCAGTGCATGTAACATGGGTTTTCAAACTGGAGCCGAATAACTGACAGATATGCCACTTGGCTTCATATGCCTTACAGAATTTTCCAATTCTTCAATAAACGAAGGAATAGATAGAGACATGTTGAACCTTATTGACAAGCGTGTATTTGTTGTGCCTTCCGAGGCGATGACTAAAGAAGTTAAAGATGCAATAGAGTCACTTAGCCTCTGCATCCGATTTGAAGCTTTGCAACGCTTCTTCGGGGTTGGTAAATGCATTGACCAAAAACCTATTTTTTAAAAGATCTGTCTTGAAAACATGAATTATATCAGAGTCATCGCTACTAAGAGCAGTTTGGCTTTTGATATTTCGTCATCTCTTCCTATGCATTGCTCACACTAGAGTGCCACAATCATTTATTGAAAAAGCACATCCAAAAAGTTATAACACTCTCTAAGATTGCTTGTTTCTTTTTGTTCTTCCCAAATTACTTCGAGCCAGTAGAATCTGTGAACAACACGCTGGTCGAAATCTGCCAACCAATAACGCTCCAATACCAATGCTAGATCCAAATAAAATAAAGACAGCTACATTAAATGCAAAGCTATTGAGCCATGTATATCATCTAACAGGCCATTATCTAATGAAGAGGACCAGTAGTAGTTGTAGAAGCAGCAGGCTCCAAGGGCTGATTTTTGTATGAAATCTTGAGCCAAATTGGTGTTATTATAGTAGTGGCAGCTACCATGATTATTATTGCTGTGTAGATGTCGTTGTTCAAAGCACCGGATGTGACTCCTACACCTGCTACTATCAATCCAACCTCTCCTCTTGATACCATACCTATGCCTACTCTCATTGCTCTTGGCCTATCTTTGAGAAATATCAGAGACGGTAATCCAGTTCCTATCAGTTTAGTTATGACAGCAACCCCAACCATTATTCCAGCTATGAAAAGGACATCTAGGTTAACACCTCTTAGGTCAACCTGAGCACCAATAATTGCAAAAAACAAAGGTGCAAAGATTATCTGGAGCTTGTCAACATAATCATGAACTTGCTTGATGATCCTAGTACTTGCAACAGCCATACCGACTGCAAATGATCCTACAATTGGGGAGAGCTCAAGAAAGGCTGCGATTCCAGCTGCTGCAAAAAATGTTGCAGTTACTATCCCTTCCAAACTCCCTTTAGACTTCCAAAGTCGCTCAGTATGGAGGATTTTTGGAATAACTAGTACAGAGACAATCAGTATTGCAGCAAAAGTTCCTAGCACCTGCATTATTAGAAGCGCTATGTCAAGTATGGCTGGCTGGGTATTGCCGGTCTGAACCATTGTTACTACTACGGATAGGACAGCTATAGCAAGAATGTCATCAACAATTGCCGCTCCAAGAATCAATCTAGCTTCTTTGGATTGCATCTTCCCAAGTTCTGTCAATACCTGAATAGAGATAGCAATACTAGTTGCTGTGAGTGCGGTAGCAATCAATACAGATTGCAATGCTTCAATTCCAAATGCTTCAAATACATAAAATCCTACAAAGAAAGGTACAACTACTCCAATAGAGCCAACAGTAAATGCTGCAGCTCCACCTTTGAGGAACTCCCTTGGGGTAATCTCAAGACCTGCGATAAATAAGATGACTACAGCAGCTATTTCTCCGACATGTTTGACTGTTTCGTCAAGGACTACCAGCGGTTCGCCATTGATTAATGGTAGTGCGCCTAAAGCAAAGGGTCCAACAATTATGCCAGCTAAAATCTCGCCTAAAACTATTGGAAGCTTTACTTTATGGAATAGCTCAGCCATCAACTTGGCAGCAAAAAGCAGTATCCCTAACGATATCATTATATGGAGAAAAGCTGATTCGACTGCCATAGGACAACGATTGCTTCCAATTCAAAACAATATATTAACCTCGCTAAAAATTCTAAAATCTTCAAGTTGCTATTATTCTGTCCGAGCTCTCATGAACTTTTTACGAACTAGAAGATGACTGCAGAACTTCCCACAAGCGTCGCAGTGCAGTAGAGCCACAAATTGTCAGGGACACAATATAGAAGAGCTGGAGCCAATGACCAAAGAGGGTTCATTTTCTGTTTGGTGTCTGGAAAACTAAAATAAATTGGCCCTCACTTTTTTATCGCCTTTATCACTATGCTAGTAAGCTTCAAGGGATGAGAAAATGGTCATCACTGGCTGCAGCAATACTAAACCAAGGATAACCAATGAGCAAAAATTGAGTATATACTGCTTAGAACTCTTGAAAGATGACTGCAAAGTATTTCCATCGTGTGCAATTTGCTTCTACTGCTTAACTTGATTTCTTGTGCCTCTGATTAGGTAGGAAGATAGATGAATGCACCCTATCTAAGAGGGCACATGCTTGTCGTTTTTTCATACCTCTATAATTATTTGTCATATTACAATTTATCACCATTTTTGAGCGTGTTTTTTAGGGCTGATGTCATTTCTTGCTACCTTTTGTGGTTTCTTATCTTATTTTATAACGTTTAGCGATAGATTGGTACCTATTATGATTAGGCGATTATCAGACATATAATAATAATAATAATGACGTCCATTGCTCCCATTGTTGCAACTGGTGTCGCTCTAGTAACTACTAAGCTGTATTAATAGCGTTGTATTCTAATTCCACATGGGTTTGTCTCAGCGACTTTCTATGTCTTCCCGCTATTTTTGGGATTATTGTTTTATTGCAGCAGTTGTTCCCGACGTATATCGTTTTCCTTAATCCTGGCTGATGCTACACTATCTGATTTGCGTTTACTACAACATTAAATGTCCCAATATAACCTTGACCCCTCTCCTTGTCAGGGGTTATGTTAAGCATAAGATGTTCCCCAGTATTACTTTGAATAAGACCATCTGTTGAGGATCCAGCAAAAATCATATCTTCTTCATTTGTAATCTCTGGCTGTCCATGCTCACTGTATGGAGGTTGTGTGTGCACTTGCTCGGTAATTGAATTGTTAAGATAGAACTGTGATGTCCACTCAAGATTGTCATTTGAGCCATTAAAGGTGCGTACTTTGATATGTATGTGTATAGCTCGCCCTTCATACCAACCGGGATATACTGTAGTGAATTGAACAGTTCCGTTTTCATTAGTCACCTGGTTTCCTCGAAGGAAATTCTGTCCTGTAGTACCTTGCTGTTGGATACCAGAATAGATACCTTGAGGATTTGCATGCCAAATATCTACCAGTGCTCCCTTGAGAGGAACGCAGGAACCCTCATTGCCGCCGCTAGTACCGTTTCCATCAAGCCCATAGACATTAATCACTAGCTTCAACGGTATGCCTTCTTGCACAGAGCCAATTGAGGTGTCAGATGTGATATCTGACCGATTAGGCATATCACTTACAAAGTAAGGTCCTTCAATCTGTTGCGGCGTGCCTTCAACTTCTACCAGAGAGGGTGTAAGGGTGCATGTTCTGTTTATGGATGCGTCAGCTTGAGCAGCTGAAAAGAAATCAGGAGGAGGAAGAGGACCAAACAATTGTTGTTGCGCTTGAGCATTATCAAAATCAAGCGTTATTAGTGGCGAAACAATTATCAAAAGTATCGGAAGTGTAACATTGAGGCCTTTTTGTCGATTATGAGTGGACGTTTTTGTCGTGTATAGCTTCTCCCGTATATGCTATTTATGCAATATTGCCAAAAATATCTATGAATCATTTATTTCACAAGGCTATACAATCACCATAGATTAGCACCTATTACGATAGTTGCATGCTAAACAATAAGGAAGATATTGATTTTTTGTTATTTTTGTTATCCATGTGTTGGCGATTCGACTCCTTCTTTTTTGCTATAAAATTCAACAACTGCAAAAAGTTTTGTCTGGCCCCAGATTTTGATTGCTCATAGTACTCTCTCATTCTTCTTTTGCAATAAAGTCTAATTCTGCCCTTTGGAACTATTAGCTCACTCTCTGCATCATCGGAACCATTACATCTACTACAACAGAAAGAATAGCATATGAAATTCTGTTTACTTTTGATGGCAAGATACTCTGTATCAATCACAGATGAAAAGGGGGTGGGAGAAAATTTTCTAGTCACTAAATCTACAGAGTCTTTTGAAGAGACATTTGATGTACTCCGAGAAAGGCACAAGGATTGTGGAACCTTGGCTATTGCAACTCTTAGTATAACAAACGATGTGAGAGAAGTTGCTGGAGAGACGAAAGCTTAATCACCGCCTATCAAAAATGTAAAATGATGCTGATGCCCATACTATTATATTGATACTAGTCGGACTAGCCCTTCAGCAAAGACTGTTCTAGGTGAACATGGGCTTGCTAACCGTATTGAAAGCTTAGTAGCGGGTAATGATAATACTGGTGCTGGTGTGGCTGATGAACCTAGTAATGATCCTACCACTACCTAACTTAATGCCCTTCTTGTGATACAGATGATAGGCATTTCTTGCTCTTTGCGTTTCTCACTTTTCACGCAAAGAGAACAAATCAAAGCTTAGACATAGTTAGCTAATTTACCTTATTATATAGACCACTATCTTTTTGCATTTGCTCGACTCCCTGTTAAATGGGCTCCATTTTTTCTTTTTCAGTTGGTCTCTATCCTCATTCTACACACACCAAGATATACAAAATATCCAATAGATTCTCTTCAAATTTCGTAAGTATCAGGATACAAATGAGAGAAGAGGATAAACAAAATGACGACTACTACCACCTTAGATTGTTATTTCATTCCGAACAATACAAATTACAAATAAAAAAGAGAGATAACCTACAAACTCGCCCAGGCAAAAAATAAGTTCGATTTCGATGTTTTTGCTACTGAGTTTGATTAGTCATAGTTGTTGCATTAGCCATAGCTGTTGCATTTGTAATACGTATGGTTCCAAGCATAGTCTGTGGATGGTATTGGCAATGGTATTGCAGAGATTCCGTTGCATTTGGCATGATTGACAGTTCTCCATGGCCATTGGGTTGTATATCTCCAGTTGAAGCTACTTCTCCTCCTCCTTGTGCCATCGCAATCACTAATTCATGTACCTCATCTGTTGGATTGTCAACAGTGATTGTGTTGTTGACGTTTGCCACCAGAGTTATTGTTGGATTGATAGTGTCATTTATCGCCCAGCGGTACGTGCCGTTTACCTCCGTGGGCATCATCTTAACCATTGGAGCTTCTCCTCCTGTTATTGTTCCATTAGTCATGGTTGCCGTTGTTGCATTAGCAGCGCCACTTGCTGTTGTTGTTAAATTATCTGGGTGTTGCCCGTATCCTCCTTGTGATGTTTCTCCGACTGTTTGGGCGAACACCTGTTGAGTTATCATTGTTGGCATTATGCCTACGCCACAGCCTCCTGTCATTACTACCATCATCAAACTTGCTGTCAGGACAATTGCCGAAGTCACTGATAGAATCTGTTTGTGATAATTATGTGTACTTGACTTCATCTCCGTCGAGAGCATACAACAAATATAAATTAACAGCGCAATGCCTGCATTTAACAATAAACTTATTCTATTTTAGAATGAAGATATAAATATATAAACCCAGAGAGATAATTTAGAAAAATATTACCTATAACATGCAGAAATGCCCTTGAAGTTAACACAGCCAGTTGGTCGCAGCAGCAGCTACCATCCTCTGCGTTCATGTCAAAGTTAGCGGGATTTTTAATCTAATGATATGGGAATTTTTCACACATCTCACATTATGGTAGGATACATGCATCCATAAATCTTGGTTTGATAATGATGACGTCTATAGGACGCTTTCCGAGAACAACAATTGTCTGGCTTTGAGTCAACTTGGCACGACCCGAACTCCTGCAGAATTAACTTCAGACTTTCTTTACCTGCTTTTTATCAAATACAGAAACATTGATGAGAATGGCAAGATACAAAAAGTCTGAACCAAAGAACTAAAAATGTGGGCAGATATTACTGATAGAGTCAAGAACAAGGCAAAGCTTGCCATCGTAGCTGCTAACAATCACAATACAGGGTTCAGTACTGCTACTGCAAACCCTTTTAGAAAGATGATAGGATTAAAGGAAGTGGTTGGGACAAAATAAGGCAAAATAGGCTCTCAGGAAGTTCGGAGAGGCGTTATATAAGGCGAGAAGATAGGAGGAACTTGCACCCTCTTTTGCTATGACCGCTGGACCCTCAACTCATCAAACCTTATCATCACCAATTGTATCGCGTTAAGTAAATTATTGATTGAATCGAAAAAATATTGTTTATCCTTTAAAGAATCCAAAAACATCAGTTTATGTAGACTTATTCTCGGAAATCTTGTGTCTAAGTTTATCCCTGTAGGATACACTAATTTCCGAATATCCATGTAGACTTGGTTTTGTGCTTGTGCTCTTAGAGCCGTAATAGACCTCTTGTCCTCTTCTGAAAAATCAATGTTAGCACCGATTATGAAACTATCACTTGACTTGCGTCTGAAGTCTACATAGAAAAATAATGGTTCGTCTATCAAAGGAAACACTCTTGCATACAGTTTGGAAGAGCCTTCATCATCTACTACTACATCTACTTTTGGGAATCCTTCGTCTCTTAACCATTTGATGACTTTATTGAAAGCCTCTCTTTTTGATTCACTCACACTATTAGCTTTTGAATATAGAACTTTAAGTATTGTGTGTCTCCCTCTCGTGGGCTTCTATGTTGTGAAAACTTGTTACACTGACACTGGCAATCGTAATGCCGATTTCGTATTTAGAACTAATTTATTTTCAAATCAAACGATTATCTATTATTGCAAATCCGCAGTGGGTTTCTGCAAGTCACCCAAAATTCAACACCTAAATATGATACCCCTAAAGCTTTGTTCTCCTTCAGTTCTCATTGCAACATAGGTCGCTACTACCACGTACTCTCCTTCTCTTTTTAGTGTGTTTGATCGACTATCTACGATAAAAGACCGTGGCATAACTAAGGAGGTATAGGCACACCTCGAAAAGTTAAGGTGGGTCAGTCCGCTTTTTTTACATATAATTTGAACATCAATTACCGTTTTTTCACGATTTTATACAGTTTTGCACACATATTTTTCACTCTTTTTCCCTAAAGGACGCAACGCAAGAAAGTCATCTACTCAGATTCTGAGATATTAATGATATCGAAAAGTTAGGACGTGAGCGCAATAGTATATTTCTCTTCGCGCCAACTCACCTTAAGTTCTAATATAGAATACAGCCCAAATATTGACGAGGTTACTACGATTGCGCGTAAACATCAGGAGTTTGCTGCCCTTCTTTGTAATTGTTGGAGCGTTCTTGGTGATTGGAGTTGTCCTTATCACATCAGGAATTCTCCCAGAAGAAGATGCGCAGCACTTCCGTTCTCTTACAGATGTTTCAATAGCAACTGACACGAAGGTAATAAAACAACCGACGCTTGGAGATAATACATTCATTTATGCAGTAAATGATGTCGCACAGCGTGGCGTAGATATCGCTCAACGTGACCAAAGAGTACAACAGATACTCGATGATGCCAGATCAAAACAAGCTACTGTAACTATCGCTGGGGTTCAGCCTACCGTTATGACTAACAGAGAGAGTGGACAGTTACTTTACAGCTCTGGAGGACAGGTCGTTATTACGTCAAACTGGCAAACGATTGGTGGAACAGCTTCTTCGCAGCTGCAAAGTTTTGCGGCAGTTGCAGACAAAAGTCTTGAGTCACATCAGCAAATCTGGCATGTCCTTGTTGATGTAGACAAGGGTCAGGTTACGCAGGTTAATCAACAGGCTGACCGAGTCGTTTCTAATACCCTAAATCCCGATATAGTACGCACTGAGGTAAACGTGTTTGCACCAAATGCAATCGTAGTGGAAGCAGGCTCTACTGTCAGGTGGACTAACCCTTCAAATTTGCCGCATAATGTGGTTGGCATATTCAACCAGACTGCAGGGCAGGATACTGTCAATAGCACTGGACTAATTCTTGATAATTCAACAACCAGTACTAACAATAACAGCACTGCTGGAACGCCATCGTCGCCATTATCTTCATCATCCTCCTCCTCTTCTGGAGCAACTGCAATCGATAGTGACTTTATTCAGCAGGGACAATCGTGGCAATACAACTTTGACAAGCCTGGCGTCTTTAACTATCTATGTACAATCCATGCAGAGGAAGGTATGAGGGGAACGCTGATTATTGCACCTCCTGCTTCTTAGTAATAATAGTCTTTTTTAGATATCGCCATCAAGTTTTAAAGCTTTATCAGCTTGAGGAGGGTTATTCATCGAGTGTTCTCAAACATGGTTGTCACGAAATTCTATCGTGTGCACGTTTGGACTATGCTTGATTCTTTTACGATACATACATCTTGTTAGGTTCTGGATTGCTTGATTCACTTCCAAAATCTAGCCATCCATAGAGTATCGGTCATTACTACTACGGCCTAAGGTGTTCGACATATTCCTAATAACAAAAAGATGATAGGAGGCAGAGGAAGACAAGAAACAATATTTTTAGTAAAAGACTCTAACTACTTCACCTTCGTGGTACTTTTATCAGAAGGCCTTTCTATCTACCGAGCCCTTTGATTAACACGACTGCTATGTTAAGCCAACGTAAAAACAGTACTAGCCGAGCATCCCTTGCCGCTGACGCTAGCATCGACTGAGCCAGTGCCAATTTCGCTTACTAGTTCCTCATAAGTGAATTCAAAGGTTCTCGATTCCCTTGGCTCTAATGTAGTTATTACTTGCGCGGAAAATAGCGAGTAGGATTCACCGTTGTCACGATTTTTTATTTGTAAGCCTAGTACGCTATTAGGAAACTCTATAGCTTCGTCACCGCCATTTATGACATTGATTGTGACCGGATCCCCTATCACGAAGGTTTCTTTATTCATCGTTACTTCTAGCTGACATTGCTGTTCTCCTCCTACCCCCATACCTTCTTCCGTAGTAGCTGTTGTAGTATTGCTAATTGTAGTTATAGTCCCATTCATACCAAGCATAACCATAGGACCAAATGTCTTTCCTGAATCATTTGATACTCTTAACACAGATTCACTTGATCCTGTAACTGGATTGGTTTCCCACCATGAAACTAGCACTCTGTTATTTCCAGCAGATACT
>JBJMEA010000120.1:0-13762 GCA_045809625.1 Nitrososphaera sp. | reverse complement strand
AGGCAGGATATGAAATCAAGCCGGTACAATATGACAGACCTATAAGAGATATAGTCATAAATCTAGGATGTCAGCGGACCTACGGGTATTGATAAAATTGGGCATCAAAGAGTATCTAGGTGATAGAATAATTAGAAACGCATATTTTACATACTTTGTTGGCATGTTTGGTTAGGCGATGGCTTCAAAATCTTTTTTTATTTTCCTCCTCATCCTTTTGTTTATTTTATCTCTAAGTATAATACTGTTTGAGCTTGCACTAACAAGAATCTTTTCCATCGTTTTGTGGTATGACTATGCCTTCATGGCGATATCCATAGCCTTTTTTGGCCTTGGCATTGGGTCCTTTGTCATACATATCCGTAGAGACAAATTTAATGGCCTGAGAAATAGATCAACGATCGATCCGAAACTCACATTTGCATCCAGTATAGTTCGATATACTGTTGGATATGGAATTTCCATTCCAATATTTATCTTCTTAATGGGATACGTCCCAAGCGACACATCATACATCTACTTATTTTATCTAATTTCTTCTATTCCTTTCTTTTTTGCGGGGGCAGGAATGGCATTAATATTTTTGGCAATGTCTGAAAAAATAAGTAAATTATACTTTGCAGATTTAATCGGAGCAGCGTTAGCTACAATCATTTTGGATCCACTAATGCAATCATTCGGCGCAGGAACTGCTCTTTTACTAATATCCGTTGTCGTTATAGGAGCCTCCTTTGTCACTTATCTTCTATTAATACGGGCTACAATAGCTCCAAAAGATGCAAAAACTTTATCCTCTCGTTCCTTCCTCAGTCCAGGATTCAGACTAAAAGAAATCATTGCGAGGCCGGCAAATAAGCTAAGAGTACTCTCTGCAATAGCCTTCGCCTGCATACTATTATTGTTTATTGCAAATAACATTTCCAGCATCAATATTTTTGAGATAAAGCCTGGTATAAGTAAGGGATTATATTATCAGCTAAATCACCCCTCAGAATTTCAGCATTTATCCGAACAATGGAACTCGTTTTCTAGAGTTGATGTTACCCGCAAAATAAGCAAAGAAGAAGAAGGTGTAAGCAAGAATATTGATGAAAATATTCCCTCATCTGCTAGTAGCAAAGACGTTAATAATTATGGTGATAGTAGGAGAGAGGGCAGTAGCAAAAGTAATTTCACTACAGCTGATGTGCAAAGTGAAACTTCACATGAACTTGCTTCAATAATTATTGATGCTGACGCTGCCACACCAATTTATCAGTGGAATGGCTCTCAGAGTGATGTCGCTTGGATACAAAATTACATGGACTACCTACCTTACGAAATGATAAACGCAAACAATACTCTTGTTATAGGCAGCGGTGGCGGTGAGGACATATTGGTGGCGCTTTCTGCTGGTGTGGATAATGTCACAGCAGTGGAATTAAATCCCCTGGTTGTATCTGCAGTAAAAAGTTTTGACAGGCAATCTGGAAACATCTATAACAACAACAATGTCACGTTGGTTATTGATGATGGCAGACGCTTTATTCGTTCTACTGATGAAAAATACGATGTCGTAGTACTGAAACTTGTGGATTCTTGGGCAGCACAACTCGCTGGAGGATATGCTCTCTCTGAGAATTACCTATATACGATTGAAGCATTCCAACAATACTTTCACCATTTGGATGAAGATAACGGAGGCATGCTCGTAATGACTCGTTGGAATTTTGAGATTCCAAGGCTTATGCCTTTAATCGTTGATTCTCTTGTAAAAGAGACAGGAAAAAGCCGTGAATCAGTTGCAAAACAGCTAATGGTGGTTGAAGATCGGCCAGGCCTATATTTTGGACGCTCTGAGAATGATGAAAAGTATTACCCTGTTTTGGTAATGGTGAAGTCAATTCCATTTTCCGATGAAGAAATCTCTAGGGTAAAGGAAAAAGCAGAACTAACCCATGCAGAAGTAACCATGCTGGCTGACAACTATGTATCGGAGCCATTTAACAGACTGTTCAATAACGATGATAACATCTATAGTCAATATTTCTCAACTATTGTAGCCAATAATCCGACAATTCCAACCGATGATTCGCCATTTTATTTTGCTAGGGAGCAAGTCCCAAAACAGATGGTAATTTTGCTTGTTACGGTTGTTGCTATTTCCAGTTTGTTGTCTGCCATGCTAATCTATCATGCTAGAAAAACAAGATTAAAGTTCAATTCCAAATCCTCTTTGCATATATTTTTTGCTATATTTATCGGTGTCGGATTTATGATTTTGGAGATAACATTTATTCAAAAGTTTCTGTTATTGCTTGGAACTCCGATAATGGCTCTGACAGTGATTTTATTTTCAATTCTTTTATCCAGTGGAATAGGATCCTATTTTTCTGGAAAAATTTTTAGCACGAGACCACACTCTGCAGTACTTATTTCAATTCCAGTTCTTGCGGGAATTATTATTCTCTATTTTCTTTATTTACAACAGGTAATAGAATCTACCATCAGCATGGAATTGCAGCACAGGATTTCACTTACATTTGGACTACTATTTCCTGCAGGATTTTTGATGGGATTCCAATTCCCTTCACTTATCAAGATGGCATCATTAATTTCAATCCAAAATAAAAATGGAGAGGTATCTCTGCATGGAAATTACCATGATGGTAATAATAATAATAATAATACTACTCTGCTATGGGGAATCAATATTGTTGCCTCCGTTATTGGGACGGTTCTGGCAGCTATATTGGCTATGATAATTGGCTTCAATGGTAATTTGGTGATTGGTCTCTGCATGTACTTGGGAGCCGCTTTATGTGCACTACTTTCAGTTTACTATATGAAGCATAATGGTACTAAAGTGTCAATCGGTGGTAACCTGTAAAGCTTCCCAAAATGAGTTATAATACGAGGGAATCCGGGCTAATGCAATTAATTATATGCAGACATATATGGTTCCTTCCTTCTCCATTAAAGGATACAAGATTAGGTCACCTGATTTGCGCCATTCGGAGCTCTGTTCTATCCATGTGTCCTCCCTCTTCCATGATTTCATGTTTTCTAGCTTACCTGTGAAAACATCATACTCATATCCGTGCATCCAGCATACAACTTTATTTTCTTTCAATTCGCCTTTGACAAGCGATGCTCCACGATGTGGACATGAATTGTTACAGGCGAAAATTCTACCCTGAAGTCTTCCAACAAGAACTTCCATATGGTCCACGTCGAACTTTTTCATGGACCTTTCCGGTATTTCGTCACTTCTACATATTGGCCTGTATGACACAAAATAAAAGAGGAAAAAAGGGATTATAAAAATTAATAAAAAGAAGGCCCGCCCTTGTCTTATAGGTGAACAAGGCTACCTTGAGAGCCCGTATGTGGCGATTGACCGGGGAACTTCCTCCTAAAGTGACCCGAAGGCCTCTTTGAGAGCAGTTCTATAAACCATGCTTCGTGCTCGACCTCTTCCTGCATTATTCTCTGAGCAATGTCGTATGTCCTTGGATCTTTTCCAGTTGTCATATCACAGACTTCGCCCCAAGATCGGATTGCACACTGTTCTGCTTCAAGAAGCACTTTGAGTATCGAATTGATATCTTCCCAATTGTCGGGCAAATATGCATCAGGACATCCAGCTTGATCTGCAAATTTCCGGATATCTCTTGGAAGGGATCCTCCGAGCTCGTATAAGCGAGGAACCATAGCTTCAAAATGGTTTCTGTCCTCTATTCGTGCGTCTTCTACTATCTCCTTTATTCCCTCACCTTCCAGTCCCGTACAGTGCATTCTCAAGATCGTATAGTAATAGTAAGTTGTAAACTCCGCCCCTACGCCTGCTGTAAGCAATTTTATTAGCTTGTCGATATCAACGCCATTTTTTCTCAAAACTTCCAATGCTACAATATTCGGTACAACACCTTTTGGACTCTGTGGATTTGACATACATGGTTCAGCAATTTATTAAATAAAAGGATTAACTCCGTTTGATTTCAAATCTTTTTATAGAACAATCCTCTAAGCTATCTTATAAACAGATAGAAGCATAGAGCATATTCGTATATCAAGATCATGAAAGTGTCATACGAATTTTGCGAATTAGCCTTTGAGACTAATAGTGGTCGATATTAAGGAACTAGGATAAAGGTATCGATTCAAAAAAATGCCACGCAATATGGTCTTGTGACCTAGGAGCTATTGATTCCCCCGATTCAGGTTTTACTAATACGTTTTCTAATTGGCAGCCAGAGGAATTGAGCCATACCTAAAAGAATGTAGCCATATTAGAAAAATTAAGCGACCTCCCCACTTTTTAGTAAAGTCTTTGTACGTAGGATTCATAATGATAATTAGAAGAGACATACAAAATACACTGTCAGTGGTTCTGTTAAAGTGTAAATAGGATTAACATATATGGAATTTCTGAACGAATACTAGGTTTACTAGATACGACATCTTCAGAGGTCTAAGTCTTTATGTGGCACCATGTCCCATGGGAGAGAAAGGGAAGGAAAATACAAAATGAAACAGCGCAAGCCAGTACTTATAGTCGATGATGGCTCTGACTCCCTCAAAGCTATAGATCTCTTGAGGGAAAATAGTATAGAATTTGTAAATTTTGACATCAGAAAGTTTGCTGAGAGCTGCTGTGGTGAGTTGCCGACAACCAAAGCGCCATCTGTATTTGCCCCTGAAGGAGTATTCAAAGGACTAAGTGGGGTAGAAGACTATATCACTGTGGTATTAGTATCTGGATCCAAAGTTGCGACGCACGGCGAGTTGGATAGCGCCTATTGGTAATTATGCATAAGTAACGGATGCATTGGCTTGTCAAGCAACAGGATTTGCCTTATGAGGAATATTGAGATCACTTGCCACTGCTATAACCTGCTCTGTACAGCAAACATAGTTATCTCTTTATTTCTTGGTTCGAGTGCAGTAAAAGAATGCTTAGTTGCTAATGTTCTGCAGACATTCTTTGTAAAATTGTTAGAATGCTGTTGCGTAGATTCGTTAAAGAAAGAAATCAAGATTCATCAGTAGAATAATATAATACTTGTCAGCGACAAACTTTAATGCCCGCCAGGAAATGGCTTGAAAATGATGTATCTCTGAATCCAATAAATAATGAGACAATCGCAGTTATTGGTTATGGTATTCAAGGGCGCGCTCAGGCATCTAATATGAGGGATTCAGGACTTAACGTTATAGTTGGTCTCAGGAAGGGAGGAAAGACATGGAAGCAGGCCGAGTCTGAAGCTCACAAGGTTATGGAAGTTGCAGAGGCTGCAAAGTCAGCGGATATAATTCACATCCTGATCCCAGATATGGAACAGGCTGACACTTATACAAAGGAAATTGCCAGCAATGTTGCGGAGGGCAAGGCTTTGAGCTTTTCTCATGCAGCAGCAATCCACTGGAAGTGGATAGTTCCACCAAAAAACGTCGATGTAATAATGGTCGCCCCAAAAGGTCCAGGACAGCGTGTTCGTGAACTTTATCAAGAAGGATTTGGCACCCCTTCGCTAGTTGCCGTCTATCAAGATCATACGGGCAGAGCATGGGACCGAGTTCTTGCTATGGCCAAGGCAATAGGAAGTACCCGCCCAGGGGTTTTACAAACTACGTTTAAAGAAGAGGTGGAGACCGATTGGTTTGGCGAACAAGTTGACCTTTGTGGTGGAGCCCATTCAATGATGATGAATGCCTTCGAAACTCTTGTCGAGGCAGGATATCAGCCAGAAGTTGCGTATTTTGAGTGTCTTCATGAATTGAAGCTAATCGTTGATTTGGTGCAAAAATATGGCATTGCTGGCATGTACAATCGGGTGAGCGAAACCGCAAGGTACGGAGGTCTCACGCGGGGGCCCTACGTGATAGATAAGGAGGCCAAAAAGAAAATGAAAGAAGTGTTGAAGGAGATTCAATCAGGGGATTTTGCTGCGGAGTGGGTTGGCAAGTACAAGAAGGAGGGTAAGGACTCATTTGTCCGCTATATGAATCAAATAGAGAATCACCAAATTGAAAAAGTTGGTAAGGACATGAGAAGAATGATGTGGTCAGACGCGCCTGAAGTTTAACACATCAATCTCTTTTCTGTGTTCTGTGACTGTAAACAATCAAGAGAAAGAAATCAAAGAAACAAAGTCAAATGACCGAGAGAGGAGATATATATAGACAAGGTATAGATGAACTTGTTATCCCTCTTTGACTTTTTCTCTAATGTGGTTAATTATTACCGGTAGCGGCGTACCTGGACCAAAATTACCAGTCACACCGTGCATTTCCAGCTCTTTTCTATCGCTTTCTGGTATTATACCGCCTCCGACGACTAAAATGTCCTCTGCACCCTTCTCTTTAAGAAGTCTTGCCACCTTCGGAAACAGGGTCAAGTGAGCACCATTCAGAAGGCTCATAGCCACCACATCGACATCTTCATCAATAGCCATGTTGGCAATTTGTTCTGGTGTGCAAAACAGCCCGGAATAAATGACCTCCATGCCGGCGTCCCGAAAAGCTCTGCAGATTACTAAGGCTCCCCGGTCATGTCCATCTAATCCAAGCTTGCAAACAAGAACTCGTATTGGCCTTTTTTGCTGTTGCTGAGCCGACATTGTTGACCTGAAGTTGAGCTCTCTGCTTAAAATATTTTATCTAATTTCAGCGCTAGAACAGTATGACATAAATGGTTCTAGAATTGCACATTCCAATCAAACTTTATCCTATTCATCCTGGTGTTTGTTAGTTGTCATAATTTTCCCTCAGCTTATATTGTATAGATCGAACGAAGTGAATTCATATATACGAAAAGCAGACATATGATCTTGGATGTCCTCATCACAATCATCTTCAGGGGCATACTCGTCAGAGGTTGAGGAGCTTAGGATCCGGGCAGTTAGGGAGCAAGTTGACCTTTACAGGCAGCTTAAGGAACAGCTAATCAAGGAGGTAGAGCGATATCAAAAAGAAGGCAATCACAAGCTTGCCAGCATTATCTCCGAGTCACTGAGAGAATAAAGGCATTTTGGACTTTAGTTTTCAACAAACAACCTTCCTATTTGATGGAAGAAAGATGTCACGTTTGTCGTATTGACTATCCATCTCACAGGAGTTGCTATAACGCACGTATAATATTCTCTAATTGTACAGGCGATTAGGACAACTCATCAAAAATATCTGAAGGCTACGATGTCCTGAAAACCTGACAAAAGAAATTAATTATTATCTTGACTACTTTTTTCTATTCCATATACAGTATACAGTCCAACAAAGAATAATGAGTCGTTCTAACGGATACTCGGAACTAATAATATATATACAGACTATTACATCCTGGTGTGCTTCCTATAGTAAACGGATTGCTTGCAGGTGAGCGACGCGCACTTGCAAAGGCAATATCAATTGTCGATAATGACGATCCGGAGTCTCGCGAAATCATAAAACAGATTTTCAGCAAGACTGGAAAGATAAAGACAGTAGGTTTCACAGGCCCTGGCGGGGCTGGTAAAAGCTCACTTGTTGGTAAGTTAATACCAGAATGCCAAGCGCTTGGTTACAAGGTCGCGGTGCTTGCGGTCGACCCCACAAGCCCAATAACTGGCGGAGCAATATTGGGAGACAGGGTGAGAATGCAAGGCAACCTGGGTAATGAAAAAGTGTTCATGCGAAGTATGGCATCAAGGGGAGCCATGGGAGGCGTTTCAAGGTCGCTCAGAAACGCAATCAGAATACTTGACGTAGCCGGTTACGATATCGGGCTTATTGAAAGCGTGGGTGCAGGTCAGCTTGAGGTTGAAATCTCTAAAGTCGTAGACCTTACAGTAGTTCTGTTCACACCACACACCGGAGACAACGTGCAGGCCGTAAAAGCAGGGCTTACAGAAATAGGGGATATTTATGTCGTAAATAAGGCAGATCTAGAAGGCGCTAATAGCCTATATCTGACGGTCCTTGACCTGATTGGTGATACGAATAGAAAACCAGTCGTTCTGAAAACATCCACCAAGAAGGGAACAGGTGTAGAGGATCTAGCCAAGAATATTGATAAATTATTAAAAGAAAAAAGAATTAATTATAAAGAACGGGAGAGAAAGATGCTTGAGGATGAGCTAACAGACATGATTTTAAATAACCTTGAGAAAAAGGTTTCATATATGCTTGCTCAGGACAGGAAATATTCGGAGTTTATCGACAGGTTGGTTAGAAAAGAGATTGATCCTTATGCCGCTGCAGAAGAACTTGTTACTATCTTATTTAGGGGATAGAAGTTATGGAAGCCGAGACTTTTAAGACTGATTCAAACATACCGGTTAAGCGAGTTTTTAAAAATGAGGATTTGAAAGATGGTATTAATGATGAAGAGGCTGGCAGGTATCCATATACGCGAGGTCTGTACCCAGACATGTATAGAGAGCGATTGTGGACCATGCGCCAGTACAGCGGCTTTGGCAGTGCGGGAGAAACAAACAAGCGTTTCAAGTTTCTGCTAGATCATGGCCAGACGGGTCTGTCACTTGCATTCGATCTGCCTACTCAAACTGGTAGGGATTCCGATGACCCTCAGGCAGAGGGTGAAATTGGAAGGACGGGTGTTGCCATCACGTCTATAAAAGATATGATGACCTGTTTTGACAGCATACCGCTTGACAAGGTCAGTACTTCAATGACTATTAATGCAACTGCATCTACTCTATTGTCGCTTTACATCACTGTTGCTGAGAACCAGGGAGTATCTCCCAACCAATTGCGTGGCACGACGCAGAATGATATTTTGAAGGAATACATCGCACGGAACACGTACATCTATCCACCCAAGCCATCTATGCGGCTGATAGGAGATATGATTGAATATTGCTCCAAGAAGGTTCCGCAATGGTACCCTATCAGCATTTCTGGATATCACATGAGAGAAGCTGGGTGTAATGCTGTGCAGGAGTTGGCGTTTACCTTTGCAAACGCAATCGAATACATCAGTACTTGTACAACCAGAGGACTTAACGTTGATGACTTTGCTCCTAGACTTTCATTCTTTTTCTGTTGTACAATGGAATTCTGTGAAGAAATCGCCAAGTTTAGAGCAGCTCGAAGGATCTATGCCAAAATAATGAAGGAGAAGTTCCATGCAATGAATCCCAAATCACAGCATCTTCGCTTTCACGTTCAGACATCTGGCGAATCTCTCACTGCCCAGCAAGTTGATAATAATATCGTAAGAGTTGCAACAGAAGCTCTTGCCGCAGTCCTTGGTGGATGTCAATCTCTGCATACCAATTCCCGTGATGAAGCGCTAGCGCTTCCAACTGAAGAATCAGTCAAGATTGCACTCAGGACTCAGCATATAATTGCTAGTGAGACTGGGGTCAGCAAAACTGTCGACCCGATGGGAGGCTCCTACTACATTGAATACCTTACGGCCAAGATAGAGGAAGATGTTGACGAGTATCTCAGGAAGATAGAGAGTATGGGAGGCGCACTACTTGCTGTGGAGAAGGGTTTCTTCCAAGAAGAGATAAGAAATAACGCCTACCAATTGAAGAAAGAAATTGATGAAAACAAACGCATCATAGTAGGTGTCAACAAGTATCAAGACGAGCATGAAGTCGAGCCCAAGATCAACCGAATAGATCCATTGCTAGAGCAAAAACAATTAGCAAATGTTAGAGAATTCAAGAGTAATCGCGACAAGTTAAAGGTTGACCAAGCGCTATCGCAACTGCAAAAAGCAGCTGAGAAAGATGATAACAATTTAATGCCCTATATTATCAACGCAGTTAAGAGTTACAGTACGCTTGGGGAAATTAGTAGCACTTTGCGAACTGTGTTCGGGAGATATGAACCAAAGATATCTTTCTAGCTTGGAGATGGGCTATGGAAACAGTACGACAATAATCTAGAGGGTAATGGTAGCACAAGAGAGATATGATATTATGTCAAATTCTAACCCGATATCTTGACTCTAAGACAAACCTCGTGCTCTAATATTCAGCGACCCCGTTAATTGCTACTATGAACTTGGACCGAACTAGAAAACGTGTACATTAACCTTCTCAGACACACGTTAATAACCTCTTCTATCGCTAAACTGTCATTCAGTTATGCCCAAGATCATAGTGCAGTTTTCTTTGCCTAATGCATTGATAGAACAATGGAATTACGAATTGCTGGTGCAAAATAAAAAAGTAAACATCAATGTTGTGTATGAACAGAATAAGGAACATATAGAACAAATGACTGGGTTTGCGATTGAAGGTGGCGGCGGGGGAAATGTTGAGATAACTAGAGATGCGCATGGTATTGCGAATATATCAAAGGTAACAATGGAGCTGCCAGCTACAGCGGACCAATTTGATAGAACAGAACTATTCGAAACATCTTCTTCAATAAAACAAGAATATGTCATGTATTTCAATAGGCTTGTCGAAGTAGTTAGATATGTTTCTCGTCAATATTGGATTACACCAATTTCTTCACGAGAAATAATAGAATTGACTGTAGTAATAGAAAATGATAATCAGGAAAAAACAGGAATTTGGTCATCCGATTTTGAAAATCCACTGCTTTTTCCTTTGAAAACGTCTGAGCAAAGGCAGGTAAGACCGACCGTTGATGGATTGCTGAAATCCGAGTTTCGGATTCCACTCTATGAAAGTTTATTTCTAGATGCCGTCAATTATTTTGAAACAGGAAAATTCAATGAAACAGTGATACTCGCCAATGTAGTCTTAGAAGAATTGGTTACTCTTTATCTTTATAAGAAACTGACTGAGAAAATGTCATTAGAAAAAGCAGATGTTGAGATCGAGCGTATAAAAAAATCCAAGAAATTTGAGAAAAAAATGAGCTTCCATTTCAATCATGTCGACGGAAGATCCCTACAAGATAATGATGAATTATGGCAAAAGTTGTTGTATATTCGCGCCAGAAGAAAAGAGGCTATACATCCACGAATAAAAGATATCAATAGAGAAGAGGCATACAATACATTGGAATATACACTAAGTCTATCTCAGTGGGTAGTGAAAGGTAATGAGCCCGCTGCTCCTGCAAGAAGTTAAGACTCTTGAAAAGTTATACAAACATTCTCTCAATATGCAGGTAATTTATGGACTAGATTCCGTAACTGTGACTTTAACATTTATAACTGCTTTCAAAAAATGCCATCCGAGTCTCTTTACCTATTAAGAGTTACTTCTTAAAATTTGTAAACATCTCGTCTCCGTTTTGCATATGCTGTTAAAGTAATCCCCGTCTGAGCATATTGGATAAATACATTTGACTCTTGACATGATGTCTGATATATAGCACTTGCAAAAGTAGGAACTTGTTCTGCAGCAGCAATCATGGACAACACTAGTATAGCATCACTTTTTCAAATGATTAAGAACTGCTGAAGAATTAATTAAATGGCTATTCTAAGTTTATGATATAGATCAAGTTTCTTAAGCAAGATTTACCCTTACATGACGGCTAAAACAGTTAATTGGTAATGCAACACAACAAAAGGCATTACGTTAAATAAACTCTCATCGACTCCCTATACTAAATGAGAGTAGACCATATTGCTATTGCAGTTAACAATGTGCAGCAGGCATTAACCGACTATCAAAAAATACTCAATGTTGACGAGTTGAAAATAGAGGAAGTACCCAATGAAAAGGTTAGAGTCGCAATGCTGATGCTCGAAGACACTAGAATTGAATTAATGGAACCTACGGCTGCCGACAGTCCGATTTCAAAGTTCTTACAAGAACGAGGGGAGGGTATACATCATATCGCAATCACAGCTGACAACATCGAAAAGGATGTTGCACGCGCCTCTGAGAATGGAATGAAAATGCTCGGCGGTTTGCGGACAGGCTCTTACGGCCGTAAGATCACGTTTATACACCCCAAATCCCTTCACGGCGTCCTCACTGAGTTCTGTGAAGCGCCACCCCTGTCTGAAGACACTGTAAAAGAATAGCGATAACAAAACATTCGGATTTTGTTTTCTATTGCAAGATTGTGAACAGCTTATCAAGTTGTTGATTGAAAGCATTGAAAGAAACCATGCAAATGCATTGCTACTCTCCGGTGGGCTAGATAGTAGCATCTTGGCAAGTATACTGAAACCAGAATACTCACTTTCGGTTGGGTTTGGTAAAGCTGCTACCGATCTTGCCTCTGCACGGCAGGTTGCAGAAAGATATTGCAAACATCATGTTGAGGTTGTTTTTGGACCAAACAAAATGGCAGAATTGGTCGAGCAGGTTATACAAATTTTTGGAACATTTGACCCCACTGAGATCAGGAATTCTGCTGTAGCGCTTGCTGGCATAGAATGGGCAAAAAGCGATGGTTATTCTAGCATAATGACCGGCGATGGTAGCGATGAGCTCTTTGCAGGCTACAACTATTTATCTCGATTTTATTCTGACATGCAAAGACTTGATTTAGAGCTTAGACGGTTGTGGAAGATTATGCATTTTTCTTCAAGAAGGTTGGGTGAACATACAGGTATCGAGGTCAAAACGCCTTTCCTCGATGAGATGTTTGCCTCATTTGCAAAAAAAATCAAAGTGAATGAAAAAGTGGGCATACATGATGACAAAAAGTGGGGCAAGTTTATTCTGAGAAGATGCTTTGAACCTGCATTGGGTCCTGTAGTATGGAGATCAAAGCTCGCACAAGAGCAAGGAGCTGCCACTGATCGCTATGGACAATACATCGAAGAGAAGATCGACGACTTGACTTTTGCAAATAAGAAAAGACTAGCTGAGGACCAGGAGAGTGTCAGAATAAGAAGCAAGGAACATCTTCATTATTATGCTATTTTCAGAAGCTATTTCCCTCCGCCAAAAGAGGAGGGAAAAGACGACAATAGTTGCATATCTCGTTGCTCGGATTGCTGCGGGTGCGTTGCACCGGATACTAGGTTTTGCAGAAAGTGTGGTGCTTTTCCTGTTGTGCCGCTTTCACTTTGAATATTTGCGAGGCTTTTTTGTAAAGATTCTCTTGCAACCCTCACAGCAAAAGTAGTAAATCTTGCCATGATGTTCATGGGTAATGGCAAGTTCCTGATGCATTTCAATTCCGCAGACAGGATCAACAACGGGCATTTCAGCACACTAAGCAACGTCCCTACGTATTTATTGCTTACCAAAAGCAATTTTTTGGCACGTTATCTCTGCACAATAATGAATTTAGGCATTAGTTTGATAGTGATATTTTTGACGACGCGATTTGGCCTCTCCGCAAGGCATTAAAAAATTTCTTTTTTTGCAAAGATTTACTGCCGAATGAATTGAAGATTCGATCCATTCCAAAAGCTAGGTGAAAATGCTCTGCTCTTTTTCCATGTTGGGTGCCATAGGTGCTTTTCTATTGAGGCAAAAAATAGAAAAAAACGGGCGTCTGGTTGTCCAGACATAGTCGAAATCGTTTACGGGATAGACCTGCTGTACAGCTTTCCTTCAAGTGCTAGCTTGTACATTTCAGCCACATACGGGTTCTTGGCTGGCGTTTCTGCACCTAGTTCAACCAATCTGGCGTATACTCTGACTACATAAGCCAGAGCACCCATGAATGCCACAACGACACCCATGTTAAACATCCAGTGGTTTGGAACTGCAAAGATTTCTTCGACGAACCAGAAGTGCCACATTTCATTAATACCGATTGTGAACATAGTCGCCAAGTATCCAATGATAGTTATCTTCAAACCAGTATTCATTGAATTGCCTGGTCCTCTTAGGATTGGTACTCTTCTGTCATAAACAGCCACCATTCCCCAACC
>JBJMEA010000119.1:0-45818 GCA_045809625.1 Nitrososphaera sp. | reverse complement strand
ATCTAGAACTTCATAGTGCGTTACTTCTCCACCTTCTGCCAAACACAGGAACTCTAGTGCATCAAGTGTGTCAGGATCTTCTCCAAGGTATGTCTGCATCATTTGCGCTACTTTTTGTGATGTTTCTTCAGCATTTTGTCTAATGCTTTATTGATCCAGGCATTGGCTGCCTGCTCTTTTCTGGGCAGTGGCACCAACTCATTAAAGTCCTCGACTATTACAATGATTCTGCTAAAGCGAAAGAATTCCACTGCAGTTTTCACATGAGCTCGAGTAACATCGGCAGTTAGTATATTCTTGTTAGGACTTTCATTTCTCAAAGAACCAGAACGTTTTGTTAAAATGTCGTATGCATCATCTTCCCTAGTTTTAATCCAGATCCAAAAATCGTCAACTGGTGTTTTGTTGTAACGTCTATAGACAAACTGAGCAAAAGATTGCATCCTTGTCTTGTAGGTCAACCGGAATTCTTGCCTTGAATTGTCTTTGCATCGACATATTTCATGATTGTTTTGCCGGATTCTGCAATGTTCGATTTCTGCAATAGTATATAGCTTGAGACATTCAGAGGTGTAAAAAGATGACGAGGGCGATGATCATAATAATAATGATGACGATGGTTGTTATTCTTGCTGTTGTGGTGTTATTGTTGTTATTGTAGTTGATGGAGTAGCAACTTTGTTATTCTATAAGGCATTATATTACTAGCATTAACATTGAATGAACTTAGCTTTAGCTTTTTCGGTTTAATAGGGGATTATCTCTTCTAGTCATTTTTATCACTATTTCTTTCATTCACTCAGTCGACTGGTTTACAATCGACATTGCCAAACGGGTCAACAATGCAGCTCCCAGCACCATATGGGATTGTTTGTTCCTCTTGGCACGCTGCCACTAGGCTTTGACCAACGTATCCTTCAGCATATTCACATGCCGGATTAATCTCAAAGCACCTAGTCTGGATAGTTCCCTCGTTATTTACTTGGAGGCAATAAACTGGACCATCTTCTGATGGAGGAGAAGAGTCTAGTTCGTCTGCACGCTCGTGTAGTTTAGCAGCTTGGTCTCTTAGAGTATCAATTGCTGCTTGATTTGCTCCTCGTTCTCCCAGCTGGTCAGTTAGTGCTTCGTCTTGAAGCTGCTGCGTGCAACGCTGTTGCTAGGTGTTCCTCGGCTGTTTGAGCTTGTGCGCTCTGTGCCAGCGACAGTGGAAAGACTATTGCGGTACCTATCGCTACAGCGGCAGCTATTAGAAGCAACGCTGCAGCTCGTATAGATGTAGCAGTAGCAGCATTAGCACTCCTGATCATCTTCTCAATAACAGTCATGTAACTGAAGATAGAAAAGGATAAGATGTATTAAGGCTTTGAGTCATTAAATAACTGGCTAAGAACTCCTTTCTGGTTATGTCACTGGATTCCGAAGTTATTATTTATATTATTATCTATGACAGGATTGGCGTATTGTAATGAAATCTAAAAATCAAGATCTTAGAAGTCGAGTACGTCCATAAAATGCTTTGCTTCCCAATCAGTCTCTCATAAAACATCAGAAGAAACATATTCTTCTCGGTAGAAGTATTTTGCGACGTGTGATGATGACTTGCTGGTTATTTTTGAAAATGAGGTCTAATAAAAATAGAAAGAAAAATATCTTGAATTTATCTCCCTTGATTTTGAGGGATTTGAAGAGGCGTCCAACGGTTACTTATCACTATTTTATCTCTCCGTAACCCTCTCTCCGTTCGGTTTTGTACCGTTCTAATTCATTCTTTTGAACTTTTAGCGAAACCGCGTGTCCGTCAAATCCCTCTATTACGTCTTTTGGAATACGATAGTGCGTGCGCGCACCCTCACTAGCAACTAGCACTGCACTTTCGTCAGTAGCCTCTACGTTACCGACCAGATCTCCTTCTTTAGATGTTACTACTTTGTTGACTGTCGCTTCCCAATTTGGAACATTTGAAGACATTCTCTATGTTTACACACATGAAAAGGTTATAGGTCTTTCCATCAAGGGGGCAAAGTTTTAACTTATGTCTATCATGTGAGACAAAGTTTAACGGAAAAAGATATTAAAAAATCAACTCGTCTTGGATCATTCTATCTTAACAATGATGTTTATAATGCTGAGATATTCTCGATCTACTCTAGGAATAGAGGAGAACTAACTCCTTCTAGATGTATATGATTACATAGGTTATAGATAGACAATACTAAAAAGAAAGGATATGCCTCATATTCTTTTAGTATATAGAAACGTAATCCTCTAACCTTCTTTTAGCATCCTATTTGCCTAGGTTATCCTGTCTACTGCACTGTGCGCCATTCATTCATCTCTCATGCCAATTCTGTACTGTAGAAGACACTTACCCTGTTGGTAGAAGCTTCTTGTATAATCCATTAATGCTAGTCTATGCAATATTCCTTTGTTTGGGTGGAAAGAAAGAGAACAAGAAGCCGCTTGTTTCGTTAGTTACAACAACCTACACAAAAGACAATGAGAGTACAAACGAAACTATTCCAAGAACAATTTCCAAAGAAGTAAAAGGGGCGATATGATGTCGAACAAAGAAACTGGCAACAACAACATTGAAAGAACAACTATAAAGTTAATTTCGGAGAGAAAAACCATAAGATTAAACGATGCAATCATTATTGCAGGTTTTCCTGGACCAGGACTCGTTGGTTCAATGAGCGTGAGCTACATTATAGAACAGGCAAAAATGCACCAGATAGGCTACATTGATTCAGATTTCATAGTTCCTGGAGTCATTTACATAGGTGCAAAGTTGAGGCATCCCTTTCGCATATATGCAAATGAGGAAGGCACAGCATGCGTTCTAGTGTGTGATGCGCCAGTAATTCTATCAGGCATACGTTCAGTACTAAATGCAGTAGTCATATGGGCCAAAAATAATGCGATCAGAGAGATCATGGTTTTAGAAGGTATGGCTGCGTCAAGTATCTCGCAAGGAAGCAGAAGGCCTTGGATTCTGTCAAATGACGGACGATCGGATGATCACGGCTACCTAAGTCATATTAAAGATGGTAAGGCAGAAGCCAATCCACCTGCATTTATTTCGGGCGTGTCTGGCGGCCTCTTGGCAGCATGTCTTTCAAACGCTATTCCCTGCACAGCACTCTTGATACCATCAATTACAGGAATTCCAGACCCAGAAGGAGCAGCTATCCTGATTGAAAAAACTAATGAGCTTGCCAACAATCCGTTTAGAATAGATGTTCGTCATTTGAGGACTGAAGCAGAAGCGCTCAAGCGGCAGTTACAGGAACTGATCAATTCTGTAAAGAAACAGCAGCAAGATGAGCAACAAACCCAACAAAGTACAGGAGGTGGAATATACAGCTAGACAATCACTATAAAGCGGTCCTTTTTTGTTCACCTCAGGCACAACCACTATATAATACATTATGAAAAATCCTGCAGATGAGAATTTCATTTCTTAAACTAAAAAGGAACCTAAAAATCTTTCATCTAGATGAATAATCGAAATCTTACCAATAATTTGTGGTATCTTATTTAGCGTGTCATCAGACAACATAGGTTGGCATCAGCAGACAAGGAAACAAGGGAAGAGTCGCAAAAGCAGGTGGGGTCGTAAGAGCACAGGATAAGGCAGGAAGGATTATCATGAGCAAGCCGCAAGGGCGGAGAGTCGGTTTCTCAAGACAGAGAACACATGTCAGAGATTAGTAAGAAAGGCGGTCAAAAGTAAATCAGACGCAGACATCAGAGACAAAATTCGGTATTACCTTTTATTGCATCTCACATATCTTTTTCTTAATGATTTGAACAAGGGTTTATGATTATAAGTGTAAATGCTTGGAGAAAGCTCCAACCATTATAATGAGAATAAACTATGGTACAATAGATTTGTTTAATTAAGGCTTTTATTGTCTTAACTATCAGATATTCCGTAATTGTAGCCCAGTTGCTTTAACGGCATCAGTATACAAATATACTCCATCAACCAATTCCAAGCGTGGACCTCATATGAGAAAGAACTAGAGAAAAGAAGGCATAGCATTTTTAAAATGGATTGAAGGTTCACATTATACTGCCTTGCGGATGTTGAAGTATAAAGTAAAATAGAGGAATTTAGTAATTGAAAAGAATTTTCACATACAAGGTCGAAGGTAGATATTTTGCAAGGCTTGTCATTTCTCGATTTGAATTGACGTGCCAAATAGACAAAGATAAAACTGTTAATTAGTAAACTTACCAATAGTGAATGAATGAGCAACTTTTCAACGGTGAATGCAGAAATTAGCATTACGCCAATTGGTACTTCTGAAACAAGCATTGGCAAAGAAATAGCAGTTGCCTATGATGCGATCCGCAACATAGCGAAGCTCAAAAAAGTAACTCTCACTCCAATGAGCACACAGATAGAGTCAGATAACCTAGAGGATATTTTTCAAGCAATACATGCGGCTCATAATTCTGTAAAATCGGTTGGGGCCAAGCGCTTGATCTCGATAATAAGGATAGACGAACGATTGGACAAACCAAATACTTTGGATGATAAGGTTCAGTCTGTAGAGACAAAAGTAACTTAACTGAAAAAAATTATCACAAAATAATTTTGATCTCCTAGAACAACAGGACCCGCTGAATGGACAAACCAGATACGGTTGTTATGCATACCTCTTATTACTTATACATAAAAATATTAGAAAATTGCAAGCTGCTATTGAAACCTTTGTTGGTTTATTGAAAATATAGCATAGTTTGCGCCAGCAGAGGTTCAAAACAAGGTGCAGAATAATTCTGCTGATTGTCTTGCTTTACCTCGTAAAATGTATGTTCAAAAAGATCAGTACAAATTCTTACCATGTTCAATATAGTAGTACAGCGAATGTAGAATCTTCGAGTAAAATATCTTCTTTGTTGTGGTTCCTTACGTCATGCTTCATACTGTGAGATAAAGGCTAAGAAAAGAGTTACAAGATTCGTGCTGCAAGTTGGAGTGCACCTTTCACGGTATGTTCCTCAGCTTCAAAGCATGTAATGCCTCGATCCCCCAGTGCCTTGGTAGTAAATGGACCTATCGAAACGACCTTAGTAAGGCTATTCAATTTAAATTCATCTTTGGATAACTTGTCCAAAATTTCAAGGAAGGAATTAACATTTGAGGCACTAGTAAAAATAATCGCATCTATCCTCTTTTGTGACAATAGATCACAAAATTCCTTCCATATAGGTTCTACAGCCCTTGTGCGCACAGAGTAGAGGAGAACTTCGTCAACTTCCATCCCAAGGCGAGTCAATTCCTGGGTGGCAAAGTCATTTGCAGCAGCGCTTCGTGGGAGGATTATCTTTTTTCCAGCTGACTCTACCGTTGATAAGAGATCAATGAGCCCAAAAGAAGAGGATTTTTCTAGTGCCAAGCTGACCTCTATACCATGTTGTTCAAGGCTTTGCTTTGTCTTTGGACCTACTGCAATCACCGTAGTAGATTTTAGAACCGGAGCTATCTTGTTTCGAGCTAGACCAAATAGGATGTTTACTGCCTGCTGGCTCATGAACGCACAATAATGGGGTTTTTTCTTGCGAAGTTTGTCAAGAAACTCTTCTGCCACTTCGGGATTTCGTGGCACTATTTCTATCACAGGAAGCGCTATCACTCGGCCCCCTTGCCCCTTTACCACCTGCAAAAATTCTTCCGCATCTCGCTCGCTTCGAGTGATTGCAAGGATTTTGTTTTTTAACCCAGGCATTTCCATCAGCTTATCTTGAACCAATCTAGCTTATCACTCAGTCCAGCGACCCTCCCTATTACGATTACTGCGGGTGACTGAATACCTGCTTTCTTTGTAAGTCTTGCGATGGAGCCAAGCGTACCTTTGACAACCCTTTGCTTGTCTGTTGTGCCATTTGCAACAATTGCAACCTTGATGCTTTTTTTCATACCAGCCTTCATCAAATTATATGAAATCTGATCTAGCTCTGCAATGCCCATTAATACCACTATAGTGTCGACTGCGCCAGCAAGCTTACTCCATCTGACGACCAACTTGTCTTTTTTCGGATCCTCATGTCCAGTGACTATGGCAACTGAAGAGGAATATCGACGGTGAGTAAGCGGAATGCCAGCATAGGCAGGAGAGGCAATAGAGGAAGTAATACCAGGCACTAATTCAAATTCGACTCCGTGTTTGATTAGATATTCAGCTTCCTCTGCTCCCCGCCCAAAAATGAATGGGTCTCCTCCTTTGAGTCGCAGTACAGTCTTACCCCATTTCGCATATTTTACCATAAGCTTATTCGTTTTTTCTTGATGTGTGATCGGGTCACCAACCATTCTCCCAACATAGGCTTTCTCAGACCCTTCAGGTATCTGATCTATTATCTCCTTGCCCACTAGCCGATCATACAGTACAACGTCAGACATCTGCAAAAGTTCCATAGCCCGCAATGTCATTAGTTTGGGATCGCCGGGGCCTGCTCCGCAGATAAACACCTTCCCCTTTTTCATAGTTTCTTGTTCCACTCATCTACTGCTCTGCGCCACCCTTCTGCTAGATCCATTGCTCCCTGCTCTACCAACTTGTTTGCCACTAAGTAACCCAACTCTTCGGGCTTGCTTGCCCTCCCTACCTTTTTAAGGTGAATACTCCGTTTGCCATCAGCAGAAAACACACTTGCGTAAAGCGTTATGTGGTCATCGTTGGTTATTGCAACTGCTCCAAGGGGGAATCTACAGCCTCCTTCTATCTTTCTTGTTAGCGCTCTTTCTGCTGACACTGCTATGCGTGAACGGCGATCCTCTATCTGCCGGAGCATGGCAGCAAGAACGGTCTCATAACGCCTGCATACAATGGCTATAGCTCCCTGACCTGGTGCAGGTACGAAGTCTCGGATGCTAAAGCGTTGGATGATAACATCCTTCATCCCCAGTCTCGAAAGGCCAGCCTCTGCTAGAACTACTGCGTCATACTCGCCGCTTATCACCTTTTTGACTCTTGTTTCGACATTACCTCTTATCGGTCGGATGTCGAGATCTGGTCTAGTTTTTGTTAACTGCACAGCACGTCGAAGGCTGCTAGTACCAATGACTGAGTCAGGTACCAGATCTTTCAATTTTTGCCCGTTGTTGGTGACAAGTACATCATTTGGGCGGGCCCTTTTGGGGATGCATGCGACCGAAAGATCGTCAGATAGGTCTGATGGGATATCCTTGAGGCTGTGGACGGCAAAGTCAACCTCGCCTTGTTTGACTGCTTCATTCACTTCTTTCTCAAAGATGCCTTTATCGTCTAGGGTAAAGAGCGGCCGCTTATCAATGTCACCCTTAGTGCTTATTGAGATCACTTCAAATCGTACATTTGGATGAATCTGACGCAAGGCGATAAGTGCCATCTCTGTCTGTGCCATTGCAAGTCTGCTGCCTCTAGTTCCGACCCGTATTGTCTTCATCATTTACTGATCTCATGAAATGCTTTGCCGTATGCCTCTATTGTCTTGTCTGCATCGTCTTCAGTGTGTGCGTATGATACGAAGCAAGTTTCAAATTGCGACGGAGGAATGAAGATGTCCTGTCTTAGCAACTCGTCAAACAATTTGCGGAACATCCTCACGTTTGCCTTCTTGGCGCTGCCTTCATCCCTTACCTTTTCATTTGTGAAAAATAGCTGAAACATGGAGCCTATTGAATTGACTTCACAGTTAAGTTGTGCTTGGGACAACATATCTTTGATGCCGTCAACAATATTATCGCATGTTTTGGCGATCTTGGGATATACTGCATTTTTAGATTCAATCAATGTTTCCAATGTAGCAATACCTGCACTTACAGATACAGGATTGCCGGCAAATGTACTTGCCTGATAAACACTGCCGGCAGGTGCGAGCTTTTCCATTATCTCTTTCTTACCTGCAATCGCAGCTATTGGCAGGCCGTTGCCAAGTGCCTTTGCAAATGTAGCGAGATCTGGCATGACTCCAAAGAACTCGCTGGCCCCGCCAAGTGCAAGGCGAAAACCAGTAATCACCTCATCAAAGATCAAGATAATATCGTTCTGCTCTGTTATCTTCCTCACTTCGCTAAGATAACCCTTTTCAGGCAACACGAGTCCGATGTTTGCAAGCACAGGTTCCATTATAATACATGAAGTATCACGGTTCTTTTCAATTGCACGCTCAAGCTCAGCAGGCATGTTATATGGCACAACTTTCGTATGTGCTGATGCCTCTTCAAGTACACCTTCTGATGCGGGCATGCTAGCCATGCCCGATCCCGCCTTGACAAGAACATAATCATGCGCACCGTGATATCCACCTCCAAATTTAATTACTCCTTTTCTTTTTGTAAAAGCGCGAGCAAGTCGGATAGCATGCATTGTGGCTTCAGAGCCAGTATTAACAAGTCGGGCCATTTCCCCACACGGCACGGTCTTACATATCATTTCCACAAGTTTGATCTCGCATTCAGTAGGTACGCAAAAAAGCGTTCCGTCATTAAGTTGCGATCTCACAGCTTCAATTACCGAAGAGTAACCATGGCCAAGAACCAGTGCTCCATAGCCCATACAATAGTCAAGATACATCTTATGGTCGGCTGTAGTAAGCTTGCTCCCAAGTGCAGAGGTGGCAAAGAAAGGGTAAGGGTCATAGAAACGTACCGGACTGTTAACCCCGCCGGGCAAGATTTTTTTTGCCTTGGCAAAGAGCTGATCAGACTTCAACTGGATATAGATCTCTACTACGAGCTATAATAATTATAATGCTAATAAACTGCAAATGGTAAGAAAACATATTGGAGATTTTTTCTAGCCTTATTGAAGACCTGCATCTTAATATCGAACGCAACCGCGATACCCTTGCTCTAGCATTAAAGAGAAGAAATCCACACATGGCATACCAGAAAGTGAATGACCTTGCCCAATTTGTCGGATCGCACTATAACCTTATTCTACAACTGCACTTTCCGATACCAGGTAAGATCTCTGATCTTGACTCATATGGCACTGAAAATATTAGCATCGTCGTTGACAAATTTCGCAGGGTTTTCCCGGTGCCTAGAGAGACTGTGAAACAAAAGGCAGTTGAAATCATAGGAAATGACGCAAAGCCGAAGGATGCCTATACATATGAAGGTAAAGAGGGCGCCAAGATAGTAATCATCCCCAAAAGCAGTATTGAAGTTCTTCCCGGCTCGATGCATTTTTGGTGCAAGATTGATAGTAGGATTAGATCGTATGGTGATTGGATGATGGAAAATGTCTATTTTCCCAAGAATTCTTAGGTTGCTCGCAGCGAGTTGCCTGTAACCGCTGACGTTTAGCCAGATGCATTTATGAGCTCATATTTATAGAGCAAATTATCTTGTGCGTCATATACCTCTGCCTTGATGGGTAGCGGCATGTCACGAACTACCCAGATTTTGCTTGTCTTTTCTGCGAGTTTGTAACTGATCACAAAAGAGTCAAAGTCCCCCGCAGGAGTGCTTACTTGCTCTTCATTTGTCACCCTAGCTGTTACTGAAGACGAGCCAACAAATATCGTATCCCAAGGCGCACCCACTACAAGATACTTTGGGCTTTCACCATACTCCATATCACGGACTGCAAGAATAGATGACTGTATATTCTCGAAGTACGGCCTAAACGATTCTTCAAGCTGACCTTCTCGTGTCAGCTCTTTTGACATCATTAGTGCATAGTCTACCGGTGGTTGATCAGTGTCGTTTGCGATTATAAACCTGACTCTCCAATTTTCACCATTTTGATCAAAGTTTACTGATACTCGTGCAGATTCAAGTGAGGTTAGCTCGCCCCGAGAAGTCAAGATATATTCCAGAGTTGTGCCGTCCTGTATGTGATCGCCAACTCTCCATATGTCCGCTCCTGTAGGAGGGTGAAATATGTCAGGGTTTGAACCCTCAAATCCCCCACCAGCAGCAATGATGGCCATGCTCATGCCAATACCCAATGTTGCGAATATGGCGGTCACGATTATCACTCGCCGTCTGACGGCGGCTCGCCGCTTTTGAGACACGAATCTGATCCGGTAATCTTGGTTATTTAAAATAAATTATTGTATTACTTCTCAGATACATCTGCTGTTACATATTCGCCTATCTGATTGTATATCTTGAGGAAGCGATTACCTTTCTCCGTTGTGCGGTAAATCTGCTCCCCTTCGATATATTCTAGCAATCCGTTTTCTATCAGTACCGTCAGATATTCCTTCAACTGAGCATAGGATAGAAAGGCCTTATACATTATCTTAGTTTTAGTGACACCACCATTTGCAGCTTCTAGAATTTGAGCAGTTATATCAGTTCTACTTCTATATTTCATGCGTATCATAGATATTAACATCTATAAAAGCATCTCGAGATCTTATTATAGAAGATTTGATGTTAAGATAGAGGATAGCCATGCGAGTTTGCCTTTTTTACCTAGGTCTCCTTCCTGCGGGTTAGATGAATCTTGCTCATAATAACTATAAAGTCCCACGTTTTAGCAGCAAATATAACACCTTTCTTTCCAATCACTGTTTTTAATGTGTGTTTAATTTAGTTGCATTTTAAGCAAATTGCTGTACGCACTTTTTTCTTGCGGGCAGAAGATTCCAGATTGCCCCCAATCCACATGATAACCGTATATGACTATTCTGAGTGGTGCGAGCAGGCGTTAAGATATAATTTTTAGCAATGTTTTGATTTGACTTGTAGATTTCTTAGGAGTTGTACCTCTCATCTATTGTTTCAGTGAAGGCATTCCGAGTCTCCCGTATTGCCGCTTCCATATTGCGAATTGTTCCAGACTCTTTTGAGTCTACCACGATGAGTTTTAGTTCATCTACAAGCGCAGCAATAGAGCGCAGCATTTCCTTCAAGGCATCCATAGTTTCACCAATGTTCTTGCTATCGCCTACCGAATCGATCGTATTTTTGGCAGACCTGATTGTTTCTCTTGCTTCTTCGAGTACACCGGAACTCTTCAGCTCCATTGTGATGCTTTCAATCCTTGCACTGGTTCTTTCAACCGATTCAATAGTTTTACGAATATTCTCAATATTTGTTACCATGGATGGCTCCTTAAGTGACTTTATTATTTCGTTGCCAACCTTGGCCGTCTCTCGAATCTTCTCGAGCGAATCCTGAACGTCAGGTGATCCTAGTTCTCTAATTATCTCAACTGCATCAGAGGCAGTCTTCTTTACATCTTTGAGCTTTTCCGTCATTCACACCACTAACGCGTTCCGCTTTAATTGCGAAGCGGTAACAGTTTTCTGTAACTACATTACGCGACTTAAATTTTTTCATCATCTTGCCTATGTCCCATTAAACATGTGATAGATGTCCCGGAAAAAGGCTTATACGACATCGGATGTCGTTACCTTCTCCTTGTTCTTTTCTGTATCTATTGCAACACCTTCACTTGGGCTCCGCGTGTCGTGCAGCTTGTCATAATTAGGTTCGTATGCCATGCAGCAACCATGTGGAGCAATTACGTCTGACACCTTGCCCATCACATCAGGTCCTTCGTCTTCGACCAGCATACATTTGCCCCCACTGGCGCTTACCCAATATATGCAGTTGTAGCAGAAATATCCTTCGTGTAGGTTTGAATCTGTAAATTTGTCATATTCAATATAGGAGGCCTGTAGCTTGCTTCTTTTCTTGAATTTAGTGATATTATCGACTGCCCCAGCAGCTTCTTTGATCTTTTTTCCGATGTCTGTCACCTTTATCTTGCCTCCTCCTCATTTGGATCCCACAGTGTGCAGAGGCCATGGGGTGCTATTATGCCAGATTCTCGGCCGTTAACGTCAGGACCAGTATCTTCAACTATAGCACAGTGGTTGTCCTTAATGAAGTATGTGCAATTATAACAGAAGTAGCCAGTGTGCAGGTCGGCATTTCTAAATTGATCTATCTCTAGGTACCCTGAAACTGCCTTTGAGAGTTTGGGGTATTGTTTGTCAGTAGATATAATCTGACTTGCCATAAAATAACCCTGCATGCATAGTATAAAATAAGTATATTATTTCAGACTATAGTCCTGTCCTATTACCTTTTTCTAAGCTCTCTTGCAATCCGCTTTAACCTTGACCATCTTAAAGTAAATTTGGCAAGTATTATTACGCTTACGATGATTGCCCAAATCCAAAGAGGAGGACTTTCCACTTTGCTTTCATGTCACTGAGGAAATTTATGCTCTCGCATTAAATTTGTCTCTGTTAAGCAGTCTGAATTCCATTAAGACAAAATTCAATCAAGTCCTTCATATTCAAAGATTGTACCTTGGATAGGTTTATTGTCAATGGAAGTGGTCTCAAGCTCAGGTGTAAAGTTAATATCTCTTCTCGATTTAAGTCTGACATCTCTGCTAATTCTAGCCATTTTGCCATCGTGTCTTAAAGCAAGAGTCCGAATTATTTTCTGTTCTTTTAAGAGTTTTTCTAAATGTTCGTTTACACCGTCTATGGTAAATGAGTACGCATCCCATTTTCGTACTTCAGTCTCGATGGGTTGTTGTTGTTCTTCTTTTTCGTTCATTGATGTAGATAATTGTATTATAACTTAAAAAGTCCCTTATCGTATATTTTTAATAATTTTTAATTGACAACCTCTCTGCTTTTAATGCCACCTTGCTTTTGACCATCATTACAATTTGACATTTATGGTTCTCATTGTTTGATCTATCCGGTCATGGTTTCATATCAGTAGATATACAAAAGTGTTAAAGCAAGTCGAAGATTGTCAAGGAAGATAAACAGATAATCTAGAGCTATATGGGTGCAATTCTACAATAAGAAACACCCAAATTAGAAATTAGACAATTCAAAAAATGGTCAAGTGGTGCATATAAGTTAAGACTATTTTCAAAACTAAAATTAAGAAGCAATAGAGATAGGAAATACTAAAAGCTAGGTTGGACAGACTGAAATTCTAAAATATAATTGCTGCTTGTATCACTTTTTTTATTAATACGTCTGAAATAGCATACCCATATAGTATATACAGGCAACACATTCTGCCAGATTGGCACAATAATTATTAATCAAAAGTGACATTCCCAAAAAGAAGACGAATAAGTGGGAGATATGGGAACTAAAACTTACAAATGGCATCTATCTCCCAAATCGACTTACGCGCAGGCATAGAATGTTATTGCACAAACTTTGTTGGAACAGGAGGGTCGATAAAACATGGAAGTGAAGGATTTGTAGTATTTGAGCTATTGGACGAGTCGCTTGATATTTCACTTTCATATGATGAAAGTCACCGCTACCCGCTCTACATTCTTCAAAAGCAGGACATCGACTCAAATCATGCATTATTTGAAATCGAGCGTGAGCTGCATATCAGGTTAAGAATAATGGGCATAAAGGACGCTAAGGCCATAACAACACAATATGCAGGTATGGATCGAATAATGAGAAATCCTCCCATGAAGTTGAGAAGTAGGCATACACAACTTACACTGAAAGGTTTCATCAAGCACCCGCTCGAGAAAAAATTCCTTGTAGGGAACAAGTTTGACATAAGGATCTACAATGTCCGCTCATCAGATCTCTCAAGCTTTATTCCTCAGATTTGCATGGTAGGCAACTTTTATGGCCTTCAGAGATTTGGCAGCGAAAGACTGGTTACTCATCTTATTGGTAGAGAAATTGTCAAGCGCAACTTCACAATGGCAATTGAGCTGCTGCTCTGCCACACTACTGAATATGATACTCAAATGAGCAAGGAAATTAGAAACAAGTGTGCCGACCCAAGCAACTATCAGCAAGTGCTCAAGACACTGCCTAAAGGCATGGATATTGAACGGCAGGTGCTGTCGGCATTAGTCGCTGGGAAGAATGCAATTACAGCACTACGTGCAGTACCGATTACTATCCGAAGATTATTCGTCCAAGCATATCAAGGGTATATCTTCAATAGATGCCTCAGCAGAGCTATTAGGAGAGACGAGGATCTGTCTAAGCCCCAGACAGGAGACCTTTGCTTTGAAATGGAGGGGCCGATGACCTTCGGTAGAATAATCAAGCACAATCCTGATTCAAATACAAAGTTAATTCCAGCAGTAAGGATGGTAGGTTATACTTTCCAGCCAGGAAAGGGCAGGTTCGAAAACATCACAAGCGCAATACTGCAGGAGGAAGAAGTAACTGCGAAGGACTTTTACATACATGAGATGCAGGAGCTCAGCCACCAAGGAGGCTTTAGACAGGCCCAACTCTGGTGCACAGATTTTTGGTATAAACGGGATCCATTGATCCTATCATTTAAGCTACCTAAAGGATCATATGCCACTACACTTTTACGCGAAATAGTCAGGCCACATGATCCAATCAGGAGCGGCTTTTAGTCACAAACCATCACACAAATACAATAAAGAATTCTTTATTTAATCAAACCATGCAAGTTACCCTGTTAGCCGAGCAACAATATTTTGCGTACGATTTAAGATTATATCTGCCAGTAGTTTATATTCACAGGAAGATTCTTCATTATTGTTTAAAGCTTTATGCACGTTTTACCGACGCGTATGAATTGTTGAAAAGACATCTGAAAAGAGCAAATGAGAAACCTCGCCTTATCATGATCATATAGGTTATGCGGTCACATACGCAATTTTAACTGTAATCCCATAATTCTACTCCTTAATAAAAGCAGAGCCTTTAGACGAAGTATATTAACACCGCCTCTGTTCCAGTAGAAAAGGCCACTCCTAATATAATACTGTAAAATCAAGGCATCAATATAATATATAGCACCGCTGTGTGGTACACGATATTCACATGCTCGGTGGAAGGAATCTACATGAAATGATAGAAAATACAATTGATGACCTATACAAAAACCTGAGCATTAAAATAGATAAAACGAACTACGATAGGATTCATGCAACAGAAGCGTCTGGCTGCACAAGATTTGCATACTATGAGCGCAAAGACTCTCTACCTTCAGGTAATGCAGATAAGATCTCAAGTCTGCTTGGTAATGGCATGCGCCATTCGCTGAGTAACGTTCGAGGCGAATATAAGGTTGATACTCTTACGCTTGAAGTTAACGCCGATATAATCATGGCCAATGAATTTATTGTTAGATTTGAAATTGTGCCTACTCTGCCGGAGGTTCCGCACCCGCAACACATGTTGTACCTAAATGCATGTCTATTTGCGTTTAACAAGTTTGAGGGTTTTTTAATTTACATGACAGAGGATGGCAAGATGGTCGAATTCTCTGTGACCAAAAATAATAGGATGTTTGAGGAACTTGTTAGAAGAGCAAGGGTTTTAAGTACATTGCTAAAGGAAGATAGAGTTCCAATAGTCGAGCCATCCAATCTATGCACAACTTGCAAATACTTTGAGAGATGTTATGCGAGAAAGAAGGTAAAGGAAGAAGGCTCAGGGTTCATACTAGAAGAAATCTTCAGACCCAAGAAACAATAATTGTAAAAAAACTACAGAAGTATATTTACCACTAGCTATGCTCGGTATGAGTCTCAGATTGTGCATAACCCTGGCTATACCTTCTTACCCGGGAGCCAAATAGCACAGCAACTAGGAAAACAAATACCCCTGCGGTCACAGCAAACATGAATGTTTCTTCAGCCATATTGTCGAGAACCTTTCATGAAACTTAATATCTTTATGAATTACCTTACGTCGTCGTATGATAATATCATAAAAGGTCAGGGAAATGTCAATGTAAACTCTTTCTCAAAGTAGCTTGTTTGGAAGTTTGAGCCAGTCAGCCTGTAGGAATAACCCCCCTCGACACGATACTGACCAGTGCCATCTACCATACTATCCCAGCTGCTGGCTGTAAGGTTATTGCGTACTGCAACTTTCGTATCTTTGAGAGTGACATTACCGCTGCCAACTATAGGGAAGACATTCTCTTGCCCAGATACAAAACCTTCAGGGTTTACTCCAATATCCCCAGTTGTCATCTGATACTGGCCCACATTCAAAGTATAGTGTATCGTTTCAAGTATGGCAGTGCTTCTGTTAGGATTATGGACATCAAAGACGACCTGTACATTTGCATCATCTTCATTAGTTTTCTCAACTATGATATCCCTGAGCCCTAGTTGGAGGTCGGCTATTTTCGTCTCGGATGTGCTGGGAGCTGCATTGTTACCAAAAGGTTGGATATTGCCCAGCTCCATGATGAAAAATAGGACTATAACAATCGCTGTAATGCCTCCAGCTAATGCATAGATGACCTTTGTATTCACAATCGCCTTTTTTCGGGTTTGTCGGCGCTTTAAAGCTGTCGATTAATCCAAATGCTTATACTTAGCGGTTACAAAAATTGTTGCCGGTTGCAATACCACAAGGCAGCGAATATTGGACGCGAGAGAGCTCAGAAAGCTCAAATGCATCTATTTGACTATACGGGCTTTGCAATGCTAACCTATACTATCAAGCAGGGTACAACAGGGTTTGAGCCTGTTGGTGAAGAAGAGTTAGTTGGCAGGATGACGAGCGGAAATGAATCAATGCTTTTTATTTGTGATAGCGATGGCTATGCCAAGGCACAGTCAAGGCCTATGCCAACTGAACAGGGAGAAGAAGTATTCAAAAGAATGCTTGCAGATGGTATACGAGAATTCACAGGGGAGATCAAGACAGTATCCTAATAATCTCCTATTCAATAATTTGAACTATTGTTTAAAAAAGGCAGAGCGCATAATAAAAGTATGCCAAGAATTAATAATAGTTGTATGAATGCATCGTGCAATAATTAGTATAATTAGAAATACCTATGTTATAATGCGTGTTCCCACATTGTTACGATAAATTGCATTCTTGATTACTATGGGGTCAGACTTTACTACCACCGTAGGAATCTTGCTCCGTTCTATCACCTTAAGTGCCACAATGTCCATTAAGTCGTAACCACCAGCCGTAGAATCTTCAGATCCCAATAGATCTATACACTTTTTGACAGTAATTTCGTTGAATAGTTTAGCATCCTTGTTCTTGTTAGGATCGGAATCATAAATGCCATCAACATCTGTTGCATTGAGGAACTTGGAAGCTTTGACCTTTTCAGCTATAAGTGCAGCTGTTGCGTTTGTGCTCTGCCCTGGATGTAGGCCACCGGTTACTATTATTCTGTTGGCTGTTACTGCCTTGCTTACCTGCTCCAAATCTTCTGGGACTGCAGGGTATGCCTTATCTCCAAGTGCAAGAATTAAGAGCCTTGCATTCAGTCTTGAAACCTCGATTCCTAGAATGTCCAGAGATGCTTCATCGGAGCCAAAGCTTCTTGCGGTAGAGATATAGTGCCGCGCAAACTTGCCTCCACCAGCTACAATTATTGGCTGCACTTTCCTGCTTATCTTGCTCAACATGCTAGCATATTTCTTCAGATCATATACTGTTTGATCACCAAACGCTTTTCCAGATAATTTGATAACAATCCGTTCCTTATCGTGTGTGAATCTTACCCGCCCCCATATTCAGTATCCCCTGATCTCCTAATACCTTTTTAATAGCTCGCTCTACTTTGCCACGGTTCTCTGCTGTAGTATAAACACGCAACATGTCAAAGAATCCTGAGATCGACTCTACAAGTGGAATCTCGGATACTGGCATTTCATATACTCGATCTTTATCGACAACCAATACTGAATACATCTCTTCTTTGCTGGGGGTCAAAGGCATTGATGGAGCACGAGAGACATCAACAAAGACATACCTGCTATCTACATTGGCAACATTTGCAATATGAGAAGAAAGTGCTTCCAGTGCTTTTCTATCCATCCTATGTCTATCGCGCTTGTGCAAGAATTTTTCGTAAACACTCTTAAGTAGCCTCCTGTCGCGGTAATCTCGTGCCATTTTAGCTGAAAATGCATATCTGCCCGAAAGTGCACATAGCCGCTCAAGTGTGGCTTCGTCAGTTAATGCAAGATAATTATAAATCGAGGTATTTGTCAGTCCTAGCGTTTCATCTGCTGAAATCATTGAGCGCAAGAGCATTACTTCAGCAGATCTTACGGTCTTATGAAAATAGACGGCCTTGAACATTTCATAGCGGGAGATCAGCATGGACTCAAGTGAGTTTAGAGCAGACCTGTTTATTGCAAGCCGGTTCTTCGAAACTTCAAGTGAACTCACAATCCTATAGTAGTCAAGCTTGGCATACTCTGCTCCAGTAAAAAGCCCATCTCGTGGCAAATAATCCATGATGTCTGCAGACAGTCCACCAGAAATGATCTCATTCATGAAATTAACCTTTGACTGACCAAATGAAAGCAGGCATATCTTATGTGCATTGTAGCCATATCTTCCTAGAGTATCAGATATTTCAGTTTGCATTATGATCTTTTTTCCAAGATCCTCATGGCTAGTATTACACCGGTATTCAAGAACCTCTTCGAATAAGTGTGAAAAGGGCCCATGCCCAATATCATGCAATAGCGCAGCAAGCCTAAGCTCCTGTACTATTTCAGACCGGTCTATGTACCCCTTACCAAGTAACGTTTCACCTGCAAGACCAGCGATATGCATTGCACCAAGTGAGTGCTCAAAGCGTGAGTGCTGGGCGCTCGGGTACACTAGGTGTGCGCCAGCCAGCTGTCGTATTCTCCGCAAGCGCTGAAAGGCAGGACTATCGATCAGTTGTTTTTCAACCTGTGAGAATCGAATGTACCTATGGATAGGGTCTGTTATTTCTCCTGCGAAGTCCATACTAGTTAATACTGCTTTGAGTCACAAGATATGGGGACTTAAACTTTAAGCTCCTTCCGTATTATTTTCATTATTTCTTGGTGAACCTGATCCTTGCTTTTTGAGCCATCGATTACCTTCCATCTGTACTGCTTTGCGAACTTCAGGTAGTTCCGATATGCTTTTGTCGCTAGCTGAACATCTGACTCAAATGCGTCCTGTATTTCTGCGCGCTTGGTCGATACGCTTGGATTGACCAAGATCACGATTACAATATCTTCCTTTGGCAAGCCCTTGTCCAATAGAAGGAGCCAGTTTAAGTCCATGCCATTTGCCACACCATAGACAAGGTTTGACTGCCAGTAACGATTCATTACTACAATTGTACCATTTTCAAGCATGCTCTCGATTTCTTTCTTTTTTTCCCACCTGTTCGCAGAGAACAGTAGGTGCTTGACCTCTGTGGGGTAATCACGCTTGCTCTCAAGGAATGCTTTTATTTCTATTCCAATTGGTGTGGTATAGTCAGGGAAGTCCAAAATGACACAAATCTTGCCTAATGTCTTCAAAGTCTCTGCAAGCATTCGAGATTGGCTGCCCTTGCCAGCCTTATCTGTGCCCTCTATTACAATTATCTTTCCCCGCGTTGCCAATACATAGAGTCGGGGGGTGCACCAATAAAAAGATTAAAAGATCTATATCTTCACTATAAAATTTGTAATTAAATGTACAAATTGGCTCAAAGGCTTAGAAATTATCTAAAGAAGAATATGTTAAGTTCAATCAAAAGAACCATGTGGTTGCGTATAGTATACGCAGGAGGTTTAAAATTTAATTAGAGAAAACAACAAATTAAAATATTAACATACTGTTGTAAAAATAATCTTGCTGATATGCCAGTGAAAAAATCAACTATTGCCATATTTGACACCTTTAAGACCCGCAAGAACAAGTTCACAGGGGAGGCAAAGAGACAGCGTGGCATTATCGCTCATTTGGCCACAGAGCAGAGTCCAGATCTTCGCACAAGGACTTCGATAGCTCATGCCATTGCCAAGCAGCACGGTATTCTATGGCAAAACATCTACTCAGGCATTTTCCGCGATCTTGACGAAGTTCTCATACCAGCAGGTGTGGTGAGGGAGGGAGGCAGGCTGCCGTTGAGGAGGGGCCCGAAGGCACTACAATTAGAAGGAGTGCCGTTCTACGAACTTACAGATACAGGCATTTTGGTAGCATCATCAATTGAGGAGTTGAGCGAAAATCGTATGCACTTACTACGGTCCTACATTTCATCACTTTCAGCAAGCGACTCGGATTCCAAGATAATGAAAGAGAGTATGCTGTTTCTGATATTAGTGGCACCAGCATTTGTTACTAAGATCATCAGCGAATACATCTACGCCTACAGCACGGGGGCAATTGATAGTATTGCACCGCTTGATATCAAAAAGATGAGGTCAGTTATATCTAAGCAGATAACAGTCGAAAAAGAGCTAGTAGAAGCTGTTATCACAATGCAGCAGGACCAAAGAGAGATTGTTACAAACTTTTTCAAAGTGCTCGCTTAGCGGCCTTTATAGCCACAAGCGGTGCAATGGTACTTTTTCTGCTTGCCTTTACAACCCTCACAACGCCATATTGTCGCATTCCTGCATTTTGGACAGCTGAAACTCTCGGAAAGCTCTCCAGGTCTCACTTGTCTACCACAAGCATTGCAATTGGGCATCTCATAAGAACCGGCATACATCGACTGGGTGATATCCTCCTGAAGTATTTTTACTTTGTTAAATTTAAAGGCAGAAAAAATAAAGGATTTATATCTACTTGATGAAGCTATCATATCATGGGCATTGGAGGATATGTAGCAAGGGAGCTTGTCAAGGGTCTTGATGACAGATCTAGAGAATTTTATGAGTTTGTAATGCCAGCAATTGACATAATAGAAGAGGGTAACGATCTAGTAGTCACAATTGATTTGCCAGGATTTGCTAAAAAGGACATAAATCTTAGAATTATAGGCAATGTCTTGTACATAACGGCCAAAAGAGATCAGGCAGAGCCGCTTGGAACGGTCTACTACAGACATAGACCACTTAAGATAGACAAAAGAGTTCTGTTGCCAATATCGCTCAAAGAAGAGGAAGAAAAGGTGGAAGGCAGGGCGACCTACGAAAATGGCATAGTGACACTCAAGATACCTCTACCTAAAACGACAAACATTCCAATAACGTAAACACAACTTAATTTTTTGCCGCTTTCAGAAGTAGTGACTCTAGGGTTGAGTACATGAGATTGCAGCCCAATTGATCCAGGGTCACATATTACCACATATATCTAGCTTAAAACTTAACTATTGACCTTTCATCGACCGTGGTATTTATTAACCATAAAATATCACTAGTTTTAGCATAGCGGAATTTCATATCGTTAAGCCAAGTCGTATCAATGGACGAAATAACCTATTGAATAGTTTACGCTTTTCTGTTTTAGTACGATTTGAGATATAGTATCAGGGATACCTCATAATAAGAGTTGGAGATGGAATTCAATGGACGGTTTAGTCGTAGTCAAGCCATGATATTACTGAACGCATACTATTACCATATTAGTGCCAGCACATGTGAACTCGGCACAGCGAGGTTGAGGATGGAGTAGAGATTCTTAATAGGATCTAACAAGTAAGTCGCTATGATTTTCTGTGTATTTTTCATAACTCACAATGATATATAATTCCTATAGAGTAAGCCAGCATAACACTTATTTTTTCGCATAACACATTTTTTCTTCTCTTAGCATCATGAATTTTTCATTGCATACTTTCGTTCCTTGTAATAAGGTGTCGTGGCATACATCAGCCATAGCAGCTGCTGTTACTATTGCTATCATTTGTTTAGCTCCTAGTTTTACAATTACTAGCGCACAACAACTACTACAGAACAGCCAACAACAACAACAGTCTTTGATACAGAGCCCAACATTACTGAATTTAAGAGACAACTTTCGAGTGAAGCTACCTGATGGCTGGGTAATTCAAGACATCAAAAATACGGGCTACACTCTGGCAGCGGAGGCACTTGAAGGCTATGGTTTATTAGCTGAATTATGTCCCAATCAGCAAGAACAACCCACAGCAGCATCAGTCTCATCCTCAAACGTGACTGGAGGTAGTAGCTCTTCTTCTGCTATTGGCACTACTACTTCTTCAGCCAAGCTCAGCAGCGGATACACAGGCAGCTGTCAAAATGCTCGAGAAGTGATACATATCGTCCGCTATCCTAACCTAGGTGCTTGGCTAGGGATTACTTCTGATGAGGACATTTTTAGTACTCTTGAGAACTGGCGTACTATACCCAATGCTATTTTGACGTATCACTTACAAGAGCTGCGCAAAGCAGGATACCAAAACGTCAAAATTTTAAACAGCATTGATACGGCGTTAAATGTTGACAACAGTACTACTGCTTTGTCTCGAGGTAATGGCAGAATTGGACCATCTGATACTGCCGCCACAGCTACAACAACAATAATTCCAGCAAAGCTCGTAGAAATAACGTATAGCACTAAATTAGATCCAAACGAAACAAGAACAGGATATTTCATCTTGACTGCTACAGCTGCAACACCTCGTAACCTAGGAACACTGACTGGATATAGTATTTTTTACGAAGGCAACTCTACTACATCTGCTACCCTCCCTATCACCTCTACTATTAGTAGTGGTGGTCAGATAACAAGAGGATCATCCACAATTTTAAGTCCGTTAACATCCTCATCACCAATCTCATTACCTATACCTGCTAGAGGGGTATTCGATTCATTTGAGCTGGTAGCACAATCTACACCAGAACCTCTTGCGGCTGAAATAACTTTAGAAGAAACACACGGAATAGCACCCGCTACATTTGAGTTTAAAGCAGATGTGTCAGGTGGATTAGAGCCATATACTATTAGATGGGACTTTGGTGATGGGACCGTCAGTAGCCAAGGAGAAGGTGACGACGATACTATCGAGCATACGTTTGAGCTACCTGGTGTATACAATGTCAGAGTTTTTGTTACTGATTCTACAGGTAGAACAGCATCAGACAGCATACCAATCATCGTAGATGAACCGCCACCCCTTACAGCGGTTGATATAATTTCAAACGCTACAGTAGGAACAGCACCTGCTACATTTGATTTTGAAGCCAATGTAACAGGAGGTGTCGAACCTTATACATACAGATGGAACTTTGGTGATGGAAGCACGGAAAGCAATACCCGAAGCGTTACACACACGTTTAACCAAACTGGTAGATACAACGTACGCCTTATAGTTACAGACAACCAGAATCAGGTTGCATCAGATAGGATAGCAATCACTGTTGAAGAAGGAAGTGGACCGTTACCGCCAGCAACAGAACAAGAGCCCATATTAGCTAACCAGGTTGATAGCTCTGGCTCTGATAGATTATTTGAGTCAGATGACTTATTGGGCAGCCACGATCAACCAAGTAATAATAATAACGACGTGGCGACGACTGTAGGTGGAACAGGCGTATTTGACGACTATGACGATACAGCAGACGATTGAGGTCACACAGAAACGTAAAATGCTAGAGCAGAATAGCAAGAGAAGCTAAATGATATCATTTTAGCCACTGCAAGTAGGTTGACGATTTTGCTTTTTATTATATAGAATCTATTTAGAGGCTCTTAACTTCAGAGGCGATATTCTTGGTATTAACTATGTGGGGTGACACAATGGTAGCTGGGATAAGTGTCCTAATTATTTCGTTCACAATGATAACCTTTCCTGCTATAAGCTAAGGCTGTCATAGCGAAAATATCTCGGTGGACGTAGCCCATTTCGCTGCCATCCCAATGAAGCGCAGTGAGCTAGCCATACTCTAAACGATTACATACAATAACTAGTCAAAACAAGAAGTAATAGTAATGTGGTTGCGAACGCATGTGCGAGAGGGCACGCAACCACCATCGGCGTCGTCATCCTCCCCTTATGAGAATACACGAACTAACGTAGTGCGAGTGCCTATGTTCTATTTTGGCAGGGCTACTCGAGCTTGTGATTGTATACCACGTATAACAATACTTTCACCATAACTATTGCATCATTCCATCATGCTCAAGGTGATCGTTTTCACACATCAATATTCAGTAGCGATGGAAATCGTAAAAATGCTATATGCTGTACGTGAGCTCTTGTACCATTTATAATAACAGGTCCCGACAACCTTGGAACATGTTAATTGCATAAAAGAAGTGAATACACATATGAAATTAAGTCTTGTTGGTACTAGTGTCATGCTATATCCCAGTTTGGCAGCTATTTTACCACTTGTTACTTGTTCTAAACTCTCCTTTTCAACACCAATGCAATCGCAGCAACAGCAGCTGCAGCGAAGCCTCCGTACGCGAGATAAAAGTTGTATGGCAATATCAAAGCTGACCCAATAAATACCGCTGAAGCAAGTATACTTGCTGCAAGTACGCTACTATTATTTTTCGCATATCCACCGCGAGAATCTACGGTTTCAAGATAGGTCTTCAACAATGGTGCAATATTTACGGAGTCCTGAATTCCCTTTGCAAACCTCTTTGCAGATACTTTTATTTCCTCAAGATAAGCGTCACGCACTAGCCCTTCTTCTTCTAGAAGACCTGCAAGTACCTTAACGAATTGAAATGGCACCTTATGATGATGATATATCCCTTCAAGAATAGAAGACATACGCATGTATAGTGCAAGGTTCTTGGGCAATTTGAAAGGAAATCGGCTCATTGTCTTATTTGCAAGATCAACCAGAGCTTTTACCTCCATTCTGTCGACCTGCTTACCATGCATAGATTGAATACTGAGTCCAATGCCTCGCTCAACTATGTAACGATTCACTGTTGGCTCAAGCGTCCCAAGTTCTATCATTACGTTGACAGTCCTCTCTGGATTCTTATCGATTAAGCCAAGATAGAGACGTATAAGCCGAATACGAGTCTCATTGTCAAGCCTTCCTACCATTCCAAAATCGTATAATATAAGGCGCCCGTCATCTGTAACTGAAATGTTGCCTGGATGCGGATCTGCATGGAAGATATTATGGTGTAGAAGCATCTTGAAGAAGAGTCGGTGCACACGCACTACAAGCTTTTCTCTATCAATTCCTTTTTTATCCAGAGTTGAAATATCAGTTATCTTGATGCCAGGGACATACTTCATTGTAAGCACATGTTTAGTGGTTCTCTCCAAGAATATGCCAGGTATTACAACCGATGGATCTCCTGCAAGATTACGCTTGATCATGAGCAGATTCTCTGCCTCTATACGATAATCCATCTCCTCATGTACCGTCTCGATGAATTGAGACATCATCCCTTCTGCAGAGAATCTCAAGTTTGGATCAATAAATCGTGTTGCAAGGGGCAATATCTTTTTTAAGACGTAAATGTCATCTTCGATTACTCTTTCAATATTTGGCCTGGATATCTTTACTAGGACCTGCTGGCCCTCATACTTTGCCAAGTAAACCTGTCCAAGGCTGGCCCCAGATAGCGGAGTGGTATTAAACTCATCAAATACATCTTCTATCCTACCCAACTCATTTTCAATTATTGGCTTTATTTGCGAGAACAAAGCAGGAGGGACATCATCCTGCAATTTCGATAGTACTTCAAGGTAGGGTTGCGGCAAGATATCTACTCGAGTTGAAAGCCATTGTCCAAGTTTGATGTATGATGGCCCAAGCTCAATGAATGTTTTAAGTATCTTACGAGCGTGATTACGATACTTTTCCTCATTGACATTTTTACCCTCGTGTTTGACCCATTCGCGCCTGTCACGTCGCAAATTTATTACTATGGGCAGTAGCTTGAACATAACCTTAGCAACATGCAACTTTGATGGATGCGGATAGACGGATGTTTGGACGAAGGTTTTGTCTTCTTTTGTGATTGAGGCAGGGTTCTCCGTTGAATTACTCACTCCTTTTCCTTTTCAGTGAGTTGGCTATGTTAAAAACGAGGTTGCCTGCTGCTGAGCCAGCGATGTATCCACTGAGAACTGCATCAATGAGAGCATCTTTTGTGCTCTTGCCCTCCTTTTTGGATATATTGTAAACAGTGGTGCCAAAGCCTCTGCCGATTATGAATGCAGCTGTAGCACCTGCTAAGTACTCCGGTGCATCCACAAACAAGTGTCCAAGGGAGTTAGTTGATGGATCTACACTGTCTGTGTGAACGCTGTAGTGAGTCTCATATTCTCTTATGTGAAGGGCACCATAGCGATATTGTCGCTTGGCCCCTTTCTTACTACCAAGTGGAGTCTCTTTTAGATCAATTACAGGCCTGATCGCTTTAGGTACGATGATGTTGCCGTCGCCATCAATGAACTCCACATGTCAAGAGATACAACAATATGGATATAAAATTAACGAATAGATTTAATCAACCGTAGATAGCTTCTTTTTGAAGATATGAAAAGTGCTAGGGTAATTAAAAGTATCAATATCTACTCCGGTGAGATTGAACTCAGAAAAGATAAATTTTCACTAAATGGCAAGATTATACATAAGGATATTGTGGGACATCAGGACTCTGTAGGAATAGTAGCCATCAAAGATGATAGTGTCATTCTCATTACTCAATATCGTCGTGCAACAGACAAAGTTCTGCTAGAGATTCCTGCAGGAAAAATAGAAAAAGGTGAGACTCCGAGAGAGGCAGCAGTTCGCGAAATGGCAGAAGAGATCGGGTATGCAGGAAATCTCAAACCAATGTTGAAATGGTATCTTGCTCCAGGCTACTCAACGGAGCTAATGCACATATTTATTGCAACAAGCCTGAGAGAAATAGCTAGAGGTCCGCTAGATGAGGACGAAAATATTAAGATAAGGAAGATAAGATTAAGTGAAGCAATTAAGAAATGTCTCAATGGCAAAATTAATGATGCCAAGACCATTGCAGCATTACTGGCCTACTATAACAGATCTGACTCAATCAGATGATGTATCTTTTTTCTTGCCCAATATAGGCACAGCTCTTTGCAATTATCAAGTCTTGTACCTCATACTGTGAATTGCTGTCATTACACAATCCTGATTGAGAATGATTCATTATGAGAAGTCGCTCATTCAGTCTAGTTATTAGGCTGCCTTGCCTTGAAGTTAAGTGAATAAATATGCTTTACATATGACGTCGCACGCAGATGTGGTTCTTATATGATCATTCATACAGAGGCATGTTTAGGCAGTATAGCTAGCTGTGTAAAGCAGACATTCAGGATTTTGCAATATTGTCAATAATCCTCGCAAGCTCAATATCGTAGTTACTTATGCCATTGACATCATGAGTTATAAGATCAATTCTAACAAGATTATAGACATTAAACCATTCAGGATGGTGGTTCATCTTTTCCGCATTCATGGCAACCTTTGTCATAAATCCAAACGCCTGCACAAAGTCGTTAAACTCAAATGTTCTGTTTATCTTGCCATTGACAACCTTCCAATTATCAAGCTTGCTTATTTCCTGCTCTATCTCACTTTGGGTTAATTTACGATACTCATCAACTGACATAAGAATACTAAATCAATGCATCTAATACATGTTACCCACCTAAAGGAACAAGGTCCTCGAAGCAGGGTGAGATAATGATTACAACTAATGCAAGAACAGTCAAGATGGAAGCAATGCCTAATGTGAACCTAGGCACCACGTTCTGGAAGGAGGGACACTGTTTAGTTTGCATAGTTTATCTTTCTACTGACACGCGTTGGATGATATCCAGCAGTGCAAACATCACATCCTTAGAATAAGGCATTCATGAGTCACCACTTCTCCATACCCTATTATTTCATCGCTATCCTTGCCTGAAATGAGAAATTCATATACTGTGGTAGAGTCTAGCGTATTTGATTAACAGTTATATAGATTCTAGAGTTAAATACCGAAAAAATCTGATCCTCTGTGTGCGGCCTACCTCGCAGTTCTTTGATCTAATAGAGCCCCTGGATCGACCTGTGCTCGCTATTCAGGCTTGAAGGAGGCAGGAGTTTGCACTATTCTGTACATTATTCTCTCTTAGCCCTCACGCTGCTGGAATATATCTGAGGTTGATCTTTAACATATTATACGGTAACAACAATCAGGTCAGAACATCAGATATCTGGTGCCACGGGAATGGTTATCCGGCTACTGTAGCATTTCGCGATTGAATGTTAAATCAGACAATGCATTTGGTGTAAAATATTGTTTATTTACCAACATGCAACTCCAAATACTATTAATATCGATCTACTCAACTGACGAGCAGTTTACTGGATGGGTAGTCTAGCCTGGTTAGGATACCTGTCTTACACACAGGTGGTCGAGAGTTCAAATCTCTCCCCATCCATTATTTATTACATTGCATATACCTTTTCTTGGTCAGATGCTTAGCATAGAGGCATCCAAAACACATCCTCTAGGATTCAGATATCAAAATATAGAGCTGTTTGATTATTAATTTAATAGCATCTATCTCTAACTGGCAAACCTTTCCAATATTCTTCCAATGCACTTTGTTGTCTTATTCAATAGATCAATCCTTGCAAACTCGTTTGGAGAGTGTATGCGCGCAAACGTGTAGGTACCACCGATAGAGATACAGGGCGCCTTGAGCACTTTTGCAAAAGAGTACATAGGACCTGTGCCTGCAGAAGACACACTTATTATCGCTGAACCAAAGATCTCCTTTGCAGCCTGTTCCACTTGTCTGACAAATGGGTCATCGAGAGGAGTCCTTGCTGCAGCCTCTCCATGTATGGGTTTGACTTCAATATCGGAAAAGCCATGCTCATTCAAGTGATTCTTCAACCGCTCAAGCTGCTTTTCTGGCACCATGTCGGGTACAAGCCGAAAATCTATTTTGACAGTCGCCTGGGACGGCAATACTGTTTTTGCACCTTCACCGAGGTGGCCGGAGTTAAAGCCAGCAATGTTGCACGTAGGCATCCCTACAAGTGCCTTTTTTATGTCCGTTCCCTTAGCATCTCCAACGAACTTGCCGATGCCATACTCTTTCTTAAACTCTTCTACATCAAAGGGCTCACTTGCGATCGCAGTTAGTTCTTGCTCTGTAAGTGGCTGCACTTCCTTGTACCAATCGTTAATTAGTATCTTGCCTGTCTGATCTCGCATTGTATTTAGTGCATAGATAAGACGCCACGCAGGGTTTTCAATAAGCACTGCAAGACTTGAGTGTGCATCGCGCACCGGACCTTTTGATATAAGTTCGACATATAGCAATCCCTTCATGCCTAGGCTGATTATTGGCCTGTCTTGAGCATCTACATATCCAAACTCCCATACTACGCAGTCGCATGAAAGTCTATTACTATACCTATTCAAGTACTGCTCAACATGTACACTTCCGACCTCCTCCTCGCCTTCGACCATGAACTTGACATTGCAAGGAACATCACCGGTATTTTTCAAGCAATATTCAACTGCCTTAATGCGCGTAATTAGTTCACCCTTATCATCGGCCGAGCCTCTACCAAACACATAGTTACCCTCCACCTTTCCACTAAATGGATCATTTTCCCATAGCTCAAGCGGTTCTTCGGGCTGCACGTCGTAGTGGTTATAAAACAAAATAGTCTTGTTCGAGTTTGACTTTGATTTTAATTCACCATAAACAATGGGCGGGACATTCTTATCGTCAAGGTATAAAACTTCAGAGTTAATACCTGCCTTGCGCATAATTTTTGCAACAAGGTTGGCACACTCGATTAGACCTTGTTTTTTCGCAGAAACACTTGGCTGCCTTATCAGAATCTGGAGGTCTGAAATTAGACCATCCATTTCAGCGTCTACTATTTCGTTTATTGTACTCAATGTAGTGTGTGTATAGAGATTTTGTAATTAAAATAAAGGTTACTTTTTAGATATTCAGCTAGTTGTTTGATTTATATGTATGCATTCTAAATCCGATTTTTGAATCGCTAAATCAAGAGTTACTTTTACTTCTCAGGGCCGACCTTCATTCTGATCGTGTCAGGCCCTACTACAGTAAATTGCGATGTTTGCCTTTCTGACACATCAACCATTACGCTATAAAATACCCATATTCCGAAGACAAATGCAATGATGGCAGGGATTACTAGTAGCATCAAAATACCGCTTGCCATCGATAGTACTACTTTATTTAGATATTAGCAGTAAAAAAGATATCTATATGAATCATTTATAACCAGCCTCAGATGCCTTTCTCTTGATGTCAAATTCGATCTTCTTTTCTCCCAAGTCGATCGCTATAATTGGAGCTTCTGAAAAGCCGGGGGTGGGCAAGACGATCTTTTATAATATATCAAAGCACTTCAAGGGCAAGATTTACCCAGTCACCCCATCGAATCCAACAGTGGGTGGACTGACAGCATACAAGAATGTACTTGACATTCCAGATTCTATAGATCTTGTAGTAGTAGCTGCACCTAGCAAATTCACTCCGTCTGTCATGGAAGAGGTTGGCAAGAAAGGGATCAAGGGTGCAATAATTGTTTCTGCAGGTTTCAAGGAGGTGGATGAGACAGGAGCTAAACTGGAGAGAGAAGTTGGCGAAACTGCCAAGAAGTATGGCATCAGAGTAATTGGTCCAAACTGCCTTGGAATAATGAGCTTCTCAAAAGAGAATATAATGAATTCTACATTTCTAAAAATTACTCCAAAATATGGTAATATAGCACTAGTATCTCAAAGTGGGGCCATCTGCGCTGCAACTGTAGAGGATGCGGAAGCTCAGAACATTGGTTTTTCAAAGGTTATTAGCATGGGCAACAAGGTGGACATGGACGAAAGTGATGTCCTTGAGCTCTTAGCAGAAGATGAAGATACTAGAGTCATTGTGATGTATCTGGAAGACATCCGCAATGCAAGACGGTTCATGGAAATTGCAAAAAAGATAACAACGGAAAGAAAAAAACCAATAATTGTCCTCAAGTCAGGCAGAACTGCAGAAGGCGCAAAGGCAGCTGCTTCACATACTGGCGCACTGGGTGGTTCTGATGCGAACTATGAAGCAGCTTTTGCACAGTGTGGCGTAATTAGAGTTGATACAATGGGGGAGCTATTTGATCTAGCCGCTGCATTTTCAAAACAACCTCTACCAGATGGAGGTGTTGTTATTGTATCAAATGCGGGTGGCCCAGCTATTATTTCAACTGATGCCTGCTCGAGGTACGGATTGAAAATGGCAGACATATCATCCATAAGAGATGATATAGCGAAGGTCATACCCTCATATGGTTCACCAAGGAACCCTGTTGATATTGTCGGTGACGCCGATTATTTGAGGTTTGAAAAAGTATTGCTTCTAACATTAGCTCATACGAATGTGGGCTCTGTTGTGACAATGTGTACCCCTTCAGCCACACTCAATTACAATGACCTCGCTAGCGTTCTTGTTAAGATGTCTCAGCAATTCCCAAACAAGACAATACTTGCATCACTGATGGGTCTTGCCGAAGGCATGGAAAATAGAAGGATCATGTCAGAGGGTGGAATTCCCTACTACCTATACTCAGAGCCTGCGATAAGGACACTTAAGGCAATATATGATTTTAAGAAATGGGTTGACGAAGCTTCTTCAAACAAGAGAACAAACCTGCAATTTGCAAAAGATACGGTTAAGGTGAAGTCAATCTTTGAGAATGTCCGCAAGAATGGAAGAAGCAACCTCCTTGAAGAGGAAGGCTACGAGGTGCTCAAAGCCTACGGCTTTCCAACTCCAAAGAGCATCCTTTGTACTACAGAGCAAGAGTGCATGGATGCAGCTAAGCAAATTGACTATCCTTTAGTCATGAAGATAGTTTCTCTCGACATCATCCACAAGTCGGATGCAGGTGGCGTCAAGGTTGGCATCAAGACAGACGATGAGTTAAGAAATTCGTTTAGGACAATAACAGAGAATGCGCTAAAGTACAATCCAGACGCGAAGGTAAAAGGTGTGCTTCTTCAGGAAATGGTAAAGGACGCCAAAGAAACTATACTTGGTGCAAGCCAAGATCCTACATTTGGGCCAGTCATCATGTTTGGCCTCGGTGGAATCTATGTAGAAGTACTCAAGGATGTTGTATTTAGAATCGTTCCAATTGACGAGCAAGAAGCAATAGACATGGTCCAATCTATAAAGACAATAGAGCTGCTAAAAGGAGTTAGAGGAGAAAAGTCATCCGATTTAAGAGCGATCTCGGATTCACTCCAGCGACTCTCCCAACTAGTCGTCGACTTTCCGGAGATAAAGGAATTTGACATCAATCCACTTTTGGTACTTGAAGAAGGAAAAGGGGCCAGAGTAGTTGATGCCAGAATAATCCTCAGCTAGCACAGCTAGAGCTTGGTGCCGCACTCTGCACAAAATGCGGCATCAGGTTCATTTTGATAGCCACAAGAGGAGCACTTGCCGCCGGTTGCTGCAGCAAGCGGGGTTGCAGGGGTCTCAGCAGTTTTGAGCAAGATAATGTCTCCTATTTTTGAGATGCCATCCCAAGGTATTTCTCTTTCAGCTATCTTTATCACTATATGCGCATTTCCTGCCCGGCCTACCTTGCGCAGGCCTATTTGGTCTACCTTCCCCATTAACATCGCCTCGCCGTCATAGGCAGACATGCCAATAAGAGATTCCATAGGGAAAAAGCTATCGCTTGTAATTGTAGTTGTTCCCGTTGATGCTGCTGTTTTCGGAGCAATAACAAGGTCAGAGGGCGAAGGAGATTCTGGGCTTTCTTCTTGTTCCCCCATTCTTGAGGATGGTAACTGAACAGGAGGATGAGGAGGAGGAATATTAGCTTCTTGCTGTTGTGTTGTTTGAGCAGGAGCGTCGAACTTGCGATATTGCGCAATTGTGGAATTACATGTCTTGCACTTATACTCACCCTTTTCAATAAGGATGACGCCTTCTCCAAGCTCTTCGTTCGGGTTTTCAAATACCAATGCAGGTGAGCCTTCATATGCTTTTTCACATTTGTTGCAATAATGTTTCACGAATCTATCCTCTTCAAGCTTGCCAATGCCAGCTAGAAAGAGCTCTGGACCTCCAAGATTTCCCTTCTTTTGCTCTTCATCGGTTACTCGCGCAATAGCGTAACCGCCAGAGCCGCGCAACTTCTTTTCGGACATGTCTTCAGCAATCATGATATATGCTGTGCATAGGCTTCGGTTGTAAGTTATTTAAATCTAGTCAGTTTCGAATGAAAATTTGTTACCCAAGGCAATGTAAAAATTCAACTTCATAGTGATGAAAGAACATCAACGAAATTTTCAGATTAATTATGTCAGCCATTTTAGTAATAATATTGCAATATTTGCGCCATTAACTAGAATAAGAAAGATTTTCAAAGTTAGTTAATATATCGTATTCGTAACAGAGCTGGTTACTGCTAATGAATGCCGTTGCAATTCTGCTGTACAGAAACATAGTGGCTTCAATTGACAAAGTCTTTTTAGTGTGGCAAGTTGTATTTCCCATAGTATACATCTTCATCGCAGGTTATTCATATTCAGGTCTAATCGCGAATCAAGGCGTCCCAATAAGCAATTCTACAACAACTGTACCCTATCCAGCTTACTTGGCCGCTGGCATGATCGGCTTTAACATGATGAATAGTAGCACGATTGCGGGCAGCATAATATGGAATGACAAGCGGAATGGTATGTTTCAACAAATACTGGTGATGCCCTTTGCAAGGATGGAGTATATTGCTGGCACCATCATTACAATCATGTTAATGGGTCTTGCAAGCGCAGGACTTATCCTCATAGCTGGCACCCCTACACTTGTCGGAAGCGCAGAACCCACTCTCTTAGGTTCGCTATACGTGCTTTATGCGCTGATAATGGGTGCAATATTCTTCGGCTCTATCGCAATAATTATATCTACACGGTTAAAGAGCAGTGAGGGTTTTAATGTTATAGTCAACAGTGTGTTTCTATTCTTTGCATTTGTCAGTACGGCATTTTACCCATCGCAAGGAGTACCCGAAGCACTACGTACGGCATTTTATATTAACCCGCTGACATACATTGTCGATATTACGAGGGCAGGCATATTTAACAACATAAATCTATATACCAATATCGAAGTTGGAGTGATTACAGCTGTGGCTACTGTCGTATTTTTCCTTGCTACATTCTCAATGATGAGAATGAAGATCTAGCTTTTGTTTCCAATAATGGTGAGAAATACTTCTTCTAGTGTAGGCGGGTTCATAGAGACGCTTTCTATTTGGACTGCATTTTTTGAAAGTGATGCAATTATCTTGACTAGCATCTCCTGAGCCTCAGTTGAGCTTATCCGTATTGTGTCTTGTGCTGTTATCTCAATCACAGAACCTCCAGATATCGGGTCAATGAGCTGCATCACTGAATGGGCCATAGAATCCTTTAGTTTGATCTCTACCGCCTTGACACCTCCATATTTTTGCTTCAGACCTGTGGGTGTGTCAGTAGCAATTATTTTGCCTTTATTGATTATTGCGATTTCGTCGCACAAATATTCTGCTTCTTCCATGATATGTGTTGTAAAAAATACAGTCAGTCCACCTTGGACATGCTTCTTAATATAATCAAGTAAGATTCGTCTTGCAGAGGGATCAAGACCTACAGTTGGCTCATCTAAGAACAACAGATCCATGTCATGCATAAACTCCCTTGCAACCTGTACGCGCCTACGCTGGCCTATAGACAACTCGTCGTTTTTTATATTGCTGAATGGTTCAAGCTCGAATTTTTCCAAGAGTTCTCTCGCTCTGTCGCGCCTTTTTTCTCCAGGCATACCCCACATTAGGCCATAAAGATCAAGTGCACGATCCACAGTTAGATTCGCCTCAAAGCTTGGCTCTTGCAGTACTACCCCCATACGCTTTCTAATTTCGCGGGAATGCTTTATGATGTCCTTTCCAAAGATCTTTACTATGCCGGAAGTTGGATTGACTAAGGTCGTCAGTACCCTTATTGTAGTAGTCTTACCAGCGCCATTGGGGCCAAGAAAGCCGAACACCCTACCATATTCTACATTAAAAGATATTCCATCTACTGCATGGACCTGTCCGTAACTTTTGCGCAGGTCTGAGACATGAACACATACTTCCATTCGCAGAAATTGCGCAAAAGAGTCTAATTTCTGCGTTTATCCAGACGAGATCTAGCAACCATCTTAGAAAGACGCGATGTACTAGGTGTCAAGAGTCTTGCGATGCTAGTATTGCATCTATGGAAGAATGTGATTATAACTACAATATTGAATTTTTGCATAAACTGTCACTAGAAGCGATGTTTTCCAGATTAACTAACTGTCTCTCAATTTGTTCTCTCAAGATATATAGGCAAGTGAATAACAATGGTTCTTTCATACTGGAGGTTCATTGCAAGCTTTGTCACCGTCCCACGATTTTAAGGGAATGTTAGAGATCCTTCTCAGACAGCGTCCGGAGCTTAACCCAGAGCAGATAAGAGACTTAATTGACGAAAAGAAGCGCAAGGTGGGTGCAGGGTATCTTACAGACCAAGGTGCACTCTTTCTTGTTGCAGCTGATCTTGGCATATCGTTTGACAACATCTCCAAGATGCAGACAGGCCTCAAGGACATTTACATAGGGGCGAAAGAAACCACAGTCATAGGCAGGATCATGAATATTTACCCCATTCACAGGTTTACCAAAAGAGATAGCAACGAGCAGGCTGCTACTCGCACGCTTGTGATATATGACAAGGATGCAAAGGTTAAGGTTAAGCTATGGGATAAACATACTACAATACCAGACGAAATGCGATTGCAGCCTGGTGATTTGATTAAGATAGCAAAGGGGTACGTGAGGGCAGGTCTTGACGGCAAACCAATCATCAACCTTGGCAATTATAGCACCATTGAGACTATGCAGGATGATCCATCTATTCCAACAATTGATTCTTTGACTATTGCAGTTGATTCTATAAATTCTCTGCAAGACAATGCCATCATTTCAGGTATAGTCAGTTCTAATCCTAAGGTAACAGATTTTGTCAATTCAAGAGGAGAGGTAAATAAGTCTCTTCAGCTGCAACTTTCAAATGAAGCAGGCACTCGCTCACTGCGAGCAATTATCTGGAATTTCGATGAGTCAACAGTTCCTAAGGTGTTTAAGATTGGATCTAAGGTGCAACTGATCGGTGTTCGAGTAAAGCAAGGTAACCCACAATATAGTAGCGGCGACTTTGAGATCCACGGCGACGAAGGCACAATACTACACTTCTCAACCTCTCAAGAGGATGTGGAAGTAATGCCGCTTCGAGTCATCTCTATTGGTGAAGAAACTGGGAGGGGTAGCTTTATGTGCCTTGCAGTTGATAGGGCAGGTAGCTCGCTAATACTTACAATTGATAATTCACTTATCAGCTCCAAGGAGTTGAATGAAGGTGCAACGATTGAATGCGTGCCTTCACGGATACTTGGAAATTCAATCACACTATCGAAGGACGATTCATATATTAGAGTGGCAGACGATGGTGATGACGCATCATTTCCAAAAGTCTCAAAATTTGAGAGAAAGATACAAGATGTGCAGATTTCACAGGATCCCTTTATCATTGAAGCAATTGTCCTTCAGGCACCCGAGAGTGCAGAAGTGAATACAAAGTCAGGTGAGACTGTCTCTATGACATCCACTCTGCTTGGCGACGATACAGGCGAGATCAGGCTAGTAGGATGGAGAAGCCAGAGTGCAGGAGTCAACAAGCTTAACGTAGGTGACAGAATAAGGCTAGCAGGCGTAACTGCTGGAGCAGGGCGAGAAGGAAAGGCAGAATTAACACTGCGGCCCTATTCTTCAATAACTAGGCTAAGCTAGAAAGCCAAATTAAGTAATCAGGTAACTTCCGTAATGGTGCTTATTACTTCCAATTCAGAAGATAACATCACAAAGCAGGCAGAGAGGCTCAAGTCAAGGGTCCGTAGCCATGCCTCAAGAATCGAGGAGAACTTCAAAGTAGGAGTTGAGATCGAGGTATGTCTTATCGACGACAAAGGGATACCAGTTGACGCAGAGCCTGTTATCGAGCTCCTTAGACAGTATCATGATATCGATTTTGAATATGGCATATGTCAGCTTGAATACAGGACAGAGCCAGTTTCCTTTGAACGTCTTGCACAGCTGAATTTACAGTTTGAAGAATTCATAGAACACCTTAATCTAGTTATTAACAAAGTCTACAAAAATAATGTATTTCCCGTATTTTTAGGATCGAACCCCTCCCCTCATATTTTAAATGGTGATCTTATTACAAACAAACCGCGCTACCTACGGCTCGCAAGATGGCAGAGTAGGATCCCAGATGTAGAAATTGACGGGCAGAAGTTCAAAGCACTTCATGTAGCAGCTGCCATTCAGGGCTTCCACCTGCATTTGCAGGGTAAAAACCCCAATTTTACAGCGCAAATGTTCAATTACATTCTGAATTTAATCCCATCTGTGATATTGCTTGGAGCAAATAGCAGGCTTTTCGCGGGCAGAGTGTTTTCACTCCACGAACCAAGAATTTATCTCTATGACCAATCGGAGCAGCAGAACTCAGGGTTTCCAAGCATATCTCGATACCTCAACGGGGTGGAAGATTACATTGACTACATTATTTCAAGAAAGCCAGTAGTCGCAAAGGATTACTTTGAAATGGTAAAAGAGCGTCATGATGACGCTCGCATTAGGATCAACACAGGCTTTTACAGAGTCGAGACAAGAGTCATGTCTGTGCAACCTACTCCAAAGACAATGATGGCAATGATAGAGTTTTTCACAGGCTATCTACACAGAGCTATCCACGAGGAAAGAGAGCTACGACCCTTGTCAGCCATCAGAGAGGAACGACAGGCTGTAGTAAGATCGGGCTATAATGCCAAGACGCATTTTAACATCATCGAAACAGTCAGGGCCCAGCTTACATATGCGCGAAAGGGCATTGCCGACCTTGGAATCAAACCAGATTTTCTAAATATACTAGAAAGGCGACTTGAGAATAAAACTACAGCTGGTGAATACGTTGCCAGATTATGGCAGACTCGATTCAACGGATCCGTGGAGCAAACTTTAACAGAGGTGGTTGCAGACGTTTGGGAAAGGACGAAGACCAATCAGCCCATTTTCTAGCGGTCGCTAGTATAATACAATGAGAGGATTACGTCGATGGAAATGACTAATTGCTACTATCATGACAATCATTGACATCATTTAGCTAATCACTCCAAAACCCTCGTGTAATGACGTACTGCTTTTCTGCTTCATAGATGCTACGATATACATTTTCGTCATCGACATAGTTGCGCAGGATCCTCGCTGCAGTATCTGCACCAATTCCGTGACCAGATAACACCACTAATGCGGTCTTACCAAAGTTGTTTACAAGTGATGCTACTTTCCATGCACGTTCAAATTTATGATTCTGCTCGGGTGTCAGCTTAACACCAGCAAGGCGATTCCGAATTATCTTGGACATCTCATCATCTGACCAGAATGTAGCACTGACAAGACGAGATCGACAATGAGGACAAGATATTTCTTCAGGTACATCCCTAGTTTCCATTACGCGCTCCCACGTACCACATCGGATGCACACAAGCCGATGTTTTGTCTTTTCCAGTCGTTCTTTGACGAGCTCTATAACCCCCTTTTCGATGCTCAGAGGCATGGCTCCAGCCATTTTTGCTGAATGTTCTATTATGGGCTTTGCGAGATCTGAAAATTCGTTCACTTCAAGCCAATGGATCGTGATCTTCCCCTGCTTTATACCATCAAGCACCTGCTGAGTTTGCGATATATCGTATTTATCATGTACAAGTTCTCGTATAGACTCGGCGCTTACGGGTGTCTTAGAATATCTATCATAGATCATTCGTGCTACCTTTTTGTCATACACTGCTTCCTTGCTTATCATGCCAAACCTTTTGGCAACCATCCATACTTTCCAATTGATGTTATGGGTACCAGTCAGTGCAGCAACGAGGATAGGCTCAAGGTCATAGACATCACTTAAAGCCGATTCAATCCTGCCTTGGCTTATTCTTGCACTTGAAGTAAACATTATCCTATAGGCATCAGACCTTGATTCGACAATATATCCAATCTGTGATGACAGTATTGTAGACAAAATGGATGCAATAGTGTTGTTCACCTTTGAGCCGAAAGTACAGTGCATTACAAGCATGTTGCGCGAAATATAATTTTCGACTACAATATTCTTTGAATCGGGTATCACCTTAAGTGCCTTAAATGTACTCTCCATTATGGGTGTCGACAGCTTGATCTTACCACTTGCAGCCTGATTGCGTATGACTCCAACTTCTTCTGCAGTCTTGAAATCTACGGGGATCATTTCACCGACCCAATAGGGAATGTTAATCGCCGCTCCATGCAGAGGCTCAACGTTTACGACTAGACGTGCTTCATCTACGGACAATATGCGCCATTGTGATCCTTTCAGTACAAACACATTGCCCTTTTCTCCATAATCACCGACGAACTGTTGATCCAGTGTGCCAATTCTGCGCTTGCTTATGGAATCAACAACTTCAAACTTTAGAACATAAGGTATCATTGAGACATTCTCAAAATAGTACTTGTATGCCTTTATCTTGCGAGTATAGGTGTGAGATTCACGATCGTATTTAATGACGTTGTGCCCAGCTAGTAGATCAAGGCAGCTTTCAATATCAAAAATACTGATGTTTCTGAACGGATAAGCTCGAGTCACGATTTCATATGCATCATCTACGTTAACTGGATCGCGAGTCTGCATTGCTAGTCCAACCAGATGGTGGGCGATAACATCAAGAGCTGATTCATGTATCTTCTGCTCTTCAATTGAGCCTTTTTTCATGCGACGGATTATTGCAAGTGACTCTATCTCATCATCAGGGTTGTTGGTGACAATTAGGCCCTTTGCAAAACTTCTTTGATTATGTCTGCTCCTGCCAATCCTCTGCATCAGTTTTGAAACTTGCCGAGGAGAGCCGTAATGGATAACAAGATCTACTGAACCAATATCTAGACCTAGCTCAAGTGAGCTTGTGCAGACAACGATACCTGCCATGCCAGACCTAAGAGTGTGCTCCGTTTCTTCGCGCATCTCCTTTGAAAGCGAGCCATGATGAACATCAACTTTGATATCACTTTGATTCTTTAATATAGTGCCAAGATATTCCGCCTCGTCCCTTGTATTTGTAAAGAGCAAGACGGTACCTTTGATGCTGTTAGTCCTGACATAGTCCGTAACAAAGTGGCCTACATTGTTGAGTGACCCATTTACAAATTGGACATCTATGTCATAGCCTCGACTAGCAGGATCAACAAGTATAGCGCTGTGCCTATCGGAGCCGCAAATAAACTGGGCAGTCTGCTTTAGATTCCCTACGGTAGCAGAAAGTCCTATTCTCGTTATAGACTGAGATGAGACGGCCTGTAGTCTCTCAAGGCTTATTGAAAGATGAGCACCACGCTCATTAGACACCAGCTCATGGACCTCATCTACTATTGCCCATTGTAAACCTTTTAGAGCAACTAGCATCTTCTCATTTGTGAGGATAATTCCAAGGGACTCAGGTGTTGTTATCAGCACATCAGGAGGATTCTCAACTATCTTTTTCCTTGCCAAAGCGGTCGTATCACCGTGACGAATTTCAACCCTTAGTCCTTCGGACTGTGCATACTGTATGATACGGCGAAGAACATCATTATTAAGTGCACGCAGGGGCGTAATGTATATTGCCCGGATTGTGCCTGCACCACTGTTCTGGCGGGCAAGCATGGTAAACACGGGCAAGATCGCAGCTTCAGTCTTGCCCGAGCCGGTGGGAGCGACCAGTATACAATTTATTTTCCTTGAAATTATCGGTAATACCTTGCGCTGTATTGTAGTTAGAGAAGAAAACCCTTCTTTTTGGAATTTGCTTATTATGACATCTTCTGCAACATTAAGTCGAGTACTATCATCATTACTTCTCAGTGTCTGCAGCTGTCCCGGCGCGCTGCTGTTGTTCTCGTTTTGCTTTTGCGCTTGATCTTTCATAAACCATCACTGCGAATAGGCCAGCAATGAACAATCCTACGGCAACCATGACGTAAGAGTCAAAGTTAGCAATTGCTTCTCCGCTCATTGGAGACTAGAGTCATCATACACTCAATAAATATATTCGTATATTATTTGCCTATGATGCAGAGGTAAACAATACAGCCCATCGACATAGTCGATCGATTATATGCGCTTAGTGTAATTTAGGTTTGTTAGACATTACGATTTATTAGCTGATTGTTTCTGACTTGCGGGGAACCATACTCTAGCAAGATACACACATTGCCAAAGAGACTAACTACTATAACTAGTCATCATATAATTAATTCGCTTAAAAATAAGCCGATGCAGAGGTATATGATTTTGCTCCTGAAGCACGATATGACATACAATACATGCATGTTGCCATAGATATTATGCAATCTAGGACGTTATTTTTCATTTTTAGTCTTTTTCTAGAACTGTAAAGAAGTATAGAGATGTGAGAATTTTGATAAAACACAAGAAATGGATATCCAGTAGGCGTAAAGAAGGACAAAACATTGTGCTAAAGGATTCGCAGAGCATATACATCAATCTAATAAACAATCAGGTAATGCTAGCAGCTGACGCATTAGTTTTTCTTTACTAACTTAGTTGTGGCTCTCTCCCCTCAAAATGTTTCCGGATGGGTTCTATGATTTTGCTTATAAAAGTTGCAGTTGAGTTCTTCAAATCCATCGGATGGATCTTTTGTGAAATAAAGTCATGCTCTACATCCTTATAGCTTGTGTATGTGACGCTTCCACCATATTTAGAAGGCCGCTCAATTACAAACTCATTAAACTCATGAAACACTATATATCGTACTAGCTCAAGAACAGGATTACCTATTGTAACTTCTACAGGGCAGAAGGCCTTGCTTATTTTGTTGCGGATCGCGTTCTCATCATCGTGGATAAGTATCCCACTTGTAGGCTTACTCTTGCTCATCTTGCTCAATAGCCTGAGGTCTTCTCCATCACCTTCATTGACATTAATTCGCAGAGGTTCAGAGAGACCTGGCAGCAAATGGTGATGTACAAGTACTGGAACCTTCCAGCCAAGCTTAGGAAAGATCTCTCGAACAAGCATGTGGATCTTTCGTTGATCCATACCAGCATGTACAATGTCAAGGTCAAGCGCTCTTATATCGACTGATTGCATTGGAGGATACAACAACTGGGATAAGTCAAGGTTCTTTTCAGCCTCGTTTCTACCCATTATGGTAAGAGATCTCATTGTCCTTGCCAATGTCATGTGCTTTGAGAAGTGTACAAAGTTCTCCCAGTAATCTTTAGTTCTCTGATAGAGGTCGCTTCCGAGCACGATGTTGACGCCAGGGCAGAAGAATTTGAAAGCGTCTGTATAGTATTGTGAGACATGCTTTATTTTGTCCCAGTCGCCTCCCATCTTGTCGTTGATGTATGTGTGCCAGTCAGCTAGAAAAACAGTGGTGTTGATTCCAGCCCTCATAAAGTCGTTTATCTTGAATCCAGTCATGACAAGGCTACCAACGTGTAGTAAGCCTGATATTTCCAAGCCGATGTAGTGCTTTGGACGAGCCTTTGATTCAATCAGAGCACGAAGCTCGGCTGCTGTTACGACCTCCTCTGTCGGCTCGCGCATTATGAATGCTAGCCGCTCATCGACATCCATTCTTTCAAAACAAATGCGATTGACACACTTCTATAAACCTTATACTATAGCATTATTTGAGTACCATAATGTTGGGTCAGGTAGATCCAACCTAAATTAACAAAGGCAAACAAAAATGGAGTGTATACAGAAAGAACAGGACAAGCTAGTCTTATCGTGCCATCATAAACAGATATCCAAGAATGTGCTATATAGAAGCTTGAAGTGACTATCTAAAATAGATGCAAAAAACTCATTGCTCTGTGTGCTTTTCGAAAAAGCCTTAAGCCCCTTTATATTCTATTTTGGGTGATAGTAGACGTGACAAGACACTATTACATGCTCGGCGTTGCAGGAATCGCATTTGTTATAGCTGCCAGTTTAGTACCATCCTTGTTTGCTCAGCAAGTTGACTCTCCACAGTTTAACATCACAAGTACTGATGCCCCTGTGCTTACTAATGCATCGAAGAATGGTGTCTATTCAGTAGAGCTAAAATGGCCTGAGGTTGTTTCTGATGCTGAAGGTGCCTTGCAGGTAGAGATAGTATTCAATAACGCCAGTGCCCCACAGCCCACTAGCGATACGATCCCTCAAAGGGAGCCAAATGCTAGTGGGTCAGGCGATGTTGAAACAGCTGTAACCGTTCCTGCAATTCTAGGAGGCCAACCCATCCCTGTAGAAAGCTACGATATGGCAATATATACTCCTGATGGCAGAAAATTATGGGAGAAACTTGACCAACCAGGTCAAGGAGGAAGGGCAACACAGAGGATTGAGCTTAATAGCAATTATACAGGGCCGGTCACGATAGGTATAAGCGACATTAGACAAAGCGGCAGTACAGGCATGAGTACCACAGGAGCTGACAATACTGACTCGGTATCATTTAATGCGAATGTTACCAGAGCTATACCAGAATTTCCTGTTGTGCCACTACTACTTGCTATTGGAATTATAACCGCTATTGCAATTCAGAGACAGAGACAGTGGATTATGTAAGATTAATCTGAAATAAATAAAAATTGCACTTTCACAAATGTTGAGTATGAGCGACATTATTTCATGGGACAAGGCTATTGGCAAGAAGGTGAAATCAAGCGATGACAAAGACCTTGGCAAGGTTGAGAGCATAACCCTTGATTACATACAAACAAAAGAGGGCATACTATCAAAATCATATTACTTTATCCCAAAATATCATCTTAGTGGGTACGATGGCGATAAGCTGTGGGTCTCGCTTACAAAGGATGAAGTAAAAGCGAAGTTCGAGAGAGAAAGCGCACCTGAGCAGTGTGAGTGGGACACGCAAGAATATAGAGAGCGAAGGACATCTGTTACACGACAGTACCCAGATTTTGCCACAAACATCCCAGTATACAAGCCTTCTTCAGATATGATTCAGTTATCATGGGATAAGATTATTGGCAAGAAGGTGAAATCAAGCAATAAGAAAGATCTTGGCGAGGTGGAAAGCGTTGCAACTGAGTATATAGAGGTTAAGGAGGGAATGTTGAGCAAAAGGCACTATTATATCCCCAAGTATTACATTCAAGGCTTTGACGGCGACAGCTTGTACATCTCTCTCTTGAAGGAGGAGATCAAAGATCGCTTTGAGCGCGATGCTCCACCATCTCTTTCAGAATCACAAACTTCAGAATATCAAGAACGGGCGCGCCAAGTAGAGTCGGTCCATCCACATTTTGTTCATAGCGTGCAGGGGATGACAAAAGAACCTTCAACGCAGATTTCAGGTAATGATTACTCTGGCGCAACATATAACGTACCCTGGGATCAACTGATTCACAGGCATGTTAGGACGGCTGACAAAGCAGAAATAGGATATGTTGAAAGGATTGGAGATGACTTCATTGTCGTAAGAGAGGGCGTATCAAATGTTCACATCTATTATATTCCCAAAGCCTATATCCGAGATTACGATGGAAGCCAGCTATGGATAGATGCCTCTAGTGACCTTGTCAGATCCAAGTTTGAGAGGGAAACTGAACCATCAGTGGAAGAGCTGCGAGATATGTCAACAGAAGCTTCGAATTATAAAAGACGTATGTCACAGACGCAACGCAAAGAAGAAGGGGATACAGTCACGATAGAACATGACGTTGATCCAGAGCAAAGAGACGTGGAAAAAAAGACAGGGCACGTCTAATCTGACCTATCTGTTATGGTACTTTTATTATGGAAGCGTAATTTGCAAGCCACTCTCGGTGTTTCTTGTAATCAGGATCAGCCTCCTTTACCAATTTCCAGAAATGGGCTGAGTGATCAAACTCTATCAAGTGCATAAGCTCATGGATTAAGACATAGTTAATGACATTGTATGGAGCTGCTGCCAGCATGAGATTGAAATGCAGGTTCCCATTTTTTGAACAGCTAGCCCACCTCGACTTTTGATTCTTAATTGATACTTTGTTGTACTTGATGTTAAACCTATTTGCAAGTACTGGAAGTCTGTCGCCAATTATTGTTGCAGTCTGCTGCTTATACCATTCATGTATATGTTGTTTGTACCTGCGCATGTCAGTAACATGAAAGGTTATGACTTTAATAGTATCACTTATCACCGTTGACTGCTGCCTATCTTTTACTACATGGAATCTATACTTGCAGCCAAGAAAATAAATGGCAGATGACTCAAATCCCCCGTACCGCTCTTTTAATTTGCCGTAGTATTCAGATGTCTTATGAATCCAATCCCGCTTTGAAGCAACAAAGTTCTCAAGCTCTTTGGCATCATAGTTCAATGGCACCATTGCCCTCACACCATTTATTCCAGACACTAATCGCAACCTCTTTGACTTCTTGTTTGGGTAGATATCTATTCTAACGGTCTTGTCATCGGAAAAAACAAATGACTGGGGCAATTCATTCATTCAGTTTTGACAGCCTTTAAAGAATTTTATGTCGAAAACAGATACACAGATTCTATTGCACTTTTTATTTATCTAAATATCAGAGGACCACAGAATAAGTGATGCAAGCCAGCATGGTACTATACTACTACATTTGGCATTAATTACGCAGCATAAAAGTAGAGCATTTAGAAATATGTCAGTTCATTTCTGGAGCCTTATTAGGAGGCCGATGACACATCTTTATTTCGCAATTCAACTACTACCATATGCTCATGGTCGGAAAAATAAAGATAAATTCTACATCTCTAACAAAGAAATATTCTTTACAGGTTTACAATATAAAAATCTATAGTAAGAGTGCATATTATCCTTTTTAACGAAATGGATCCTACCTTAGAATATCAGGGTATCAGGCAAGTATTTCAATAAAGGCGTCAAATCTTTGGATTCCCCTCATGTTGGACATGTGGTAAGGGAGACCTCAGACAAAATTGTAGTCTTTGGAGAAGGCGATGATAGATATGATATTCCAAAAGACAAAATCAGATTTGC
>JBJMEA010000118.1:0-7175 GCA_045809625.1 Nitrososphaera sp. | reverse complement strand
CTCTTTGAAAAGATACTCGTCATCTAACAACCATGACAGAACAGTTGGCATTATTTACTACTCCAGAAGCAACACTTCCCAATACTGCTCGTTCGATTTTTGAACTTCCTTTATTTCCGAGCAATATCAGATCAATGTTATTCGTTTCAGCATAATCAATAATGGCTTTTACAATGGATGAGGTGGTTTCTATAGCTTCTATCTTGAATAGCAGGTGATTCCTTTGGGCTTCCTTTATAATATCTTCCAACCATCGCGTAACTTCTTCTACGTCGGCCTTATGTGCTGCATCCAAAATATCTCTAGACTTGAATCTTAGAGATAACGGGATAAAAGAAATGTATACAGCAATTATTTCTGAATTATTTTGTTTTGAGATTTCTAAGGCCTTATATATGGCTTTTATGGATTGTTGAGAACTATCAATACCTACCAATATTTTTGATATTTTGGGAAACATTATAATGAAACTTTCCTTTTCTTTGTTAATTTAATTATCGATATTAAATAAGATGTAACTCAATTATTATCATCTTTGGACTGACTTTGGAGTTCTTGACATCACCTGAAGATAAATACAATGACTTCTGCGTGCTGAGGGGAACGGTAGCTGCTGGCGTCTATGTTGCTCTTCACAGTCATGCCGACACAGAGGACTATCTATCACTGTTTTGTTATATGTTTTTGAAACTAAAACTAATTCATGAAGATCTATCTGCGTTCTATAAGTAGAACAGCATTTTCAAATTTTTAAATTGTATAGTGAGGAATGAAATGAATGGGTACAACCAGTGGCAGGGATACTGTCTCATTGGACAGTATATGCAGCTGCAAAGTATGCAACCATAGTCTAGCAAGAGATTGCACGGTTATTGGGTGCAGTTGCTGCAGTAGGGGTAACCATATGATGGTCATGGATGGCATACAAGGCTTTCTACCCGAAGAAGGAAATGACTAGGACAATAAATCTTAATCATTAGTAGTATATCGGCTAAATCCTACGTCAAGTATTGGATCGTAGAAGCTAGAGTCTTGAGGAAAATAGTCATAATGTCTTCACGGAGATAGCGTGCGACTTGAAAATATGAATCTTTAAGTATTATGCGACTCAACTGAAAAAGTGAGTAGGCCTTGCAATGGTCGATGCCTAATAGACATTACTTAATCGTAAATAGATCGTACTGTGTAGCAGATGCCGGCAGGTTACTATAGCCTAGTACAACAAAAATCACGTAGGGCCTGTCTCTGATTATGAAAATATTCGAGGTGTTTGCGATGAAAAGAAATCAAAATCCAATTGGTTTTGACGATAACAATAGTAATAATTATTCTATCCTGAATGAGAAGATTGGCTTGGAAGTTCATGCACCAGATGGGTGGCAGGAAATCATTTCACCGCAGGAGCTCCAAAGATTAGTTAAAAGCGGAGATCAAGTTGGTTTACATGTGCTAGTTGGAGATATACGCAAGTCCACTTTTCTGATGAAAGAATCTATTTCATCACAGCGTTTTGCAATCATCACTCGTGATTTTATGAAAGCTGTTAAAGATGCTGCTAGCAAAAATGATGGATGGTTTGATAAATTTACGGGAGATGGATTTATCATTTATTGGATATATGGAGATGGGACAAACCAGCAAAAATATGTCCCAGAGATGCTCTCTTTCTGTGATGCGCTGCTTTCTATCTTCCCAGAAGTTATGGATAAATACCGCGCAAATTCCACAAATTTTCCTGCAGACATCGGTTTCTCTATAGGAATTGATTCTGGCTTGTGTAACTTGGTCAGGATTGAAGATTTGAATGTCATCGGTTCTCCAGTCGTGGGTGCTAGTCGTATGGTTGCAGAGGCAGAACCATTTGAGGTTCTCTTTAATGTATCGCTTGGAACGTGGCTAGATAAAGATAAGGAACGACTATCTAGAGATTATGGAATTCATATTGAAAAAAAATGTATTAAAACAGCAGAATATGGAGAGAAAGGACAGGAAGCATATTCTATACGATTTCAGAAATAGTCAAAGTATATAGTAGATGCTAGATAGATTGAGAATACATATGCAGTTGTATCAGTGGTTCCAGACTTTATTGATGCTAAGTAAGCATTAGCCGTCATAGTAATGACAGGAAATTTTTCCAGTCTGAATGTCTTTGCTATTTTACTAAAGTTGGGGTCGTCAAGACTTCCTATGTTTATCAAAAGGTTGCTTCCAGCCATTCTGCCCAAGTCTCGAAGTTTGTCTTCAAGTTCCTGATTTGGAATTACGCCTGCATAATAAAAAGTGTAAACTTTGTAATCATGAGAAATATCGTCAAGTCACACATTTTCAAATACATCTCTAAAATTTACAGATGAGGCAGAGGGATCCGTGAAAACTAACTTATATGACACAACCCATATTTATAACAAATATATAAAAATTTATCCCAAAAGCCTTTTTTATTAGTCATCAAAGAAATTACTATCTAACATAGATAAAAATTAAGAACATAATAAACGATTCTTCAATTGACACGAAATCGACCCCCTAATAAGGATTGGGTCCATTTCTTGAACGTTTTTTTAATTTTAGGCGGGCCCGGAGGGATTCGAACCCTCGACCTAACGCTTAGGAGGCGTTCGCTCTGTCCATGCTGAGCTACGAGCCCACATTTCTCTCTCTGTCTGTTCTTCAACCTCTTCAGCGCCAATTTAAAATATTCGTCTATTTTGTCACAAACACAACGATCTGAGGTTTCCCATTGGAGCGAAATTCTGGATCGCGCCATTCATTCGGAAAATACGTCTTGCCTGTGTTTGAAGTCATCTGGAGGCCAGCTTCATTTGCAATCGATATAAGATCTCTGAAGAGATCATTACCTTTCTCCATATCTGTCAAAATACGCAACCTGCCGCCCTGGACAAGTTTCTTTGATATTACAGCAAGCATTGTTTGATATGAGCTTCTGCTTTCGCTTGTACTAATAGGCATGAAATTTTCAGGTAACACAAGGAAAAAGTTGTCTATCGATCTGTCCGATATTGCAGGGAGCAATTTTTCTGGGTCTCCCCAAAATGCTGAAGCATTTTGTGGATCTAGCTCTGCAAACCTACTCTTTGCCTTGAATACCTCGCTTTGGTCTTGTCCTATGCCTATGAAATACTCAAAATAATTCTCAACAGCCATTGCTTGCAGCATTTCGCCCCGCCTCATGCCTATCTCCACGTTTACCTTGGCGTACATTCGTCTTGCGGTTACTATTGTCCTGTTTAGCTGAGTTGAGGGATTGCCTTCATGGAAGAATTGATATATGAGGCTCCATCGCCTGCGGAAGATAAATGGAAATTGCTTCATGTTGATAATTTGTCTAAAGGTTTCGTTTTCTGAAAAGTCCATAAAGAACGCATCAGTCCTTGTCACAGCTTCAAGTTTGGGCAGATTAAGCTCATCGTAAAGGTTCGTAACCCTGTCCCAGGCCCTTACAGGATCTGAACCCATATATGTCACCGCAAGGTCTGCAAGCCAGAGTATTTCTGCAAGCAACTTCACCTTTGCGATATTTTCGCCTCTGTCAGCTAATTGGTCAAGTGTTTTTCCAAACATTTCTTGTGCTAGTTTTTGTTTGAAGAATGGAAAATCTGTTCTCCAGATAAGCGATTCGACCATTAAGCTTTCAACAGGACTCCAATTTGTCTTGATATATTCTGGATGCGTTGTGGTAAATTCCGTAGGCGGTAACAATGCTGTTTTGAATTCTCGAAAATAGTTTTCAAATTCATCTCTGCTCATTGTGAAGTATGCATCGATAATTCTATTCCTTGAAAGCTCTTGCATAGTCCTGTTAACGCTCGGGCCTTTAGGTCCCCCCTCAGAGATAAGCGATTGCACCGGATCATAGTCGTGCAGCAATCCTGCTACTAATGAAAGTTCATAATCTTTCCATCCAAATTGAACCTCCTTGAGCTGCTTTGGGATCATATGAAGAGTCATATATGAGACTTCTAAGGAATGGTGGAAACTGTGGTATTCGCTTGCTCCTTCACCAAGCCCAAGCCTGGAATATGCGTTTTTTAGAAATCTTATTAGAAGGCGCAACATGTAGATTCTGTTCTCAGGTATACCTTTTTCTGATGCAAGCTCAAGGAGCGAGACTATGATCTCTTCGTCCTTGGCGTTTGCTAGGTTGGCATTAGTCTCATCAATTGTACGTTTTTTTGCTCCTGGTAGGACCCTCAGTACCTGACGGTAAAAAATCCTAAGCGGCAAGCTCTTATTGAGGTATATGCCCAAAGTCATCCATCTCCAAGGATACCAAATCCTCTGCCTCTCCCACTCGGCTACCTCGTCAGATGCCGCCACAATCTTCGTGTTGAGACTCGCTACAAGCTCGCTTAACTCTTGACCTCCAGCAATAACGTCCGCAAACCGTTTGCGCTCTGTACTCATTACAAGCCACTGCGGGATTTTGACAATGTATACTTGGCGGCGTGACCTCCTATCTTCGCCCATGGTCTTTCTTGAAGTAACTGCAACATTCCTTGTGCCACTGTGAAACGGCAAATCGCTGTCCTTGACCACATTGAGTTTGACTTCTCTGCTTCCCCCTTTGAGGCTCAACAGTATATGCCAGTACTTGCCCTTGTCCATCCAAACAGGTACCTGTGTTTCTTTGTCCCAGAAATCAACTGGACCTGACGGGACAAAGCCTATTTCATATTCTCTTGTAATTGGATTATACGATTTATACTCGTAATCGCCTATCATAGGGTCTAATTCGCGGGCAGCCATCCTTGCCTCTATTATAACCTCAATAGAGTTGGTAAATTCTCGATAAGCCATCACGCCCCAAATTGTGCCAAGTGAACTAAATAATGTGAAGATACCCGCCACTATATCTACTTGATTGTGGACAAGATATTGTGGGATGAGGGGTATCCCAAACCAACCCGTCGAAAGCAAGCCTGCAAAAGCAAGTGTGATAAAAAGATACCGTGCTAAATTGTGATACTGCATGCTAAAAAAGAAAAACCTGCTATGGATGCAGCAATCAAATTTTTTCCGTCCGCTGACGGCACGTTCAAACTCCACCCCTTTTGCCCGCCAATTACTTATTATCGTTTGATATTCTAGTATATATCTTGTCTTTATGTTAGTTCACTGTCCAGTAATGCCTTGCTTCCGATACTCAAAACGGCAGTTTGAATGACTGATGGCATAATGTGCAAGCAAGCAAAAGACGATCTAAATCGATATAGGCAATTACAGGTGCAATGATTTGCCTTGCATGCATGCATTTAGGTTTGATGTATGAGAAGCTATCATACGAATTTTTCAAACTGTTTGAGAACCTAAAAAGTTTTTTGATATGCCTCGTTGTATTGTATTACTCAGTGTAATCGGAACTTTTTCAATCAAATAAAAACTAGTTGAAATTCAAATACTTTCCCGTTTTTTAAAACTTTTAGTGATCAATGTCTAAATCCATGGAGGATTATTATGTGTGTGTATATCTCTGGTGCTGAAAATTTATCCCCTGAACAACAGACGCGTTGCTTTGTATTGCATCTTTCCTGGTGGGAAGCAGTCTATCTGTTATGTTTCAAAGGATTTAGTACGGCAGATGATGTATCCGCCATGTTGATTATACTTATGCTTTTGCTCATATGGACAATCTCATAAAACTAGGTTGTTGGTCGTACGCGCTCTTATAATATTGCTGTTTGCTCTGTTGACATTTTCCTTGTAGAGGTCAATTCCTATAAATTTACGGCCAAGTGATGTTGCTACTATGCCTGTAGTTCCCCTACCAGCGAATGGATCGAGAACATAATCGTGTATGTCAGTTGCATACCTGACAATGACACTGACCAGCTCTTCTGGAAAAATTGCAAAATGCTCATTTCCATAATGTGCTCTTGTGGCAATCTCCCATACGTTTGATGGATTTTTTCCACGAGGGTTGCAAACAGCAAATATCGGGTAGTGTCTGTGATCTCCTATCCTTCTTCGGGTAGCGTGTCTTTTGAACTTGCGATAACAAGTCGGACAAAACTTTTCCGGATCGTATCCGTAGGCTCGGGATATTTCAGATGTTGTCGGAAGCTGTGAAAATGGTGTGTAAGGAGAGGCATTGTGAATGATATTGGTGATTCTGATAATCTCTTTTCGGTTTGGATCTTTGGGTAAATACTGAATCATGTTAGCAGGAGGCTGCCTATTACGACCTGCTGCTGCCTCGTTGCCCAGCACCCGTACTGCATCAAGGTTTGCATACGACTGCCTTTTCTTTGAAAAGAATAGGACATATTCGTAGGCCTGTGAAAAGTTAGATCGGGCACTGCTGCTGATGTTATTTTTCTTGTACCAGATAATGTCTTCTCGGAAGATATAGCCAGATTGAACGAGCCTATCTGTAAGACGATGAGGGATCCGCAACTTTTCATATTGACGCCGTGTATCGCCTATTACTATCCAGAGACTGCCATCTTCTGCTAGAAGATCCTTACAAGCAACAAATACCTTAGTCAGGGAATAAAGGTATTCTTCTGCCGTCTGTTCTCTGCCAATTTCGTGATTGTCATCTCCATAAACCCGGTGTCGATAATATGGAGGAGAAGTTATGATTGCGCGAAATCTCATATCGCTTAGGTGCTTGATTATTTGGTGAGTGTCACCTTGGATCATCCTGAAGGATTCGCTGTCCAAGTGCCAGAATAAACGCTACTATGGTAGCTCTTAACCTTATCCCTTTTGACGAGAAATAGAATATTTGTATTCACAACTCTTTTTATCCGTTCAAACTTTGCATTTGAGACATTTACGCTATTTTGCTACTGACTTGTGGCAGTTTTAGTTTTTAGTTTTACGAGTCGTAAGATATGGGTCTATATTCCTAAGGCAAGGTACTCAGTTCCAAGTCAAAGACGATCTACAACATATATTTGGGTAACAAATTTTTTCATCTTACATAGGGCCGGTGGTCTAGCCTGGTTAGGATACCGCCTTGACATGGCGGGGGTCCGGAGTTCGAATCTCCGCCGGCCCATTACTTTTTGTTATGGTTTCGCTAAATTAGTATTATGAGGCGGTTGTTTATCGCCAGTCTGCAGGGAATCCTAACCAGGCTGTCACCCATATCTTGCAGTTTTCTGTAATATTGCGGAATTCTGCAATGAGTAAGATAACCTTTTGAC
>JBJMEA010000117.1:0-4747 GCA_045809625.1 Nitrososphaera sp. | reverse complement strand
GCAGATGCGAATCCTTGGTTTAAGCAGTGGTGGGACCATCTGCATAGTATCGATAAGTCCGTCGCTACAGGAGAGGCGGCCAGAAGATACTATTCATCGAAGGAATTTGCCATGACCGGAGTACCACACGTATTTTCTCCTCTAACCCCAATGCATGACAGGAGATTTTTTGATCTTTTTGGTAATACATGGTATCGCTTTAGTAATGAACCCCTGAAGAAAAGTTTAGAGAGATTTGCAAAGTTTCCTATAGCAACATCTCACGAAGAGAATCAGCCTAGACTACTACTGGTAGCAGTTGATGTTGCCGATGGTGCACCTGTAGTATTTGACAGCTACGCTAAAGAAGATGGTTCTAGGAAATCAGAATATGGAAGATATATTGAGCAAGATGGAAAGGAAATAGGTTTTGAACACGTTATAAGATATGACGAGGGGATAACTGTAGATCATGTTCTGGCATCCGGGTGCTATCCAGTTAATTTCGATTTTACCTTATTACCGGTTGAGAGCTATTCTTCTGATCCTGGTGCGATTGATAATGATAGCATCCTAGGGGCGGGGAGCGCAAACGATGGTAGTGTTAGCAGCGGCGCTGGTGGTTCTTCCTCTCCTACTTCTTCTGGCCAGGACTTTAAGGGACAATACAGGAAGGAGATACGACGCTTTTGGGACGGAGGAATGTTGACTAATACTCCATTAACCCAGCTGGTCTTACATCACAGACGTTATTGGTATAGGGGCAGGGGAATAAAAGACAAGGTCCCTACTCTTGCTATTGCTGTGATAAATGTTCATCCTACAAGGCAAGCCGAAACCCCCACCGATCATGATGGTGTGGTCAGCAGAAATAATGATATCAGTTTTTCTGATCGGAGCCACAGTGAGCAAGAGGCGTTATTGCTAATATCTGACTATGTAGACTTGGTAAAAGATTTAATAAAGATGGCAAAAGATAATGGTCTCAAAGAGAAACTCATTACCGATTTGTTAAACAAAAGAACAAAGTATCATGGCATAGGCCTCAGACCTAGACTAAATAAGGAAATTGTAGAAGGAGTATTTGACATAGAAGATGTGTATAGAGTAGAAAGAACAAGTGATGAAAATACTATTTCAGAAAAAGTATATGATTTTTCAATTGGGACTGTCCAAGCGTTACTAAAAAGTGGTTATGAAGATAGCATGAGATATATTGATACCGTTAGAGGTAGGCTGCGATCTTCTCCTAGACGTTAGGATGGAATCTCTGAACTCATTCATATCTCCACTCACCACTCATCCTTCTCCAAGCGGCTGTATTGCCCCAAGAGGACTCCTAAAACCTGCCAATAAGAATAACGAATATTTACAGCATATAGACGATCTGTCATGATCATATACTAATACAGCATGAGAGAATATTTGCAACTATAGATCTATTGCGAAGTTAAGAGGGTCCAACTTTCTTTCAGAAAGTATATTAACGCGATATCGTTTCATATCGATTATGAGAGGAAGATGGGCTTCAGCAGCCATAGGAGCAGGTGTAGCGAAGAGACGTGCAGGAGCGGCGATGGATCAACAAGCAAAAGCAAACGAAGCTCAAAGCCAACAGGCACAACAACAAATAGAGGCACAGCAAAAGCAAATTGAAGCACTACAACAACAAAAACAACAGCCCCAACAAGCTCCACAACCACAGCAGGAAGACCTTACCCAGCAGTTGAAAAAATATGGCGATCTCAAGCAGCAAGGACTAATAACTGATGAAGAATATCAGAAACTTAAGGCAAACTTGCTATCGAAGATCTAATTCATAAGTTGCAGCTATAGAACTGAACCATTTAATAGCCGTTCTTAGAACAGATTTGAAAACCCATCAAGTTAGGTCTGATAATTTATAGATGTTTTTACCTTTTTGTGTTATCAAAAATTTGATTTTGCAAGCATAAAATCAATTTGGATGGTCATCTGTGAACATTTCAAAAATTGCAACATAATCCAGCTTTCACATCATACGCGGATAATAATCATCAAATACTTCAGCTGGTTTAATAGAGATCATTAATCCATTGACGGTATATATAAAATATCTATAGTGAAAAGTGTGCTCATACTGGATAGGTTGACTCTAAAATGTCAACTCCAATATGAGTAGAACTTTGGTAAGTTCAAATACTTTAATCATTGGGCCAAGACAGACAAGTCAGATACTGTCCATGCCTCCTTGATTTTGTCTCCCTCAAAATGAAGGATTTCAACTCCATTAGCCTCAAACTTCTTATGAGTGGCAGGAAAGTCAGCAAAGTCCTTATCATGCGTAGCTTTTAAGGTCCATCTAAGGGCAAGTTTGTTCTGTTCTCCGAAAGCATCTACTATTGTGACTTTCATATCAGGAAATGCAGAGAGATCTTCTGCCACCCACTTTTTGAATTCCTCCAGACCCTTAACCTCTTCGGCCATCCCATGGTAAGATATATCAGGTGTAACGAAGTTCTTTGCCGCGTCTGTTTTCCGCTCATTAAATATTTCTTCAACAAACCTTCGAGCTGTTGTCTTGTATTGCGTATCGGACATGCCCTTTGGTGATCGTATGTACGCATTAAGCTTTACTATTTACTGTTGGAGAAATATGGTCAAAATCTTGAAAAGTAGCACAGATGAGAGGAGATTTCATAGAGCTGATGCTCATGTTCTGTGAGATAATTTGAGCATGAGAGAACATACACAGAGAGACAATATTGTGTGTATACATTACACACACACTCTAGCCTCAGGTCATAGAGTTTTTTTCATTTCTATAGGCTTTGCTCAAGGCTGCTACTGGCAATAGCATATTATACATGCCATGGCCTCACACTGCCTCATACTATTTGTATCGACAAAAAACCACCAGACAGTTGTTGTATCATAGTATGTTAGGCAGTCTTTATCATCCAGGGGTAACTGGCTTGTTCATCCCGTACACTTCGCAATGTGGCAGAGAATGCATAGACGGTAACAAGAGGATCTTCTTCCATATTCTTCATAAATGTAAAATCATTATTATTACCCGTATCAATCAAAGATTGCACGCCATATCAGGATTCCTACGATTACAGCCACTATAAATCCCACGACTCCTATGATTATCAGCAAGTTTCCGCCTCTATTACTCCTACGCATATTCCTTAGTAACATTAGCTCACTATTAAAACTCATTCCCAGATAGTATGTAGCGTAAACGAATGGAGTTTTGCGGATCCTGTATACCTTTATCGCTCAGTCAGTACAGCTCGAAACCAGCCGGCGGAATATTTATAATTTGAGATGATTGTTGAAATCATATAATCAAATAATGGAAATTACATCTAAGCCTAACGATTTTGAAAACAGAGTCTATTTAGATAAAATTTCCAAGTCAATAAGAGATCTAACTTCTACTGCCACCGATACTCTACTTTTCATACAGCAAATGGTATCGTTAAGTGCATTATTAAGCAGCTTTGACCGGAATTTAGGTAATTCATTTCCAGCCATTGATGAAAATGCACAGGATCCTAGCTATTTTATAGCTACTTACTTTGATACAAAAAATATATCCGAGGCATTATGGGTATATAGGATAGTAAGGTCGTTAACTAGGTACGTTCTTCTCTCAGATAGATTCCATGAGACTGGGAATGATAGATACGCTTTGCTCGCGGAACAAGTCCATAAATCAGTAAATGAACTTCTGCAATCTGAACGTGATGATGCGCAACATCTCAAATATTCTCTAGATTATTCATTAGAGCAATTTTCGGCATTTTGGAAATTTGAGCAGGTTATAAAACGTCGTATGCTTGAAAATTATACTTTCTCCTATACCGAAATAAGGCATTTTAATTTATCAAAGTCATCGGATGCCCCCCTAGTTTATGCAAAGGTTTTGGATGCGAAGCTTCCTAGCTTTAATGAAAATGTCGCTCTAGTTCTTCATTACAATCAGGCGCTGCTTGATATACAAGATGACTGGGAGGACATAGAGGATGACGTTCAGGAAGATATGCCCAATATCTTTGTTATGGCGGCTGCTGTTGACAATATTCCATACAATACAATAAAGAAATCTAGACATGATATAGTCAGGAAGGTTGTATTAAGCGGAGCTAACTCATCGAGAGAACCTATTATTAGGTTGGTAAACGAGCTTCAGGCCTCAAGCAGGAGCGTTTCTGTTCCTGAAAACTTTGCCTTCCTAAAATCCCTATCAGATCGTTACGCTGATACATCAAGGGGAAAGATATTATTATCTTCTTCAGCGAATTCTTGATAAATAAATTGCTGATCGATATGAAGTTAGGGTCCCTGTAATTCCCATAACCCGCAGGGACCTGGCAGCACCATTATCGGACTGGATGATCATCCTGTAGTTCACATCGCTTATGAAGACGCTGAAGCCTATGCGAAATGGGCAGGAAAAGAATTGCCCACGGAAGCAGAATGGGAGTTTGCTGCAAGAGGCGGATTAGACGGAATGGATTTTACCTGGGGAGATGACGATACACAACTTACCAAACCCATGGCCAATACCTGGCAGGGAGAATTCCCTTACCAGAACATACTAATAGATAAATATGAAGGCACCTCTCCTGTTGGTTCGTTTGATCCGAACGGCTATGGTTTATTTGATATGGCAGGTAATGTTTGGGAATGGACATCCGACTGGTATGTTCCGCATTTAGATGAATCTGCTAATAAGGTCAAAACTTGCTGCACAACTTCTGTCAATCCAAGAGTAACA
>JBJMEA010000116.1:0-98829 GCA_045809625.1 Nitrososphaera sp. | reverse complement strand
ATATGCAGATTTGACCTCTTCATTTTCTACTGCTTCTGCAGCCCTTCCAGGCCCCCATACAAAATGAAAATGCTCTCCGTCTGAGTGTTGATGCTTACCAGTTGCCTCATGATTTTTTGGAAAGTCTGGATCTATTGGCATTATTTTCTCGATTTTGATAAAATCCGAGATTATATAAACTGTTTGCAGACGATTTGACAGAGATTTGATTACAAAGGTTCTTTCTCAAACTGCACGTTTAGCTTGTGGTTCAAAAGCTTCGCCTTTGCAAGTTTCATTCCTGCAGTGGCAATTGGTAAAGGAACAACATTGGCTATTCTTCCAGTCATAGTCTTAACTGTTATAGTAAGCTGGTCGCCATAACGCTCAATGCTAAAGTCGTCTTTCTCAGTAAAGGGCACCTGTACCGTCATATTGATTGCAGATCCCTCCTTTACGAACAGATAGGGTTCACCTCGATAGAATATCTGGGATGGGTCATCACTACCAAATAGCATTTCACCATGCTTGCTCAACATATCTATGCCACGAAGTTCAGTACCGTAGAGCTCTGCTTCCCTTATTGGCAAAGGATAGAAGTTTGCCTTTGCTTCCTCTACCTTTGACTTCTGAAAGCTTGCCCATTTAGCATAATAGTCATCTGATGAGTCGGCCATTATTTTATTTATTACCGCCATATCTACATTAATGCCATATAGGCTTGTCGACATAAGTACACGCTTGGCATTTTCGATACTGAATGTGTCGGGGTTTGCAACCAATCTAACAGAGGTTCTATCGTTGTTATTGATAATTTCAGAAAGTGTATTGAGTCTGTCTACCAGATCCATTTCACTCTGTATGACATCCTTGGTAGGTGTCGGAAACTTGCCAAGCGGTTGGAAAACCTTGGCGAATCCACTAAAGAGGCCTGCAAGCCCTGTAAGCTTGCGGCCGATGCTTCCTACAAGCTTAGGGAAATATAGATAGCGTAGTGCTTCGCCGGAGGCAGGCATGTCAAGCACTACTGCATCAAATGTTTTTGCACGGTTGACTTCCTCTATCTTCAATAACGAAAATAATTGAGTCATACCAGGCAACATGGCAATCTCATATGCAAGCGTCTCGTCTATTCCTTTGGAAGAAAATAAAGCTGCAGTATATGAGAGTATAGTGTTATACTGCTGACTCATTTCGGTGACAGGGTCTATTTGCAATGCAGTCAACTTCGAGAGCACCTGCTTTGGCTCGTGGCCGATATTCGGCATCATGAAGGCGTCGCTGAGCGTATGTGCCGGATCTGCTGAAATAACAAGTGTCTCATGATTACGCTCAGCCATCTTAATTGCAGTCGCACAAGAAGTTACGGTCTTGCCAGTGCCACCCTTTCCAGTGTAGATTATTAGTCTCACAAAATAAAAGGAAATACAAACCAATAAAAGACTTTAGATATAGCAGGCGTGTGAGGCTAAGATAGTTTTGCTGCAGATTATGTGATGATAGATTAAATTTTATGAAAGTTCACGCGATGAAAGGTCGTTGTATCAACAGGGAATGTAGTATCTCGGATATTTCTTTCAAAGTAATCAGGCACCATTTTATTTAAGATGACCTTAAGGATATTAGTTGTTAAACCATAAACAAGTCCAATCTTGACAATGTAAAGATTATTATTCAACACCACATCTGCCCCCAAAACTTCAAGTGCTAAGCTGACAACGCTTCCATTTAAATCGACTATTGCTGAGCCACTAGACCCGGCTGTACCTACTATATCGGTTTGAAATCCATTTGGTACTGGAGAATTGTCTACAGGAAAGAGTGAAACTACCCTCCCGAATTGGATAACAGGACTGAGCCTTTTTCCAATATATGCAGTAGAGAAATTTAATGATTGTAATCCTCTTGGATATCCGCACATAGCTACCTCCTCATATAATTCGACGTTGGATGTTCTTACATGGAGAGATGGCAAATCATCTATTTTTTCAGGAATCCTCCAAACTGCAATATCTATATCATCAGACATTGTAAATCCAACAGGCTTTTGTGAGTGACGAAACCGAGCAACGTCTTTTTCTTCTAATGATGCAGTATCAAAATCGAAGCGATCACTGCGTACATGTAACATAAAGATAGCGCGATCAACCTCAAGTTTCTTCATTTTATAGTAATTTACCATATCGTGGATGGCACCTGAAACATGACCTGCGGTAATAACATAATTACCACAGTTAATCAAAAACCCACTCCCATAAATGGCGAATGGTTCTGAAGAGCCCTTCTTTACAAGGCTTAATGCTACAGTAGCCGCTTTAACATTATTGAGAACTTGCTGATCAACCATACACACAAAAATTCAGGAGATACTTTTATCTTTTGTTTATTGCAGTTGAAAAAAATTCTTGCGCCCGAATTGTCCCTGAACCTTACGACTGTTGTTTGTTTTCTTCTTTGGACTTCCATGGAAGTTAGTTAAACACTCAAAAAATAACAAATCATTTGAAGCGGCGAACTTTGTCTGTGAAATACTATAAATAGAATAGATGGAAGCTGTAGTAAAATGCCACATATTACAGTTGACGAGGGCGTGTCTATCTATGTTGAAGACATAGGCAGCGAAACCGGGGCAAAGGATGTTCTCAAACCTGTTTTATTTATTCATGGATGGCCATTAAGTCACGAGATGTTTGAATACCAATACATGGCATTGCATAAGAGCGGTTACCGCTGTATCGGCATTGATCTTAGAGGCTTTGGGCGCTCAGATAAGCCTTGGACTGGCTACAACTATGATGTATTTGTAGATGATATAAAACAAGTGATTTCCATGCTCAACTTGCAGGGAGTAACTCTAGTAGGGTTTTCAATAGGAGGTGCAATAGTAATGCATTATATAGCAAAATACTTTTCAGAACTAGTCTCAAAAATAGTATTGATGGGTGCTGCCGCACCTTGCTTTACCAAGAGAGAGGATTATCCATATGGGCTTGAAAAATCAGCCTGCGACGATCTCATCACACAATCAATGCAAGACAGGCCAAAGATGGTCTCTAACTTTTCCAAGATATTCTTTAAGAATGAGAACGCTCAAAGCAAGGAGATGTTAAACTGGTTATTTTCGATAAGTATGCAAGCATCTCCGTTTGCGACAGTAAAGTGCATGGAAGAATTACGTAATGCAGATCTTAGAAATGATATGCAAGTGGTAAATCAAAGAAAAATACCAGTAGCAATATTTCATGGCACGCATGATAAGATATGTCCATTTGACCTTGCAAAAGTAATGAACAAAGGAATTGAAGGCTCGAGATTAGTCGAATTCAATGAAAGCGGTCATGGTCTGAACATCGAGGAGAAAGACAAGATAAATGAAGAATTGATGAAGTTTATCGGATAGCAGAAAAAACCAGATATGACAATTGAAAGTAATAGGTCATAGATAGATCTACGATTAGCAAAAGCTCTGTGCAACTGTATTAAACTTTCTTGCAAAGATCTCTTCTTAATCGAGAGTAGCGAAGGCTGCTCAGGCATGCCAAAGAATAACATAGGCGGCGAATTTTGGAATAATATATAGCATCCCCCACACTGAAACAGTACAAAAGACAAGATTCGTCTCTGAGTCTCAAAATACAGGGGCAGAAGAAGAATAATAATAACACAAATCAAATAAAAAAAGGGGAAAAACAATACTAGCTGACATACGCACGCTCTGCATGTTGCGTAATGTCGAGCCCAATGTCTTCTTCCTCTTCTCTTACCTTGAGGCCTATTGTGGCATCTATTATCTTCATGATGATAATCGTACCACCAAAACCCAGAGCTCCTGCTACTGCGATGCCAAATGCCTGTATTGCTAGCTGCATCGGGTTTCCGTATAGCAACCCAGTGGGACCAGCAGGGTTGATAAGAGTACTTGCAATAAGACCTATTGCTAACGACCCTACGATGCCAGTTACACCGTGGACGGAGCTGACATCAAGTGCGTCATCAATCTTCAAGTGCTCTTTTAGTAGCAGTATTGCATAGTATGAAGCAAATCCTAGCACAATTCCAAGCAGGAAAGAATTCTGGGCGCTAATGAAACCAGAAGCAGGTGTTACGCCTGCTAATCCAGAAATCGCGCCGTTGATAGCAGCTGTACTTGATGGCTTGCCCGCCCGCTTCCACGAAAGTCCTATCCAGACGAGGGCTGAGGTGGATGCGGCAATATGCGTCACGAGTAAAGTGTTTGCAGCAAGGGATCCAGAAGCCAATGCACTGCCTGCGTTAAACCCAAACCAACCGATCCAGAGCAATGTTGCACCGATGACTGCAAGCGGTATATTGTGTGGCACCATAATATCGGGGCCGAAATTCTTCCTGCGGCCAAGCACAAGTGCAGCCGCAAGTGAACCAAGACCTGCACTTGTATGAATGACAATACCGCCTGCAAAGTCAAACACGCCTAGCTCTGCAAGCCATCCTCTCCCCCATACCCAGTGAGCAAGAGGATAGTAAATGAAAATGCTCCATGCGATAATAAAGACCACAAAAGCATTCCACTTGACCCTTTCTGCAAAAGCACCTGTGATAAGAAGTGGTGTAATGACTGCAAACATCATTTGAAAAGTGGCAAATGTCACGCCTGGAATTGTCGGGGAATAATCAAGAGACTCATTGAAAGGGACGTTGTTATAAAATAACCAATCAAAGCCACCAATAAACCCATTTTGCGAAGGTGAGAAAACAAGTGTAAATCCAATAACGAACCACAGAGTGGAAAGAATAGCAAGCCCAGAAAAGGTTTGCATTATCACAGACAGAGAGTTTTTGCCTCGGATGAGGCCAGCTTCGAAAAATCCGAGTGCAGGTGTCATCGTCATGACAAGGCCAGTGGAGATCAACATCCAAGTAGTGTCTCCAGTGTCTATCGCCATTTCCGCCTTGTAGTTGAAAGGTTCTTAGTATAAAAACGCATCGGCAGCTAGGATATTATTAACCTGATCTCTGAAATTTATGATATATTTTGTTCCTCAACGACAGATTTTAGGCTGTCTGCTATATGAGATACATCGGCCTCTGTGACATAGGGATGCACGGGTAGCGAGAGTATGTGATCGGCGCACCATTCTGTGACAGGCAATTTTTTTGTTTCTGATGCAATCCGTGCATATAACGGCATCTTGTGAACTGGCGGGCTGTAATAGACAGTTGCTCCTACACTATTTTGTACAAGAGCGTTCTTTACCTTATCCCTCCCATGCTGAAGGGTTATAGTGTACAGATACCAATTAAACCTCTTGTCAGCAGTTTCCTCAGGCATCTTTACCTCATATTTCTCCGAAGAGGTAAAAAGTAGCTTGCTTAAAAGATCCGCATTACGCCTCCGGATCTGTAGCAGCTTGTCCAGCTTTTGCATCTGCATCTTAGCAACAGCAGCGCTCAACTCGGGTAGTCGAAGGTTCAATCCAAGCATCCTTGTGTCGTATCCTTCGACCATGCCATGGTTCCTTATCATCTTGAGTTTGTCTGCAAGATCATCATTGTCTGTTGCGATTGCGCCGCCTTCGCCAGCTGTAAGCACTTTGCTTGCATACATACTGAAGCAGCCCATTGTGCCAAGTGTACCAGTCTGCTTCTTTTTGTAACTTGATCCTAAAGACTGGCAAGCATCTTCTATAAGGTGAAGCGAGTTCTTCTCTGCAAGTTCACCTATTTCGTCAATATCGCAAGGATGGCCATACAGGTGCACAGGTACTACTACTTTGGATCTCTGGGTGATCTTGGCTTTCAAGTCAGAAGCATCCATAGTATAATCTTCCTTTTTGATATCCACAAAGATGGGCCTGCCGCCTGCTGCCACAACGGCATTGGCTGTTGCTACAAAGGTAAATGATGGAAGTAGTACCTCGTCTCCAGGATTTATCCCTGCTGCAAGTAGTGCAGCATAGAGTGCAGAGGTGCCAGAATTGACGGATACCACATGTTTGATTTTCAAGTAATTTTTCATCAACGACTCAAAGTCACGCACTCGTTTACCACCGTCACGTGCAGCAGTAGTGAGTGCATTTTCTTCAAGCACACTTATCACTTCACGCTTTTCTTCTTCACCAATCCAAGGCTTGTTAATTGGAATCATATTTGATGATGGTGTATGATGATGGGTCAATATCTTGTGATATAGTACTTTTGCTTATAATAAGTCACACTATAGAAATGAAGAATATAGGGTCGAGCAGCATTAGAGAGATACAATTCATCTGAAATAGCAAAATAGGTATTTTTGCTGGTGGCTACATCGACCTTGGATTGGTTGAGGTTGTGGAGTTGAACTGATGGAGGGAGAAGAAGCCACCAGAAATTACAAATTGATTTCACAAAATGCGCATGAGAAAAACTCTAACTAGCTGTTCAAACTGTAGGACAGGACTAATGAAGATATAATATATCGTACTCACAGTACAACCTCCTCCTCTTCGCAGAAATATTATTTTTAGAGTAGAATTTTTTGACAGATACCAGACATATGAGCTCTTTCGTAATATGTCAGGACGCGCTCAACTTTACGATCTAGATAATAATATGCAATGTAATCTTAGGTTATGGCACAGAGAGCCAAGCTCATCTGCACGCCGAATAAGCATAGTAATGGACTAGGGAACAGGAACCTTCTTTTTCATGGCGATAACCTAGAATGTATCAATTACTTGCTAAAGTATGGCTTTGAAAGCAAGATAGATCTCATCTATATTGATCCGCCATTTCTAAGCGGCGAGCGTTATTTACATCGTATCAACAACAATAGCAATTTGGCCTTTGAAGATCTATTAAAAGAAAGTGAATATCTTGAGATGATGCGACAGCGTTTAAGTGGAATCCGCAAGCTAATCTCATCTTCTGGATCTATTTTCATTCATTTGGATTGGCATGTAGTCCATTACATTAAGGTGATGATGGATAAGATCTTTGGCTCTCAAAATTTCAGAAACGAAATAATAGTCAAGCGCGGCCGTAGAAAGAACTTGCAGTATCAATTCAATTCGATAGATAGAATGCATGCGGCCCATGATACCATACTATGGTATTCCAAAATGGCTAACACCAAATTCCGTCCTCCACTCGCAGAGTACCATTCAAAGGCAAAGTGGATGGGTTTTTGGAGCAATGTAGACCGGCCTACTATGCGATACGAGATCTTTGGCTCCGAACCTTCAAGAGGGCAATGGAAATGGGCAAAAGAGAGGGCGCTAAGAGCAATTGAAAATCATCAGACGTATGAAAGTAAATATTCTCACATGGTTCTTGAAGAATATTGGCAAGATAGCGGCAAAAAACTAGAGTTCATTAGAAAACTCCCGCATAGAAAATATCCAGAGTATTGGATCCCTCCAAAGACATACAGGATAATCGATAATGTCTGGCTAGATATTGAAGCGTACAACTACTCTACAGGCTACGGCACTGAAAAACATACCCAATTGTTGGAGCGCATAGTCAGTCAATTCTCAAAACCAGATAGCATTATTGCCGATTTTTTCTGTGGTTCTGGAACTACACTTACTGTAGCAGAAAAGCTTAGCCATAGATGGATAGGATGTGATTCGTCTTTGGCAGCAATAGCAGTTACAAAAGAGAGGCTAGCAAGCAATTTTGTCATGATCGATATACATTAATTAAACAGAAGTACGAACTATTCGTTTGTGAAAGCACAGTCCTCTAGCGAATATGAAGCTCTGCTGAAGAGGCTGCAGGACAAAGTAGACAATACCACCAAGAAAACTAGGTCAAGGCTGGAGATTCCGACTCCCGAGATAATCTGGGTGGGCAAGAATACTATTTTTCGTAACTTCATGGACATTACGAAGGCATTACGAAGAGATCCTGAAAAATTCTTGTTCTACCTTAACAAGGAACTTGCTTCTGCAGGCAACATTTCTGGCGAGCGCGTGATGTTTCTGGGCCGCAAGACAGTCTCCTCATTCCAAGCACTCATCGACAGGTACATTAAAGACTATATTCAATGCCCAGTATGCGGAAGCCCTGACACCCATACGGAAAAAAGCAAGCCAAAAGTTGCGTTTTTGATATGTGAGGCGTGTGGTGCCAAATCATCGATAAAGGGCAACTATGCCTAGACTTGGGTCATTAGCCCTGCGGACAGCAACAAGTCGTGCAGTAAAAAGGTATTTTATTCCACCCAAGCAGGCAGATTCTAGCACGAAATATAGCTTGAGGCATACATACATATCTTCAATAGAAACGACTTTTCTCTTGAAAAAAAAGAAATTCGTTACGAGGTGTATACTAGGAAAAATCGATCGGCGTCAGAATTTTAATGATTGTTTATTTTTTGTTTTTCACAAGTGAAAATAAAAACACAAGTAATTACGCAATTCTTGCTTTATGAAGGATTATTAGCTTTTCTCAAACTACCGTGACAGGTTTTCATTAAGCATAAGGGCCAAAAGCGCAGCCCTTAGCTCTTTCCCATAGGAAGCCTGTTTGAAATATATTGCATTCTTAGTATGATCAATTGACTGCGAAATTTCATCCACGCGTGGCAAAGGGTGCATGACTACAATGTCTGACTTTGATTTTGCCAAGGTATTTTCATCAATTGTATAAGTCCCCTTGACCTTTTCATACTCTTGAACATCGGGGAAACGCTCACGCTGTATCCGGGTAACGTAAATAACATCTGTCTCTGGCAGGACTTCGTCAAGCGTGCTGTGTTCCTTTATCTTGAGGTGGCCTTGTATATCATAGAGCGACTCTTTTCTTATCCGCAACGTAGGCGGAGATACAAGATGTACTTGCACCTTATAGTGGGCAAGGCCATAGAGCAGAGAATACACAGTTCTCCCATATTTCAGATCGCCTACTATAGCTATTGACAGGCCGTCGATCTTATTCTTCTCCTTCAATATAGTATACAAGTCGAGAAGAGCCTGCGTCGGATGCTCTTCGCTTCCACTTCCAGCATTTATGATAGGATTTTCCGACAATTCAGCTGCAAACCTGCTTGAGCCATCCAGAGGATGACGGAGTAGGATCACGTCTGAATATAGATCTATAACTCTTATTGTATCTGCAAGACTCTCACCTTTCTCTACAGAAGATGATTTCAAATCAGAGATGCCAATGGAGCTTCCTCCAAGCGAGGCCATTGCAGCTTCAAAGCTCATTCTTGTTCTTGTAGAAGGTTCATAGAAGATATAACCAAGAGTCCTTCCCTTGCCAAGCTCACCTCGCTGGCTATGCTTAAGGCGGCTTATATTATCAGTGGCGTCAAACACAAACTCCAAATCTTCCTTTGCAAAATCCTTTATCGAAACAATGTCTCTGTCGTAAAATGGATTAGACATGGTTATTACTACGTTACCACAAGCAGGCTATAATAAACACTATGACCTAAATTCCCTATAGTATACTTAGATTAGTTACTGTTTTTCTAGACTAACGTTCATCCATCCGATGGGTCTATCGACTGCAAGACACTCATGACTTCGGCAACTTTTTGCACCACATTTGTTTCCGACAAAAGAACATATTGCACAATAGGACATTCCACCTTCCCTATTATCTACAGATAAGAGACAAAGATAAGATCGCCACTTAGTATTGTAATATAGTAAAAACCAGGTTAGCCAAAGGTTTTAGTTTGTACTTACACATTGTCAATTGAGAAGAAGAGAAGATACATAATGGACTATTCAGGATTGTCTGATCGTCATCACTATATAGAAGCATTTTAAAATTATAAAGAAATTGAAAAGGCCAAAGTTACTTTGTAATGACTGATGGGATTTATCAGAAAGAACATATCAATTGCTAGCGCTAGGTTCATATCCTTTATTTTGAGTTTTCTATACACATATTGGCGATATATCGCTATACGGCGTACAAGAGCCCCAATATCGGCATATTTGTCAAGGCAAATGACAGTATTATCTTGGTACCGTACGGTTTTGCAGAGACAAAGACAGAAAAGCTTGCTGATTACTTACAGGTAAGCGAAGCATATGCTTCCGTAGCAGGAACACGGCTTCTTGGGCCTATGACAGTAATTAACAATAACGGTATGCTACTGCCACCAATAGCGTCGGATGAGGAAGTCCAGATGCTAAAGCAATCAAGTCACCTCAACGTAGAAAGGGTGACAAGCAAGTTCACTGCCATAGGCAACCTAATCGCAACAAACGATAATGGGGCAATAATATCGCCACTCCTTAAAGGAGAGACGGATCATCAGGTACAAGATGTACTCGGCGTCCCAACCAACTCTATGACTGTCGGGGGTTTTGTTCAAACAGGTTCAATGATCGTTGCCACTAATGCTGGTGCAGGTGTACATCCAAAGGCCAGCGAGGAAGAGGTGAGAGAAATTTCTGAAATATTACAAGTCCCAGCAGAGCCAGTAACAGTTAATGGCGGTGTGCCCTTTTTATCATCAGGAATTGTAGCGAACATGAAGTCGGTAGTGGTAGGTAACCTTACAAGTGGTCCTGAACTAATTATGTTAAGCAGGATCTTCAAAGCATGATCGTTGAAGTCTTATGTATAGGCACCGAGATTCTATCAGGAATAACGCTCAACACTAACGCGTATTGGCTTTGCAGCAAGATTACAACCGTTGGAGGTATTGTAACAAGAGTAACAGTTGTAAACGATGATCTTAGTGAAATTTCGTCTGCAGTAAAAGAATCGCTTGCAAGAAAGCCCAATATTTTGATAACAACAGGCGGTCTTGGTGCGACCTATGACGATATGACTCTTGAAGGTGTAGCTACAGCATTTCGCAAAAAAGTCGTGTTAGATAGCAGAGCAATCGAAATGCTAAAGAAAAGCTACGCGAGGCGCAAGCTTAGTTATGAACTCACAGAGTCACGACTGAAGATGGCCACGATTCCGGAAGGATCTACTCCAATCCAGAATCCTATAGGAAGCGCACCTGCAATCATGGAGCAAGCTAATGGCATATTGATCTTTTGTCTACCAGGAGTACCGTCAGAGATGAAGGCAATATTTGAAAACTACATCCTGCCACAAATAAAGAAGACAGTAGGCAAGTTTGTTGCAGAGGAGCTGAACTATAATACAAGAGGCCTCACGGAGGCCATGATTGCTCCAGTGTTGATGAAAATAGTCAAATCTAATCCTAAGGAATTGATCTATCTCAAGACTCATCCACGAGGCTACTACAGGAAAAAGACGCCGCAGATAAAGATACAGATAATATCACGTGGCGACAATGAAAAAGAAGTAAAAAGCAGGCTTGCATTGATATCGAAAAATATTGAAAAAGAAATTGTAAAACTAGGTGGCATAATATGCTGATATTGTTGATTGCAGGCATAGCAGGAGGTGCCACTAGCGCATTGTATCTTGCCTACAACTACCACCCATTACTGCTAAATGGTGCAATACATGGCGGAATTTTTGTTTCACCGCTTGTCGCCATATGTATTTTATCGAGAAATTGAATACGTGCACTGCGGGTTTGTATCTGGCCGCTGCATTGCCTGCACATCTTGCAATACATTTTACAACAATAGGTGACCTTGTCAGTTGATAGGTGTGAGCCATAGCTTACTGAATTTTCTGTCCCTACCTTGAACTACTGCATCAAACAGCGATATTAGTTCCTTTGTCATCTTGCCTATTTGGCCCTCGCCTATAGTTCGATTATCAACCTCAGTTATGGGCTTGACCTCCGCTGCAGTGCCTGTTAGAAACACCTCAGTAGCAGTGTAGAGCTCATCTCGCGAAATATTTCTCACTTCGTATTCTATGCCATTTTCTTTGGCGATTTTCAAGATGCTGTCCCTTGTAATACCTTCAAGTGCACCAGAGGAAATAGGTGGTGTGATGAGAATATTGTCTTTTATTACGAATATATTCTCGGCGCTTGCTTCGACTACATTCCCTACGGAATTTAACATTATCGCCTCATCGAAGCCAGCCTTAATAGCCTCTACTCGTGCAAGTGCAGAATTGGCATAGTTGGCAGTTGCCTTGGCGCGCATGGGCATAGCTCTGTTATCAATTCTTATCCAGGATGATACTATCACTCGTATACCCTTGCCTGTTCCATCACTTCTTCTTTTCAAATACTCATCCCATTTCCAGGCCGCTATGGCAGTGGACACTTTGTTTGGGAGAGGATTGACACCCATCTTGCCATAACTGTAGTATGCAATTGGTCTAATGTAACACTCTTCCATGCCATTTGCCTTGACAGTATCAAGTACGGCTCTTTCAAGCTGCTGCTTGGTATATCCAAGGTCCATAAAGTAAATCCTTGCGCTGTCCATCAGTCGCTGTATATGATCGCTTAATCTGAATAGCGCGCTGCCATTCACAGTCTTGTAACAGCGGACACCTTCAAAGACACCTGTAGCATAGTGCAGTCCATGCGTTAATACATGAATCTTAGCATCATCCCAATCGACAAGCGATCCATTTAGCCATATTTTCCCTTCTGTCATTTCAACCCGCGGATCTTGGTTCTTGTGTAATGTATTGCTCTGACTGCATCTGCAACATTCGCCCCCTTATCTTCGACCACTATTAGGATTCTTGAAGTTTCCTCCTGTGCGTCAAGGTTTAGTATGTTAAGATCATGTTCACTTATTGTACTACTTGCAGTCGATGCAATTTTTGGGACACGCCACATCTCGTCACCAATGAGTGTAACTACCCCTCTGCCATATACTATTTCTGTCTGAGAGCAATAGGCGCGGATGTATCTTTCATGCCTTCTGACATAGTCTGCATCAAGGAACAGCAGGCGAGTCATCTCTACATCATCGATCATATAGGGTGACAACTTTACAAAATCGTGATACTGCCGGTCAAGTTGAAGCGATGCCACAAGATGTGAAGATGCGGTGGTTTCCATCCTCACTATCGCGCAGTTTCTTTTGCCGGTCACTATTTTTATTGGATTAGCATGCTCTAATACTGGCGGCTTCCTCTTTATCATGGTAATATTGCCGTATGGCTTGCCCATCTCTGTTATAACGATTGGAATGTCAAGGTTATTGTCATCTATCTCTTTTATTGCTATTGGGTCTAGGATTTTCATGCCAAACATGCCTGCAAGCTTGGCCTCATTATATGACAGATAGTGTATGTATTCAAGCTCGTTCTTCACTATCTTTGGATCTGCGCTCAATACGGCGCTATCCTTTTCAAAGTCGATCTTGACATCATAATGGTCATGGAGCAGAATTGCAATATCAACAGCGGTCCTATCTGAGCCTCCACGCTCGTATGTAGTTTCGAGTCCATCTACAGTCTTGCCAATAAAGCCGCCCATGGACACTATATCGCTGTGATCGAGGAGATCAATTACATGGCCCAAATGATGTTTTGACTCTTGTACCATAAAGTTAGCAGCTTCAAAGTTATCATCAGTGATTATCGGCCACTTTTCAATTAACACATGTGAGGATTTTAGACCTATGCTCTGCATTACATAGTCCATAAGGTATGACATAGTGACTTCTCCACTGTATGCGAGTGTTCTTGATCTTATTACATCAACAAAGCGCCTATTTTCCGCTGACTGCTTGAGTGATATTATCACCTGTCGGTAGAACTTATCAAGAGTATCAAGAAATTCATGGCGGCGATGATTGTCTAAGTACTTGGATGAGATTCTCTCATAAGTCTCTCGTAATACTTCAATCTCTACAGGAGTAGAAGAAGCATAACTTCTGCCTACATAAATCGCCATATCAGTCATAGAGATAATCTTATCATCATATTCAATTAGAGGTGCCGAGAAAACAGTGAGTACCTTAGAGTCTTGTTGTAGCTGTTTTATCCTGTCAAGGATTTGAGGGATCATAGATCCCTCTACGCCAAGCGCGCTGCCGCCAAACTTTGCAACAGTTATAGGAGTCATGTGTTTAGAGTCTCTGAGGCTAGTTGCGAGTAATTCCCTATATTAAAGATAGGAAATAGGGGAACAGTCTTTGTTTGTTGCTAATGTAAAGCATCAGAAGCGTTTCAATTTTTGAAATAAAAAAAATAGGCTTGAAAATAGAGGGAAAAATTATTAAAAAATCTCTTCATCTTTCCTAATTCCGCCCAAGCCCGTCCTGATGCTTTCCGCGCATTCAAGACATGCACTTCTCGAGAACGGAAAATCCTTTGTACATTTTTTGCATACAGGTTTTTTGCATTCAGAGCATTCCATTGAGGCCATTCTTATACTACAAAGATAGCAGAGTGTCATATTCTAATGATAGTAATATCATTAGTGCCGTAAAAGGCTTTTTAGGAATAATAATCCCTCCCGAATTGATTCAGGATTTTCCTACTTATCAACACTCTTTCACGCTTACCATTAACTATTGTTGCCTCCGATATGGTTAAATCTGCTTGCCTAGATATCTTCCTGAGCAAAAATGCAGAACGAAGCACAGGCGTCAGAGGGATATATATTTGCCTGTACCAACAAAAGCGAGCGAGAATGCTTTGATAGAATGCTCTTTGCAACAAGCCATGTCTATGGCGAAAATGTTTTGAAAATAAAAAAAGGTCATGTCATTTTTCTGCTCAATATTGACAGAGATAGACTCTATGGCACTTTTCTAGCTAGGTCGGATGGTGCAAAGGATATTGTGCCTGAAGCCTGGGACGGTAGATATCCATACCAAGTGCAGGTTATTCTCAATGGCAAAATACGTTCAATTGAAGGTGCAAAAAAAATCCTCTCTACCGCTGGCATTGGTTGGCACGACCTACTTAATGAGGATCTGACGCAGCTACTGTCCAAATATATCGAAAACCCCGATGGCAGCTTGAAGATTGCCAGAAAGAACATAGAGAGCAAGCTGCGGCTGGAAACCACTACACTGTGGGATCAACCCCGGCAGAACTATGGAAAAAATCAAAAGGGAAGTAACAAGTATGCGGGTGTGACGCCAGCGTTTGTGATATACAACATGATAAAGCGCTATACAGAACCAGGTGACGTCGTGCTTGATCCGATGGCAGGGAGTGGCACTACCGTTGATGTATGCAAGGAGGAGGGGCGCAGATGCATAGCATACGACATTTCTCTTACAAGGTCCGATATAGCTCAAAATGATGCTCGCAAGATACCACTTGCAGAAGCAAGTACTGACATGATATTCATCGATTCACCGTATGGTGATAATATTCACTACAATGATCATCCCGACAACATAGGCCACCTTTCTGCGGAGACGGACCAGTTCTACAAAGAGCTTGATAAGGTAATGTCTGAGTGTTATCGTGTGCTTAAACCTGGCAGGGTGCTGGGCTGGTTGATAGGCGATCAGTGGGTGAAGAAAAAATTCACCCCTGTTGGCTTTCGTGTTTACGAATGCCTTTGTAAGTATTTTGACACAGTGGACATTGTATGTGTAGCAAGGAGAAGCCAAACATCCAACACTGCAATATGGCACAGTCGCGCACTCCGCTTCAACTTTTATCTTCGGGGGTTTAAGTATCTCTTTATAATGAGAAAGAGGCTTGACGAGATGCCAACAAAAAGAAGAAGGGTCAGATGGAATAGATATGCTAGAATGTAGAGTATCCCGCCATTATACATTAACACATTCTGTGAAGCCTGTAGGATATTGCATTTAGAAAAACACAGTTAGCTCACTCAAATAGTCGGAGTAGCTAATGTTATTGTTTGTGCAATATAAAAACCACTTTCAAATAATTAACACAGGTCATAATTTGGTGCCATATAGGAGGGTCATAACAAGATGGCTCAGTCGGAATTAATACGATGTATAAGGAAGTCATTTGTGTGTATTACGACAAAGAGATAATACAAGGAAAAAAGAAGAGGATTCTGCCCATTATTACTGTTGCAACACTGGTTGTCCCTGGAAGGTCAGCGATGCTAGCGTCTGCATATTATGTTGCTGTACGCTATCAGGAAGAGGAACGTACCCTAGTTCAGGTGCAAACTGTTGGCCGTCAGTGATTGCCCATTGTACAAAATCAACGAGTGCTTTTGCTTTTTCCATACTGTCGATGTTAGTGCTTAGATCTTGGTATAGCAGGATGTAGGAGAAGCTTGCAATAGGATACGATTGTGCACCAGGAGCATTTAAGAGCGAGACAGATTCCCACGATTCACTGCCTGCAGGAAGGCTTACAGAGGTCGTGTTTTGTGAAGTCATGTTTTGAGTGCCCGTCGCATTAGTAGTCGTTCCTGTTGAATTATTTGATGCAGTGGTGTTTGTGTTTGTGCCCCCACCGCTCGAAGTTGCACCTACTACAGCTGCCTCTGTCGAACTCAGAGAGGGTTCTACAAAGTTTCCTCCCATATTCTGGATGAATGCATAATCCATGTCAGTTGTCAACGCATAGGAGAGCTCAACATAACCTATCGAGTTAGGGGTACTCGCAATTGTGGTAGATACTCCCTCATTGCCTGGTGCTCCCAGTCCAACTGGCCACTCTACTGACTTCCCTGCTCCAACGCGCTGGCTCCATTGAGGACTTCCTGCATCGAGATAGCTTGTCCATACAAAAGTAGTGCCAGATCCATCAGACCTGTGGACAACTATGATATTTTCTGCAGGCAATGTCAGATCTGGATTCAGTTCCTGTATCCTGGGATCATTCCAAGTTGTAATTCCACCAAGAAATATGTCTGCTAAAACTGAACCAGTAAGCTTTAACCCTTTTTCTGGCACCCCGTTTATGTTATATGCTGCTACTACTGACCCTATAGTTTCTGGGATGTGTACTGCAGAACCGGGTAGAGCCTGTGTTTCGTTTGCGGATAATGGCGCATCTGATGCACCAAAGTCGACTGTCTTCTCGGTAAACTGCTTGATTCCTCCGCCGCTTCCGATCGATTGATAGTTTATACTTACACCAGGATTTACATTCTGATATTCAACACGCCATTCGTCAATCAGCGGGAAAGGAAAGGTCGCACCCGCTCCATTGATCGTAACCTGGCCTTGCTGTTGTGAAAGCTGTGCAGGAGGCGAAAGCTGAGCAAATATGCCCGTACCTTGCGGTACCAGCATTATGGCTGCAAGTACAGCTGCCGTCACATACATCAGATTTGAGTTCATACATTACCAGGATGAGGTATTCTATAAATTGGTTAAATACAGGATCTCGATAGTTCGCCACATTATACGAGGTACACATAACAGCACATAACAACACATCTACAGGAAAAACAAAGTAACTATACCTATTGCAAACAATAGAACGCAAAAATATAGAATTTGCCCCGTAATACTAACCGGATTAGGATGCGGATAGACAGGTAACCAACAATTGCAACGATATTGGTACCCACAACATAAGATTCTACGCCCGCGAAATCCATGTCTTTTATTACCGTTAGATCTTGTGTCAAAAGGGCATCGATAGTCACTGCTCCCAAAATTGCAGGTATAGATAGCAAAAAAGAATACCTCACCAGCTGTTCTCTTTCTATTCCAACAAACATCCCTGCGGCTATGGTAGTACCGCTTCTCGATATGCTTGAAAATATTGAGATCCCCTGGCCTATTCCGATCAGTACCGCATCTATTGAACCTAGATTTTTGTGGCCTATTTTCAGCAGAGAGATTATCAAGATAAGCACTCCAGTGACAATGAAGCCTATGGCTATTGAAAATGGTCGTAAAACGAATATTCAAAAAAAGAGCGGAAAACCAGGCCTATTATCCCAGTAGGAATCGTGCCCAGTATGATAACCAAAGCATTGTCCTTCCTTGTGGATAGTTGCCCTCATTTTTTCTATTTCGGTCAAAAATGGATTTCACAATTCTTGCTATATCCTTCGATATATTGCAAAAACCCCTGCAACGGTTCCTACATGAAGTATAGCATCATAAAACACTGGAACTTTGAGACCCAATGCGAGTTAGACTAGAGCTAGATGGCCAGAGATAGAGATCGGGAGCCACTCTGTCAGTCCTCGGACTGCGCCAAGAATTACAGCATGAAAAACATCAATTGTTGGCAAATTTCTCCATCGCTATAGATATAAAGTATAATTTTGTTATCTAAAATCTATTTATGTATTGCGGACACGAAGTATTTTCAATTACCTGATCTATAGGATCCACTTCGGCAAGAGTTTGCTAGGTCTCTGAGTATATAAGATCATGCAATTTCTAAGCTTTGGGACGAAGTTCAAATGCAATTCATGTGGAAAGAAGTTCAAAAGTGAACTTGAGTTAAAAGAACATAGCAATATGGAGCACAAAAAATAAGTAATTGAAATTTTTGCGATCAATATTTTGTAGTCGATCCTGTAATGAATAAATTATCATAGCATGACACATAACAGCAACGATCCAAGCACCATGGATCAACTTGTTGCAGAATATATCATTAAGCAATCCAAACACTGGTTATGAAGCTGTGCCTAAAGGTTTGTTGCTGACCCTTCGGCAATTACCGAATAAGACCGTGCAGAACCCCTAAGGCATATCCACAAGGTCTATAAAACTAAGAATCATGTGAGAAGTCTAACAATTAGTTCGCGATTAAGTGGGAGATTTGTTGTTGCGATCGTGCTTATCCTTATCAATTCAGACATCAAAGATGAAACGTACTCAATAAAATATGACCTAACGGAGAGAAGATTCTATGGGAGACAGAGGCTTTAAGTGTGATTATTATTATTTTTTGCAGATACGCATAATGCATGATGACAAGTATACATATCCAGATCCATATAATGCTCCGTGACTTATTTCAAGTCTATCTACTTCTTACGCATATAATGCCCAAAACGTGTCAAAATTTCGATCTCTCGGAAAAACATCTTCCAAACTGTCGCGAAGATCATAACAAGCAGAAGTATATGCAGAATTGCGGGTATTTTAGTAGTGAATGATACATCAGGTTAGTCTAATTATTAACTAGCCATCGTCGTAAGCAGAGTGACGATTAAAACTATTGTTCCCAGACTAACACCTACTATGACCAATCGAGCCCAGCGAGGCATGGACTACTAATATAAGGCAGAGATATTATAGATATTATACTTGCTCTTCTATCCTACTGGCTGTCGCTTTGTGCTTTTCTAGTACCTCATCTATTGTTTGATTCATAGCAATCTCTGCAATGTCACTTGCGTACTCGGCAGTTCTACGAATGTCTTCTAGAGTCAGCTTGATGTAAGTGGGATCATGAACCTTGTCCTTTTCCATAGCCTTCAGGACATCATCTTCTAATGTACGGATGTTTCTTGCAGCATCAACTGTCTTGTCTGCGCGCTGATAATCGCGTCGAAGTAATGCCTCGACAGAGTCTACGAGAACTGTCAAAGCAAGCTGGCTCATCTTTTCCATCTTTTGAAGAGAATCCGGGGGTACTTCCTCTCTTAACATGATTGCTTTGTCAGCTATACTGTATGCATGATCGGCAACTCGCTCTATGCTCTTGACAGCAACACGGTAACTCAAGCAATCTGAGAGGTGTTCTAGTCCCATTTCTCGAAGCACCCGTCCATTCTGCATAGCCATTACAAGGTTGCGGAAGATATACAGACTGAATCTATCAACCTCATCGTCTGACTTGATGACTTCCTTTGCCAGCTCATAGTTAAGCTCTGAAAGGGCCAGCATAGCATCTCTGTGCATTGATGAAGCAATAAGGTACATCCTCCTTATTGCAGTGCTAATAGAAAGCTCTGGCAGAGACAACAATACCTGAAGTGTAATGTTGTCTGATGCATCAGCAGTTATCTCTGTGCCAACAAGGTTGCGCTTAACTACGTCTCTAACTGCGTCACGGAGCACAGGACTCATCCTGCCCGATTTTAGCTTTAAATGAATAATATTATAGCCAGCTAGATATATTGACACCACCTTGCGCTTGAGTGTGTCGCCACTCTCACTTGGTGATACATAGGTAGTAGCTTCATGTGGTAATTCTTTTCCCATAGCGATAAGCGGGATTACTGACAGGGAATTATCAAGCTCTCGAACAATCGTCACCCTGTCGCCGGGATTTAGATGCATTTCTTCAATCCACTTTTTTGGCAGCGATAAAACATATGTTGACCTCCCCGTGAATTGCACCTTGCGAATATCCCTATGATCTAGGTCGGATCTCATTGTACCTGTAAAACGTTGCTAGGGATAAACAGGTTATGATGGTAGACTATATACCTCACTGTGCATCTATATTTTTTATATACTAGCGTCGAGGACTTGAAATGCCAGTGGCAATATAATGAATTGAGTCGCCGATGTAACATGCATGATCAGCAATGCGTTCGAGGTATCGCAATATCAACAGCGTCGAAATATAGCAGCGTGGTTCTTTGAGCATTTCCTGCATATCTTTTCTGTTAGTGGGCATTATAAGTTCTCTAAGATATTTTCTATAAAGTACATCTACTGTATCATCCATTTGATATAGTTTTTTTGCAACATCTTTGTCCCTTATCTGCAGTGCTTTGATACTCATGCTGATCATGTCCCTTGTCATGGCTGCCATTTCAAGAACAGGAGCCTTGTCACAATCGGAGATAGAGCCCATTGTACCGACTATATCCATGATGTCATAGGCATAGCGACCAAACCTAAAGAAACCATAAGAAATCTCCATACATGACCTGATGAATCGAAGATCCGTCGCTACAGGCTGATAGCGCGCAATAAGCTCTATTGCCAGCTCGGCAGATTCATCCTGTAAAACTCTAAGTTGCTCAGACCATTCGAAAATCTGCTGCTGCGAGCCAGTACCCTTTTCATATGACTCAATGGCACCATCAACAGAAGAGATTGAGAGGTTTGCCATGTCCGAAATGATATTGCTTATGCGGTTTATTCCGAGGTCAAGAAGCCGGGTCAAGAGAGATCATTCTCTCTTTTGTCATTCATTCTCTTTTAATTATCCGAACTTGCCAGATACATATCGCTCAGTAAGCTCCTTCTGAGGGTTTTTAAATATCTGGGAGGTGGGCCCGTATTCTACAAGCTCACCCAGATACATAAATGCAGTATAATCAGATACACGGGCGGCTTGCTGCATGTTGTGCGTTACAATAATTACTGTAAGTTGTGTTTTTAGTTCGTTCATAAGCTCTTCTATTTTGGCAGAAGCAATAGGGTCCAGAGCTGATGTAGGCTCATCCATTAATAGTACTTCAGGCTGCATTGCAAGGGCTCTTGCAATGCACAGACGCTGCTGTTGACCTCCAGATAAACTCAAACCAGGCTTGGAAAGCTCATCTTTTACTTCATCCCACAGGACTGCGCCTTTTAGGCTCTCTTCTACTATCTCTTTTATCAACGCCTTATCTTTGATTCCATTAAGTTTCAAACCAGCAGCCACATTATCATAAATGCTCATTGTGGGAAAAGGATTTGGTTTTTGAAAAACCATTCCAATTCTCCTTTTGATAATCACAGCATCTACACTCGCGGCATAGATGTCGGTATCATCAAGATAAACACTCCCCTTCACAGTTGCACTAGAAGTCATCTCGTTCATGCGATTCAAACATCGAATAAGTGTTGTTTTGCCGCATCCAGAAGGACCGACTAAGGCAGTAATAGTATTCTCTTTTATATCAAAATTGATATTCTTGAGAGCTTGTTTATTTCCAAACCAAGAATTCAGATTCTTGACAGAAACTTTATAATGGTGTTTTTTAGCATCAATATCTAATGATGAAAGATTATATCGAATAGCATTAGCATATTCTTCGCGAGTCATCCAATTCATCTTCTATGATTCACATAATTAATGGTTGTCTAAATAGATCACGTAGAAGAATATAGAATCTGTAGGGGTTCATCTTATACCTTCGCCATGGATGCGGGCATAGCACTCTTCCTGAGCACCAAGAACCTAAGCAATATACTAAGTGAGAGTACCATAATTATGAGTACCAGAGCCGCACCCCACCCAAAAGAATGAGCATGTTCGTATGGTTGCGAGGCAAGCCTCCATATTCTAAGGGGCAGAGCATCTACAGGACTCATCAATCCTTGAAAGAACAAACTGGTCCCAAGTATTGTCATAATAAGCGGTGCAGTTTCGCCGGCAACTCGAGCGATTGCAAGAACAATGCCGGTGAGAATACCCTCTTTGGCGCTCTTCAAAGTAATAAATAGCGTGACCTTCCACTTCGGGATACCTAGCGAGTGTCCAGCCTCTCGTATGGAGTTAGGCACGAGTTTTAATGTTTCCTCAGTAACTGCCACTACTATAGGAATCATTATTATAGAAAGTGAGACTGCTCCAGCAGTTATATTAAATGAACCGATTGTAAGGACGAGGGCAACATATCCTACAATGCCTATCACTATAGATGGCATTCCAGTCATCACATTGTTAAGGAACCTAACGACATAAGCAAATCTGCTGTTGCCAGCATATTCAGAAAGATATATGCCTGCAAGTATTCCAACAGGAATGCCAATTAGTGAAGCATATCCTACAGTAAGTAGCGTGCCTTGTATTGCAGGGCCTATCCCCCCAGTACCCCGTATCATTGATCCCGGAGGTTGTGTGAGAAATTCAAAACTTATGGCAGAGATCCCATTCTTTACTACTTCAAACAAGATGCTGCCCAAAGGTATCATTGCAAGTACAACACAAGCAATAGTTACACCGGTGAAAACTCTGTTAACTATCTGGCGTTTGTGATTTTCTCGTACTATAGCGTCCTGGATAATTTTCCTCGGATCCGTCGTATTACCTCGATACTTTTCTGTGTTGTTCATTTCTTGCTATTCCTTTGCCCCCGGAGCAACTTTGACCATTCTTGACACGAGCAAATGAGCACCGACATTAATTCCCATTGTCACTATGAATAATACAGCCCCCAAAGCTATCAATGCAGAAGTATGAAATTCAGTAACGGCCTCATTGAATTCATTAGCTATTATGCTTGATAACGTTTGACTTGGGCTGAAAAGTGAATCGGGGATGGCATTAGCACCAACTGCATTTCCTATTATCAGGGTTACAAGCATAGTTTCACCAACCGCCCTACCAAGGCCGATGATTGCAGCTCCAAGCAAGCCAGCCTTGGCGTAGGGAAACAAGACTTTCCACACGGTTTCCCATCGGGTTGCGCCCAAACTGTATGCAGCTTCTCTCTGCGAATTAGGAACAGCCTTTAGTATCTCTCGTGAAATTGAGGAAATAATAGGGATGATCATTATTCCAAGTACTATTCCTGCAGTAAAGATATCTAGGCCAAATGGAGTGCGGGCAAAGAGAGGTATTGTCCCCCCAAAAGCTTGATAAAGAGGCCTCTCAATGAAATCGACTATCCAGAATCGGAAAACAAACAGGGCCCATAAACCGTAAACTATACTTGGAATCGCAGCAAGTACCTCTACAACTAAGCCTATCGGAGTTCCAAGTCTTGGTGGAGCTATTTCCGAAATGAATACGGCAATTCCTAAGCTGATTGGTACACCTATTGCCATAGCGATGGCAGAACTCAAAAGCGTTCCAACGACATATGGAAGCGCTCCATATGCTTCTCTGCCTACTACGGGGTTCCAGCTCGTATCAAAAAGGAAGTTTATTCCTTCATGAGAAAAGATAGGAATAGAACCTTCGATTACAGAACCCGCTACTAGTACTAACATAAGGGCAGTATAGCCAGCTGCACCTATCACGACCCATTTAAAAATTCTATCACCTCTTCTTCTTCCACCAAGAAAGAAAGACGAGACAAAAGATTTGTGGTCTTTGCGAGATTGCGATATTATACTAAATCCCCACCGGAACAAACAAAGACATGAAAGATACTTATTTTATCATTACCAATAATGAAGATATAGATCATAGTGAACTATATAGACACACAAGTAGCAATTGGCATGTCTTTTACAATACGTTGTGCCCCTTAACCTTTTTAGACATCAAAACTGGTTATGATCTCAATGGTACAACCATTGACTCTCAAATAATGAAAGTTCGGTAACACAAGATCTACCATCTCTCATAATTAATGAACACAGTAGTTGGCTAGCCTGCCTGCCATCTATCTAGAGTCAATTGCAGCCGCGCTAGTCTGGTTGGAAAAATTCCTTATGACGGACTAACCTTCTTCTTCCTCCTCTTTTTCCTTCTTTGCATCTGCTTCAGTAGGCTCAGCCAGCTTGAATCGACTTCCGACCTTTATAATGAATGGTCCTATAAATGTCGTCACTATTGTAACTACACCAAGTAGTGGTAGAATTGAGGGACTAATGGCGTTTACATCCTGTCCACCCTTGGCAACAATCAATGAGACTTCTCCCTTGGTAGCGGACATTCCAAGACCAGCTCTAAGGGCAGTCGTGCTGTCATATCTTGCCTGAACCAATATGCCAGTGACTATCAAGAGCTTTGAGGCGAACGAGGTCAGTATCAGTATTATTGCAGGGATTATAAATCCAGGGATCAGCGACACATTCATGAGTGCTCCTATGGATATGAAGAATAATGCTGCAAACATATCTCGCAGTGGGATTGTAATTATCCTTGCCACAGCTGCACTTCGGCTCTCTGCGACAAGTACACCTGCAAGAAAGGCACCAACCACGACAGACATTCCAAGGCCGTTTGCAAGAAATGACAGCCCAAATGCAATACTGAGAATGGTTATCAGAAGTAGCGCATAATCATTTGTCTTGCCAACCCGATCTATTATCCGAGGGACAAACTTGCTTCCTATTATAATAACGCCACCAATAAAGCCACCCACTATCCCAATCACAATTGCGATATTCACAACGGACATGTTACCGCCTGTAGCAACAAAGGATTGCAAAATGCCAAGAACGCTGATGGCAATTATGTCCTCGACTATCAACATCCCAAGGATGAGCGTAGACGACTTATCTCGAATTAGGCCCACATCCTCAAGTATTCTAATAGTGATTACAGTGCTAGTAATTGATAACGCCAAAGCAAGAAAGAGAGAATCATAGAATTGGAACCCAAGGCTTTGAGCGATAAAGAACACGATCAAGAACGTTCCTAGCACTTCTGCTAGCGCAGCAACTATTGATATCCTACCCACCGAGCGGAGTTTAGCAATAGGGAATTCAGTCCCAGTAACAAAGAGCAGCATGATTATGCCTAGCTCTGCAAACAAATTCAAAGTCTCTGGGCTCTTGATAAGGTTGAAAGGTGGGGTAAAAGGACCGATTATCATGCCAGCGATGATATAGCCTATGACCATGGGCTGCTTCAGTTTGTATGTGATCGCAAGCATTATGGCCGCAACTACCATTATTACTGCAATGTCTTGAATCACAAAGTCTATAGGATCATTACCGATAGCAAACAACTGCGGAAATACAGTATTTCCTGCACTTATTGTAGCAGAGGAATGGTTCACCACCAATTGTTATGCTCAACATACATAAAAACACAAAGTTGGATACTGGATGACGACAAAACTAATTAATACAAATACTGCATTCAACCATTCCTGTTGCGTTTTAAAATCAGCAAGCGGCGCCTCATCTACCTAGTGTTTGGTGTTGCTGCATTTCTAATTGCATATTCAGGAGGAGCCGCATTACCTATGAGCAAACAGAATGCCGAGGTATTGAAGCAGGAATTCTCGAAGCAGATAGTGGGCATTGACCAGAATGGCATCTTTCTAAACAATGTCCAGATTACCATGATAATGTTTGTTCCTGCAATAGGGCCAGCATTTGGAGCATTCTCTGGTTTTTCAACTGGCGCAGTTTTCAGCGCCCTTACAAGCTCATCACCCATCCTAGAGGGGGTCTCACCACTTGTCATTCTGATGACGCCCTTTGGCGTAATGGAAGTGTTTGTGTATGGTCTTGCCATGTCAAGGGGTGCAATGCTAATCTATTACCTTATTAAGAGAATGCCTTGGCGTAGATACATCATCCCAACTATTATAGAGATTGGCATTGCCACGGGAGTATTGTTTATAGCTGCAGTAATAGAGTGGCAGATGATTGAGCGACTTGGGGGTCTTGATGCAGGCATGGCCATGAACCCAGTTGCACCATAGACCTTTCCTGACTTACGGCTATGAGGAGTCAGGAGAGACTTTTGATAATAGTTTGCGCGCTGGTAGGCTACTACTACTATTATTACTCGCACAGGCTGGCCTTCCGATAATAACCTTTTGGAGGGAGGTGAAGTGTTCAAACCTTTCTGGTTTGGATTGCTCCAAAGATATTGTTCCCATCAGAGAATATAGATTAAAGTCATGTAGCTAGAGAAGGGAGAGTCTATGCAAGCGAAGACGCTTTATTAAGGCGATCTAAAACAAGATTCTGATTATAACAAAAAAGAGATATTATTGGCTTTCGCCACATGCAGGACACATCTTCTGTGACTTGGGCATCTTTGCGCCACATTCAACACAGTATCTAATCAAGCCTTTGTCATTGCCCTGCATTATGTCAACAGACTTATTTTGTATTGATGACATATACAAAATTTTGTACAATTTAATATTTAAACTCCGGCTAGAAGCTGAGGTATGTTTGCCTCTTTGTTTGATCTACCACCATAGCAGAGAGGTCGCTGAACTCCTTTCCTTCAAGATCAATGACCATTCCCCTAAATGTTGTTTCCTTATCAGTCGTCAAATGCTCAAAGACCCAAACCTTTAGCTTGGTAGTATCGATCCCACCTTCACGCAGGAATTTTGCAATTTCAGACTGCATAAAATGTCTAGATCTATCTCTTGGCCAAGGCCGGGGTAGCAGTATTAGACTCCTACCCTCCCTAATTGCTTGCAACATTTCCTTCTTTTTTGGCTCTATATTATTTGTTACATGAAATGTAACAACAAAAGCCTTGTCAGTCGGGATGTGTGCCCTTGCGGCAGCCACTTGTATAGAGCTGATGCCAGGAATCATCTCAACATTGTCGCTTCCAAATATTTCTAGCAGCCTGTCGACAACCTCAGATTCAGAGAAATTGGCATCTCCTGTGAAAGGCACGGTACAGCGCTCGTCATCTTTCATTTTTGCGTAAATATCCTGATAGACATTCTCTTGTGTACGCATTGTAATTTGAAACACTTGCTGTCTGCTTTTGTCAATGATGCCCTCAATGGTGGATAGCGTATAGTTGTAGCCTATGATGTAATGTGACTTGGCAATGGCTTCTTTAGCTATATCAGTAAGGTACTTTGGCGAGCCAGGACCTACACCCACAATGAATAGCTTTTTTGGCAATATGTGTGAGGTGTAGACAGCAGGCTGCCTAATTATATTACTTTGTAATCGTGATTGTGTTCATGATATACATTCCTTCATCTTTAGTGAATCTCACTGAAGACCTCGAATTTGGCTTACGAAATATTATTCTGTTTGACAAAAAGCATCTGGTCATATTTTGCTTGCACTATAAAGCGCAAACAGCTCAAACTTCAAGCATCTTGAACTTTTAAGGAACCCTATCAAATCAGAATAGAATTACCTTGTAGTTCTCCTTCTCCATAAGTCCTGTAGCACTTTTGCAAAACTAAATTGACGTTTTTATTAAGTTTATAATCGGTCTCCAATCCATGCGATGAAACTCTAGTGGGTCCTTTGCAGGATATTTTACCCATCCCTTCACTAAGGAGAACTTGAAAGCCTTTGTCTTGTAGCCTAGGTTCATCTTCACCTTAAGAAGCGTCCCCCAATCTTTTTCTTCTGAGAGAACATCCAGAATTTGACTAAAAGAAATCTGGAGGTTATCAGGACTCTTGGCAATATCTTTTTTGAGGTGTTCTAACGTATATCCTTCAGCTGGTCGAAAGACGTTCTCACCTGCCTCAAAGCGCTTTAACTGTCTAAGGGAATGGGTTTCATGCATCTTGTAAGTCATGTCCGTCTTCGTGATAAAAGCAAGACGCCTGTCTGTGACGACCAGCATGCCCTCTTTGCCGCGCTTGAAAAATCCTTCTTCTCCTCCCCAGACCCAGAAAAGGTGACCCTTAATCGATTCATCCCAGTCCACCAATTAGATGATAGGCCGTCAAACACCGTTTTATAATTTGTCGAACCTCTTGAATAATACATCAATACCATCTTATTCATGCTCTAACAGGATTTGGATGCTCGCTAGCAACAAATAAAGACATAAAAGTACGGCGGAATGAGATAAGCAAGCAGCTATAAAAATAGAAAACCACTAAACAATAACCAATTCAAACTATGCTATATTATGTATAGAATAAAAATTAAAAAAAGGAGTTTGTCGAAGGACTAACCTTCTTCCCAGCCCTTTGTGAAAAGGCCTGACTTCTTCAATGGGATTGGTTGTCCGGGCGTGTAATCCATCGGCCTCATCCAGAAGATTGCCTTTGTGGGGCAAACTCCAATACATGCTCCGTCAGAGATGCATCTTTCTGGATAAAACACGAAGGCTTTACCTCTCTTCCATCCTTCGACTGGTTTTACTCTGAGCACATCTGGACCGAGGGAAGTGCAAATCTCTACACAGAGTGCACAGCCGATGCAGTGTTGTTCGCTAATATCAGGAAGGATTGCGACTGGCATCTAATTCACTCACCAACAATCCATACTGAAACTATTTAAACACTATGCCTTTTTTATAACACCGATATAATTCGATGATACACAGATGGAGAGAGATATCAGTCCAATACTCTAGGCACATGTAACAGATCATGAATTTTCGTGCAACCAAGGAGGAGCAGGCTAGATTTTCCTTTTTGTCTCTCTATAATAAGCCTCGCCAATCTTTTCCTCATCCTACTCGAATAGTTTTGAGTACTTGCATACCTTTTTTAGTTCTTTGATAAATGCATCAATCTGGATTCATCGATATTATAGTAGTCGATTGCCCCTGCTTTTTTTAGTTCTCTTGATCCCAAGGGTAGTTTTGACGGTCGTGGTATTATGCCCTTTTCCATCATCTCAAGTCTAAGATCACGCTTACATTGTGTCAGAAATAACTTTGCATAATACTCACGCCTTTGCTCTATAAACGTCTTTACATGTTTGATATTTCTATATCCAAGATGCTTCTCTTTCAATTCATCTGGAACAGGTCTACCGCCAATTTCTTTCTCAAGTTGCTTTATTATTAATTCTGCTGCCCTTGTAGCAGATTCTTCCGGCGTTGTTGCTTTAACCTCTTTCTTTTCCTTTTCCTCTCCTTCTTCCGCCATCCCAGTTATCTACACAAAGAGGGAAGCTATAAATGTTCTCTCGAAATCAGAGAGTCAAGTAGAAGACTTGGCAGGTTTCTAATTAGCTATCTGTTAAGCAAACAACTGTTTTGATACTTCTTCTTACATTTAGTTAATTGGTTTATTTTTGTATACTAACTAGTAGTTTGCAAATATTAATCACACAGAGACTCCCTGCATGGGATTTTAGCAATCCATACATACCTGCTTCAATAGCACAATTAGAGGTATTGAACCTAATATCGATTGAATACCTAGATCTGACTTTTGCGTACGTGGTATGATAGAAGTCACAGGCCTAGAATTATACGCCTATATAGCTAGTGCATTAACAGCGATTATCAATGTACACGCTACATGTTGCGTTTGATGACACAGACTCGCGTGAGGGCAGGTGCACAACACACCTTGCATTCAAGGTAGTGAAACATCTGAAAAAGCAACTGCGTGCACAGCTTATCGACTATCCACTATTGATCAGGCTCAATCCCAATATTCCTTGGAAAACTAGAGGTAATGGCGCAGTCTGCCTTCGGTTGAAAGTACAAGATACAGAGAAGATCATTGATTATGTGAAGCAGGAAGTAGAAGAGGGTTCTGCGATTGGCTGCGGGGCTAATCCTGGAATTGCCTTCCTTGAAAGTGACTATGTGCCCATAAAGCTTCGAGAGTTTAGCGCACATGCGATGTGCGACGTAATAAGTAGACAGATGTCAGAAAAAGTAGCCAAAGCTGAGAGAGTTCAATACTTCACCTTTGGCAACGGTCAGGGGCTTGTTGGGGCTCTTGGTGCTATGGGTTGCATGCTTGAGCGTGATCATACCTTTGAGCTGATCACATATAGGAAGCAACAGAACTGGGGCAACCCGCGCAAAATAGACAAGCATGATATCATTAAGTTTAGCATAGATACGTATCCTCATACTTTCAACAATTATGATCTAAAGCAAAGACGAGTTTTGATTGCACCACATAGTCCAGACCCAGTCTACTTTGGCATCAGAGGAGAGAACCCAAATATAGTTCAGTCGGCACTTCGGCTGTTACATCTAGAGGAAGAGATAGAAGGTTGGACAATTTTTCGCTCAAATCAAGGGACAAACATGCACTTGCAAAATGAAATTAAGATTGCCACCGTCAAAGCATACACAGCAGGATATGTAAAGTGCAATGTTAGCAGCAAGCCACATACAATTGAAGGGGGTCATGTCATTTTTACAGTCAAGCAGGAGGATGCAGAAATGCCTGCAGCAGTCTATGAACCAACAGCACTTGCAAATGTCGCAATCAAGCTTGAAGAAGGAGACACCATTGAAATTGGTGTCGGTGTGAGAAAGGGTACCACCAAACACCCCAAAATTCTCAATATTGAATATATACGTGTACTCAAGCTTGAACCTGTTTATGAAATATTGAATCCAGTATGTAAAATGTGCAGCAGGCGTATGAAGTCAGAGGGCAAAAATAAGGGATTTCAATGCGACAGATGTAAACACAAAGAACAGAACATAGAAAAGATTCTGGTACCGCAGGAGCGTACAATTAAAACTGGATTATACATTCCAACACCCAAAGCACACAGGCATTTGACAAAGCCGTCACAAAGATACGGCATTGAAAAGACAAAATTCCTGTTAGAAAAAAGTAGTAGCGAGGGGTTGATTTGAACTTACGACCACCTGCAATTTTTGCAAAGTGGAAACCGCTCTGTGGGTTATGAGCCCGCCGGGATAACCTGGCTTCCCCACCTCGCTGACAGCATCTTGACGCAAGGGGAATATATCTCTGTCTGCACTACATATGTGAAGCAGCATATTATAGCAACGAGCATCACAAGCTTTATTCAGTATTGTTAAAAGACACATGTTTTGCAGGGTGTATTTAAGAATTGATGACCTCAAGGTAGCAGAGGACCGCAGAATATTTTACATAATAGACGGGATTTTAAAGATCATCAAAGGTATACCATGCCTAAAGGAGACAAATTGCATTTTGTTTACCATTTTAGGGGCTCTGTAAAGTAGAAGGGATATGTCACTTATAGAAATGTTCACAACGACATAAAAAAGGAAGTAATTTAAAAGTAAAAAACAGAAAGAGGAAATGAACAAAGTTATCTCTGCATAAACGAGCAATTTTACCAATCCTTAGTAAAATTGGTGGATAATTGCCTTGTTCTGTCCACTTGTTATACATGTGTGGCATTACTCTCCTATACCTTGAGTCTATTACCAGAGAACCTGATGGCTAGATTTATTTCCATCTCTTCACATTGTCAAATGTACATGAATGCTAAATCGCTCAGTGACATCGACTTTGAAAAGCGCAAGGGTCTTCTGCCTGTAGTAGTACAGGACCGAAAGACCAAGGATATTCTGATGCTAGCATATGCCAATAAAGAAGCCATTGCCAACACTATCAAGACAGGAAATGCGTGGTTCTGGAGCACGTCACGCAACAAACTGTGGATGAAAGGTGAGGAATCTGGAAATGTCCAGCCAGTGTATAAAATATTGGTCGACTGTGACTCAGATTCTATTTTGTACATGGTAGACTCAGATAAGCCAGCGTGTCATACGGGCAATCGTTCCTGTTTCCATAATTTATTAACATAGCCTACTGAACATGTCATATTTGTATATTGTTATGCTTTTTTGCTAAATACGCGCACTGCTTTGACAGTTTAGTATAACAAAACATAATTAACAAAAAATTTAGTAAAACTAAAATTGTGCTTAGAGAGGTTTTAATCATATACCAATCGACAGGATGAGTAGAAGACATGGGAAGTATCAAATCGCTAAAGTGCAGGGAATGCCTCAAAGAATATGAGCCACAATTTCGGTATGTATGCGAGGAATGCTTTGGTCCTCTGGATGTCACATACAAGGAGTTGTCCATAAGTAGAAGCACTTTTGAATTAAGGGAAAAGACATACTGGCGTTATTTTGAGCTCTTGCCAATTGCAAACAAAAGCAATATTGTAAGCCTGAATGCAGGTCTAACACCGCTACAGTATGCAGACAAGCTAGGCAGTAGGCTTGGACTTACAAGTTTGCATATCAAGAATGACTCTGTTAACCCAACATTTTCATTCAAGGATAGACCTGCTGGCGTTGCAGTTTCAAGGGCTAAAGAGACAAGATTGAAGGCAGTAGGTTGTGCGTCAACTGGCAACCTAGCAGCAGCAACTGCGGCTCACGCAGCCAAAGCAGGCTTGCCATGCTATATATTCGCCCCATCGGATATCGAACATGTCAAGATTGCCCAAGCGCTTTCATACGGCGCAGAATTTGTTGCAGTCGAAGGCACCTACGATGATGCTAACAGGATTGCTTCAATGATAGGAGACAAGAAAGGCATTGGTGTAGTCAATATTAACATGAGACCGTATTATGTAGAGGGATCAAAGACACTCGCCTACGAGGTTGCGGAACAGATGAATTGGCAAGTGCCAGAGAGTCTGATAATTCCGGTAGGGAGTGGCGCCATGCTTAATGCCATATGCAAAGGCTTTGAAGAGCTTCACTCTCTTGGTCTGATCGATAGCCCTAAGAATATGAAAGTTGTTGCTGCACAACCACGAGGTTGTGCACCTATCGTTGATGCATTCAAGCGCAATAGCGATGAAGTGGTTCCCGTTGAACGGCCAGAGACGATCGCAAAAAGCTTGGCAATTGGAGATCCTGGCGATGGTAGATATGTTTTAAAAAGACTGAAGCAATATAATGGGCTTGCAGAGGAGGCAAGCGATCGGGAGATCGCAGACGGCATTATGCTACTTGCCCAGACAGAGGGAATTTTTACTGAGCCTGCTGGCGGCGTGTCAGTTGCAGTACTGAGAAAGTTGGTAGAAGAAGACAAGATAGATAAGGATGAGCGCATTGTCTGCTATGTCACGGGTAATGGTTTGAAAGCTACAGAAGCGATTATAGGTTTACTACCAAAACTAAATGCTATTAAGCCTGACGCAACTGAAGAACTTTCAGCAATTATGAGGGGATAATATTGGCAAACGTTGAATTTGTAGTTCCTTCAGTATTGAATAAGGGTCAAGGAGAGAAAAAGATCTCAATACAAGCTCATGACATACAGGATGCATTTACAAAGGTTTCAGACCAAATGGGCGATGACTTTAGGCGAAGAGTGTTTGATCAAAATGGCAAACCACGATCACTTATCAATATCTACATTAATGGTAAGAATGTACGCTTTAGTGGGGTTACGTCTGCACATTTGAAGGATGGGGATTCTATCTACATCCTGCCAGCTGTGGCAGGGGGAGCGGAGTTAACAAGTGAAGAGGTTCAGCGCTATTCTAGGCAAGTTATGCTTGAGGAGATTGGTTTTGAGGGTATGGAAAAAATAAGGGATGCGAAGGTATGCGTGGTAGGAGCTGGTGGTATCGGCAACCCAGTTACTACACAGTTAGTTGCAATGGGGGTTGGCAAGGTGCGTGTTATTGACAGAGACGTTATTGAAGTTACCAATCTGCACAGACAGCATTTGTATACTGACGACGACATTGGCCGCGTCAAGGTAGAGGTTGCTGCAGAGCGACTGCGCAAGCTAAACCCAACAGTCAAGATTGAGGCAGTTCCAACGTCAGTAACGAAATATACCGCTGAAAGTCTCATCAAAGGTTTTGATATTGTTATTGATGCATTAGATAGCGTAGATGCTCGATATGCCCTAAATGACGCATGTATCAAGCACAATATTCCATTGATCTATGCGGGAGCGCTTGGCATGCTAGGGTCAGTATGCACAATTCTACCAAACAAGACTGCATGTCTTCGATGCATGTTTCCCGAGTTGAATGAAGAGGAAATGCCTGCATGTAGTACTGAAGGTGTGCACCCATCCATACTATATCTGGTCGCAGGCATACAGGTGTCAGAAACAATCAAGTTAATCACAGGTAAAAAACCTACTCTGATAGATAATCTGCTCTATATTGATCTGAATGAGTTATCATTTGAGCGCGTAAAGATGTTTCGCCAAGAAGAGTGTCCATCATGTGGAATAGTACGTAAAGAAATCAAGCTGGCAGACAACGGGTTGATAATTGAAGAGTTATGTGGTAGGGATAGGGGCAAGCGTACGTGGACAGTCACCCCTACAGAGCCTATACCTATCAACCTTAACTCCATGATCAAGAATGTTGAATCACTTGGCTACATAGTTCAGACAAGAGGGAACCTTGGCATAACGGCAGTCAATTCAGGCAGGATGTCTGTAAGCTTTCTCTCAAGTGGCGCTGCCACAATCGTTGGTGCCAAGGACAAGGATGATGTAGTTAAAATCTACAATACATTTGCAGAGCACTCTTAGTCATCCATAAACTCCATCATACTCGATTGGGTCCTCCTTTCTTCCTTGAAAATCAATTTTAGTTCTATGGCTATTGATTCAACTCTGCACCGAAGATAATCGTTGATTGTGTATTGCTTACACATGTCAGTTGCAATGCCAAGATACTTTTCAACAGCTCCTCGTGTCACTGTTTGGATCAATAATGAGCCGCATTCAGTACATTTGCCCATCAATGGCATTCTGCGGAACTTGGCACCACAAGTAGTACATCGAAATGTCTGTGAAGAGTAGGATCTCATGTTGCCGATTATATCAGGTAGAATGTGAGTGGTAAGCACCATTGCAGCAACTTCGTTGGCGTCCACTGCGTTTATCAGTTTTGCAGTATCAAATTGCATTTTCAATTTCTCTTCCATAGTGTTAAGAGTAGAGTAGGCACTTCTCTGTGCCTTTGTGACAAGCGTATCAGTTAAATGAGTAAAGCCGTAGTCAAAGAACTGACGTGCATCACCTATTCTATTCTTGATAGTCTCTATTATGTTAGCTAGGTCGGCAGCCTTGGCTTGCTTCCATGTAGCTTCATAGAATTCAAGTGAGTACGCATTTGCAATATCTACATTGTGCGCTTGACGTTGAACCTCATGTGGAAGTACAATAGGCTGTATAAGTAAAGGTGCATCCATTAGCCCGCCTATCTTGTCAGGTAAAAAATCATAGGAAAAGTTCAAAAATGCATCCATTATTAGCATAATAGAGTCTGCATCGCCATCACAGTCGCGGCGCTTTGCAGAGTGCCATATTGGCGATGCCAAACAAACCTGTGAGTCAGCAAAACCAATTATCCTTCCCACAATGCCTACTGATGTATGTGGTGCAAGGCCTACAATCAGATGACCAACAAGGCCATCAAGCGATGACAAGCCATAAAAAGGCTCCAAATCATATAGCTTAACAAGCTCTTCATCAACATACTGCGCTGCATTCACAAGGTGCTTTGCAGAGTCTCGAGGGATTATTACATCCTGCATCATCAACTCTACTATTTGGTCTGGCGAGGTTAGATCTCTGCCAAGATGATCATGTGTGTATCCAAGCTCTCTTAACTTCTCAATGCTGACAGATATCCATTCTGGCTTGAAGTGAGTGAGTGGCTCATTTGTAGCATCAAATCGGATTGTCCCATCCTTGAAGGCATGAAGTCCATGTTTTTGGCGCAGAATCCCCTTTTCCAAAGGCTCTGCGGATCTATGTGTGCTCATAAGCGATTTGACTCCCTTAAAAGGTTCTTGTGGATTTACGCCCAGTTTTTTCTTTGCTTGCTCCAACGCAAATTTTAGCGGAAAGTTGATTGAGGAGTAGGTTCGCCCTTCTTTACCGCAACGCCTACATTTTTCACCCTCTTCAACTTCCTGTCTGCACACAATACACAGGTTGTGCAACATGGTCCAAGTGCCACACGTCCTGCAATGTGTGCCAATAGAGGGTGACCTACATCTATTGCAATATCTATTAGCTATTTGTGTATAGAAAGAGTCTTCTTTACAGGCCTTCAAGATGTCACGAGTTGGGCCGCCTTTTGGTCCGACTGGAAAGAGGACATGTACTGGCGGCTTCATCTTGCGCTCGGCTGCCTTCTCTGGCCTGCCAACTCTCACAGCAATAGCAGAAGAAAATTTAGACATCACAAGCAAGCCAGATATTTTATTAACAAGTTCTATGGCAGTGTTTGATTTAACATCGACAACCCCTACTAGAAGTCTTCTCAGTGAAGTCGTTTGGTTATCGTCGTCAATAATGATCTGACCGTGTGTAATAGAATGGACTATACCCAGTCGCTCCAAGATGTCCTTTAACTTAGTGTCAAAGGATAATGGTATACCATCAGCAGACAGCCTGTCTTTCAGATACAATACTTCCTCAACCGTTAAGGAATCCCAATAGAAAGAATACTTTGGATGTAAGGCCAATCCAAGTTTTTTGCTAATTTCAAATGCCTCGTCAACTGACGGCAGAACAAGCGGGTTTTCAGCCATCTGACTCAGCCTCTGCAAATCAAAGTCAGATGGCTGCATTGTAAGCAGTTTTGAACGTAGTTGTTGCGCCCATATTTCTTCTACAAAGCTTGCAGGCGGAAGCTGCGCATTATTTTCAAGAAAATCTCCATAACTTATTAACATGTCTCCAAGATACAAGATCTTACTCATGTGTGGGCGGATTCTTTCGGCCTGCTCGATCGTAGTTACTTGTATCACTTTGCCATCATCCAACCGGACAATTGGCGGTTCAATAGTATCGACCAGTGCTATAGTAGATGCCTTGCCAGGCATATCCATTTTGATCTGAGTGCCAACCACAATTGCATAGTTAAGTAAAGCTGGCACTACTGGATGTATTCCTACAGTTGCAAAGCCAGTGTTATAGCAACGGCCATAACGTAAGCGAAACCCACCTATTCTTTTTACCATTGAAAGTACTGGCCTACCTGTAATGACCTCTGACATCCTATGATGAGCGGCATCATCATTTCCCGTCTGGATTGCTCCTTTGAGTTCTTTCAGCCAGTCCCAGCCTTCCAAGTTCAGAGTCTCAACTAGCTTCATTAGTTTTCTGCTCCTGCCAATGAGTCCATCATTCATGACTCTGAGCGTGCCTCCACGTACTCTATCGGTTGCAATCCTGCGCATGTTCTTATGCCCAACTACTTCTACAGGATCGGTATCGACCCCGTCTAGCTCTACTGGTATGTTTGAAATACATTTTACCACATCTTCATCAAGAACTTTGAACTGAAATCCCATAACTTCCCGCTCATAGATCCTAAGCTCTTCAACAAACCTGCCGGTTTCATCATCAAAGGAATTCGCTATGTACTTGTCAAGACCCGCCACCTTTCTAGCATGATCAGCAATGAGCATTGTTAGGGCAGCTTCCGTGCCGCCAGCTGATCTAATTGGGCCAGCAAATGACACAGAAAGGTATTGTGAGCCGTCAATGTTCCTCTTAATCATGACATCAGATATTCCCTGCAGAGGAGCAACGGTCACACCTTCTGTGACCACAGCTAGAGAAACCCTGACTGCACTATCAAGTCGAGTTTTGAGATCGCCTGAACCATATTCTCCAGCAGCGATCTCTTCTGCTATCTTTAATGCGGCCTTTTCCTTAGTGGTCTGAGAAAGTAGAGCACGCAATCTGCCAGCAATATCTATGTCATGCATTTTGGCGACCCTGTCTGCTAAATCATATGCAATCTTGGGCTCAATGATGTCAGCTGCGTCAATCCCCCGTCGTCGAGCCTTAAGCGCATGCTGGTATCCCTTATCAACACTCTTTAGAACAGCCTGTTGATATTGCCAGTAGAATGCAGGCATGCGGACGTCCTTAAGATGAGTTTCAGCTTCCTCAATTATCATGGTTTCATCGTATCCCAATGGCCTTAACTATTGAAGAAAATTTCTCTTGCCAATTATCATCCTTTTCTATCATACTACCAATAACAATAATGTCAGCTCCTGCTTTGGCCATTTGAGCCGCAATTTCAGGGGACTTTATACCACCACCGACAATGATTGTACCCTCATAGTGTTTTCTTACCATCGCTACCATTTCTTGTGGAACATGCTGAACTGCGCCAGAACCCGCTTCTAGATATACAAAACGCATGCCCATATATTGAGCAGCTAGTGAATACATTACGGCAAGGTTGGGTTTATTGAAAGGGATTCCCCTAGCCCTACCCACAAACCAAGCAGCAGTCCCTTCGCCTATTATTATATATGCTGTAGGAAGTGGTTCTATTGCATATTTCTTGACACTCAATGCACCCAATGCCTGTGCTTCGGTAACAAAGTATGTGTTCTCTGAGTTCAAGAGTGAGCTAAAGAGGATGGCATCAGCCTTCGGTGATACACCTGTGACGTTTCCCGGAAACAATATTATAGGTATATTAATTGTCGATTTTAATTCGCCAACAAGTTTTGTTAACTCTATTTGATCAACTGCAGAGGACCCACCAACGAGTATTGCAGAAGCTCCTCTCTCCTCAACTACCTTTGCGATGGATACTGCGCCTGTTGAGTTTTCAGAATCAATGAGTGGAAGACAGATTGTCCCATGACTCTTAATCTCATTCTGAAGGTATTGCTCAACCTTTCCTAACTGCACTTCCCTTTAAAGAGAATATCCCTCTTTAAAGTTTGATGTTGATTACATTCTAATATTTGAAGAGCTATACAGATCTGTATAGCTAACATGTCTGGTCCATCATCTAACTCTGATGCTCTTTATGAGTTACTTCTTGCAAATTCTCTATTTACACCACGTCAACTTTCAATAATCTTGACATATGTAAGAGGTGTCGGCGGACCCAAAAGTATCAGTTCAGGAGCGTACTACAGACAAGTCAGGCAATGTAGAAAGAAGATAAACTCTATACTTTTTAGTATCATCCTTTTACAAGCGATGGGAATTGTCAAGTTAGAAGGATCTGTCACATTAAGTAAGGTGTCAGAGCAATTAGCTGTGATATTTAGTTCAGAAGATAGTGATAATGTACCAATTACCCGCACGGAAGGTGTGATATCTGTGATTAACGAATTGATAAAAAGAATATCATTAGTGTAAATAAGGTTACCCTAAAACATTAAATCACGGTGGATGTAATTAATGTAGTGATATGCTCACGAGCATGACCTTCGCTGGGAGTGACCTAGTGATATCAGGGGTCTTTGCTTTCCTAGCAGGGTTAATAGGTATGACTCTTTACATCAGGATCAAGGTTATGTTAGAAGACCGCATCCATAAAACCAACGAGGCAGTTGTCGAAGCGATCGTTTTAGAGTATACTCACAAACTACATGATTATGATAAAGTGATTGCAGAGCTTCAGGCAAAGCTTAGCATCATCGAAAATAGGTTACAATTACAAAGAGAACCATCACAATACACATCACAGGTTCAACCTCACGTAGCTCAGGCTACAGAGTCTGTAACAATCACACAACATCCAACTATCGAGAATGAAGTTAACAGCACAACTGACTACATACTCAAATTGCTGACAGAGAGGCCACGATCGTCGAGGGAAGTCCAACTTGCTGTAGGCAGAACAAGGGAGCACACAGCTCGTCTTATGAAGAAACTTCACGACCTAGGCCTGATTAGTAGGGACATCAACACAAAACCCTTTCGCTATAACATCACTAATGCAGGCCGAGAGATGCTGGCGAAGAGGGTTGGGACTGCATCGGTTGTTGTCTAGACATTTTATAGACCCATTCTTTTCCTTGTCTAGCCCTCATAAGTTTGCCACGCTCTGTGTATCTTGAAAGATAGGTTGAGATAATACTCAGTTTGATTGGCTCGTTATACTGATCCTCATATAATTCAAGAATATCAGTTGAGGTAAATCCACCATAAGGGAATTTGGCTTCAACAAGACCCCATATCTTATCACCAACAGAGGCTGGAATTACCCTATTCCTCCTTTCCACCTCGCTTTCGATGTTATTGCTATCTGATTCCACATTTATCAGATCCATGAACTCCACGATTTTCATTATTTTTTCTTTTGATATATTGCCTTCTAATGAGAGGTTATACTTGCTTCCTTCTGCATCCTCCAGTTCTATCTTAAATCGCTTCTTTCCAGAGCTCATATGGGTAAGGGCAACTTAACATGTTAAGGTCTTAACAATTAACATGAGCTATGTTAATATTGATAACAAACAGCTTAGCTTCTGTTAACTGTATATGAGAGAAAAACAACTTTAGTTAACAACTATGTGTAGTTAACCAATCTTATAGTAAAGAAGTATCACATAAACGCTCCAGTGGAAATAAAGGGGTTCCAACAGATGTTGTTAACACCACCAATACCGACATTAACGCTCCAGTGGAAATAAAGGGGTCTATTTTTGTCCCTTTTCACCATCTATGTTCTATTACTGATAACATAGTTAACCAAATAGAAATACAGACAGGGACTGCCACCCCTATTTTTCTTCTGCAACCACTTCTCTATACATACAGAAATTCATATTATAAATATAATATATTAGTAAACTAATATTGATATAGCAGTTTAAAAACAACCTGTTAACATCAGTGTTAAGAAAGTTAACAAACTTTTGTATCTGCAAAAGAAAAACAGGGGGCGGCGGGTTAAAATTGCATAAAAATACCAAGAGGTAGTAGATGATAATTGAGTTCTGATATTGATAACATATTTGCCAAAGCAGCAAGTGGTACATCTCTTGTTAAGAATCGTCAAGCCTTGACTATTGATTATGTACCTGAAAAATTACCATTTAGGGATGAAGAGATTAGAGCACTTGCCCAGGTATTATCTACAATTTTTAAAGGTGCTAGACCTTCAAACCTTCTTTTATTTGGCAAGCCTGGTACTGGCAAGACTGCGGCTGCAAGAAGTGTTGTAGATAGGCTAGCGAAAAAAGCAAGTGAGCTCAAACTAGATGTTATAGTTCCTTTTGTAAATGCGAAGATTGCGGGAGGTAGTGCCTATAAGGTGATTTTTGAAATTGCAGAAGAGTTGGGAATTAATAGGGAACAGGAAAAACAAGTGCACTTCACCGGCCTGTCAATGGGTGAAGCAACAGATAGGGTTTTGAACTTCATACAGAGGAAAAAACTTAATCTTGTTTTGGTGATAGATGAAATAGATTCACTTGTTGACAGAAGTGGCGATGATATTCTTTACAATTTTACGAGAGCTAACCAGAGAATGATGGGTGGTTTTATTACATTGATAGGAATCTCTAACAGCCTTACATTCAAAGACAAGCTTGATCCACGCGTAAGAAGTAGCCTCAGTGAGGAAGAGATAGTCTTTAACCCTTACTCTGTAGAACAGCTCCGTCAAATATTGTATGAGCGGGCCAAACTTTCTTTCAACGAAGGCTCAATCTCTGAAGCGGCAGTCAACTTATGTGCTGCAATGGCGGGAAGAGAGCACGGTGATGCAAGAAAGGCAATAGATTTGCTGAGAGTAGCAGCCGAGATTGCAGAAAGAGAAGGTACGACCAATGTCGATGAAAAACATGTGCGTGCAAGCGAAGATAGGATTGAAAGAGATGCACCTTTTATTGCACTAAAGAACGCGCCAGCTCATCATAAACTTGTAATTCTTGCTATAATGAAGTCAACAAATGGAACTACTGGTCAAGTGTATGATATATACTTATCACTTTGCAAACACACAGAACAAAAGCCGCTTACTCAAAGGCGTATGACTCAGATAATAAATGAGTTGGATTTACTTGGTCTGGTTTCGACGGATATTGTTAATCAAGGTCGATATGGTAGGTCTCAAAAGATCAAAATACTGATACCATCAATGACAATCCAAGAGGCCCTCAAAGATGATATTAATCTTGCATCTCTCATTGATTGAAATCATATACTATTGGTTGAAGTGTAGCTAGGTTCACTACCACTGCTATACCAGGGGTGGGCATTATACCCATTGTTTGTTGAAATTTTGTTTGACTCTGCCATGCACCTGAATTTACAACAAGGGTGCTACGATAATTTTGCACATCGGCTACATGCACATGTCCTGAATGAAAAATATCAGGTACTTCTGTAATGACCATCATATCTTCTTGCTCTGGGGCTATGGGTGTACGTTCGCCATATATTGGAGCAAGATGGCGAGCCTTGAGAAGTACTTTCATTGCTTCAGCTGGTTTGGAATAACTCAGCCCGGGAGTTGTTGCGATGATGTCGTCAAGGCCTTGGCCATGATACATTAATACCTTGACACCATTTAACTCAACAAAAGCAGGGTTGCCTAACATCATACAATTTTCAAGACCATAAAACTGTTCAGTCAAAGTTTTTCTTGGGATCGCAGGTTGGGGAAGCGCCCTCCTGCCGAGGTCATGGTTGCCAGGTATCACCAAAACTTTGATGTGTCTGGGAATCTTTGCCAGCAACTGTGCAGCATGGCTCATCTGCTTTGCCGCATCTATCTCCAATAACTCTTTGTCCTGGTTTGGAAATATGCCTATACCATCAATCAAATCACCTCCAACACAGAGGAATTTGATCTTTTTGACAATCTCATCCTCAGGTGACGAGGATGATAACCAATCTAAAAACTTCAGAAACTCGTTTTTCATGAAATACTTACTGCCCACATGTAGGTCGGAGATCAACACAGCATAGGCTTCTGACTTGCTTTTGTTAGGCAAATGATCAGGAATATCAGGCATAATGATACTCTTGATCGTTAGTCCTGGTCTTCCTTTATTATTTTCAAGCTCAAGCATCACCATTTGATCAAGCGCAAGAGTTGATGCTTGTTTTTTTACATCTTCTGCTGTAGAAACTGCACTCAGTACCCCTGTATAATCGTCAATTGTAAGTTCAACATCATTCTTTTTGATACGCTTTGACATCAAGAGGCCAGCAATTATGATCGAATTACCGGTACCATGAAGATTTTTTTCACCTCTTTCTATTTGCTTGTTCATCCTGACTCTCTGCTTGACAGCAGACACCTTTGATATGCGTTTGCTGTCCGGTCTCTGGGCCAAAATACGCATTGTCTTCTCAAATCTACTGCGAAACAATGCAATGTAGCCCTCCACTCCTTCTGCACTAGTAACGTTAGGTGTAGGATCATTGAGTACTGTGCATTTTTGCTCGACTGGCACATCCTGTTTCTTTGGTTCTATTAAAGTTTTGATATCATCAACTACTATGACTGCATTTTTTGCTGGCTTTTTAATCTTGATTATTTCCTGGATTATCTTAAGCACATCCATATTAAGACCCTTTAACATGGCAAATGCGTTAGGATGTATTTGAAATCCTTTACTGGTTGCATAAGATAAGGCATTGGAAACTTCATTTTGCAAAGCCAATACAGTCGGCCATTTTGATGGCGAATACCATCCTTAATTAGATTTCTATTGTTATGGTTTTTTATCTTAGAAGTACGCATTATTATTGTTGTTAAAGAAATTTTGTGGCAGGTGTAAGAAAGTGCTCCCAGCTAACACCAAGTATCTCCTATGTGAAAGCTGTCACAAGCAAGTAGTGATGGCTGAAGAGGATCGGGAATTCTATGAAAATTCTCGCTTACACTACTAAGCCTTTCTCTTTGCTGTCTTACTACTCCTAACTCGTCTTCTTCTTCTACTACTACTAGTCGTAGTTGTGCTCCTGCTCTCAGACAGAGTTTTGTTTCCTTCCAATTCTTCTGGCAGCTCCGGTGGTGATCCTAATACTGAGGTTTTAATGTCTCGAGGTTCGACCATTGGTGTATTAACCGAATCCTTCAGCCTTTCAGCAAAGTCTCGGCGTGCCAGTACCAAAGTGCGCTGCTGGTCGATCAGCCTTATAAAGCCAGTATATATCTGCACTTGCTCGGCATATGTCCTTGTCCTTATCTCCTCTAATATATCCTCAAACGAATCTGCAAACCTCATTGCAAGGTCACCCATTCGAGATATCGCTTCAGCGTCCATTTCCGCCCGTCTTTCTGCGGCTGTCTCTTGCACTTGCTTGGCTTTCTTCTTGGCCGCTTTGGTTCCCGCCAAGATTATCTCTCTGAGCTCTGCAAGCGCACCTTTCATCTTCTTTGATATTTCTGACTCTGTATCGATATACGTTTCAGGTTTTGACACAGAAGTTGTTTCAGGTCTTGGTACGGTCGCAAGCTGCTTTCCTTCTTCCATTATCGAGTCTGCAGTCGTGGTGTCCTTCTTTTCAATCTCTATCTGCTCTGTAGCTGCCGCTCGTATTTCTTGTGCTGAAGCTCTTAAAGCTCTATCTTCGGGCATTGGAGCATCTCTATGAGTTCTGTATCTGAACAACAGGTCTTCGTTTGCAATGACAGAACCTCCTGCTACTGCTATCTCAGACTTGGGAATATCAAATCTGATTGAACTATCAGCGTCGCTGAATACTACAATAACCTCATCAGTTTCCTTTACAACACGTCCTATGGGCTGATCATTCAAGGTCACTGTTTTATTAAAGAGGTCACTGGGGTATTTTCCCTCGTATGCGGCCAGATCCGGCTCTGTAGATGGCTGTTTTAGTTCTTTTTCAATTTTGAGCGAGCTTTCTACACTTAAGCCCGCATCTCTGCTGCTCTGAGCTGTAGTGATTTTCCCTCTTGCTGTTTCAGCTCCAGCCTGAGCCAAATCTTTAATTCGGCTTGCTGCCTGTCTAGCGGCGCCTTCTACATCAACATTGACTACTGCTTCACCTGCATCCCTCATCTTTCCTTTGACTGTCTTGGAAGCCTGTCCCAATTCATAACCCACAGAGGTCCTAACCTCTGTAGCAGCATCCTTAACCTTTTCCTCTACTATGGATGGTTTCCTCTCTTCTACTGGAAGAGTAGGTCCCTCAGGAATATCCCCTGCCTTTTGTCTTATTTCTTGTACTGAAGCTCTCAAAGCTCTATCCTCAGGCATTGGCGCATCCTTGTCAACTGCATATTGCTCAAGTGGTTCTCCTAACACTATAGAGCCTCCTGAAAGTGCAATTTTTGACTTGGGAATATCAAACCGTAAATTACCAGAGTCGCTAAAAACAACTACTTGGTCATTAGTTTCCTTTACAACACGTCCCATTGCCTGTTCGTTTACAATCAATGTCTTATTGAACAGGTCCTTTGGATACTTGCCTTCATAGCTACCTAGATCCGCATCAGTAGACGCATCATTCTCCATTGCAAAGCAAGCGGCTATACAGCATAAAACGGGTATGGGAAAATGGAGTAGAAGAAAGTTTAATGCCAAGATTATAATTGTCGTGGTACATTTTTTCTAATGTGGAGGTACAACATTTCGCTAGTTCCAAGGTTGCAATAGGCCTTTCATTCTCTGCCCTAGCTATGTTGTACTCTGTAATGCTCGTTGGGGTTTACATCAGCTCCTCAAACCAAGGGCTTACTTGCCCTGAGTGGCCACTATGTCCAAACGGTTTTGGCCTTCCTCCAGAGAAGCATTTCTTTGAGCATTATCATAGAGTGATGGTGGTGGTAACAGCTGGCCTTATTTTTGCTACCGCAATATACTCATTCAAGAAATTCAAGCCTGCACAAAAAACTGCAATCATTGCAGCAATAGTCATATCCGTACAGATTATAATTGGCATGTTGGTGGTCTATAGTCAACTTGAGCCGCTCCTAGTTGCAACGCATCTATCAACCGGTATCCTGCTTTTTGCCATGACACTTATGACATTTTTGGCATCGTATAAGTTAAGGCGTCAATGAATATACATATGCGTGTAGCGATGATGAATTATCTTGCCTCAATAAATGTCATTGACGGAATTTTCGAGACCTATAGAGTGATTAAGGGGAGTATTTGGCAAGACACGCGCAGAACCTAAGAGTAGTCGTTAAAGATGCTATTTATATGCGACAGCAGGTCATTGCGTAACCGAATAACCTCAGCACGCTTCTCGCCATCCAAATCAGTGGTTAGCAAAGCGTCAAGCCCTTCTACTAAATACTTGATGTTTGACAGCGTTAACAGGACTTTTCCCTCGTCTTGATTCTTGCTTGCCATTGCTCTACCCTGTATTATGAGAGGCGGTTATTATTATTAACTTATTAACCACATCTGAGGCTGTGTAGTATGATAACAAATAATTGTATATATCTAATCTCCTAACAAAAGCTAATCGTATATGGCTGAGAGTCAACGGCAGACTATAATTAACTTGTACAATTCTGGTATCTCTTCAGAAATAATTGCATATCAGCTCGACATCAACCCAGAAGATGTCGATAAGGTAGTCAAAAGCATAAATGAGGCTAATGTGCCTGTCAAGCAAGCACCTGAAGCCGGGCTCTTGGCATCCTTCTACCTTGATGCCGTGGTAGACCTTGACAAGGCGATCATGATGGCCCAGCAGAGAGTATGGAAAGCGCTTAAGGTGGAACCAAAGTTTGACATCTCTACTGAAGAAACTCAAGAAATTCTTACGAGGTACTCCAAGTCAAAGATTATGCTCGTAATCCTTCACATAGACCTTGTCGGTTCCACTAGAATGTCATCTGATCTACCGACTGATAGGCTAGCCACCATTATTCAAGCGTTTACACAGGAAATGTCGATTACAATATCCGCATATGGTGGCTTTGTATTGAAATATGTAGGAGATGCCATCATGGCGTTTTTCCTTGCAACAGGTGACAAGTATCTACCATGCATCAATGCAGTCAATTGCGCGCATTCGATGATCAAGATAATCCGAGAAGGTATAAACCCAATCTTGAATCAGTATGATTATGCAGAAATGAACGTCCGAGTTGGCATAGATCTAGGTGAAAATGTCGTGGTACAATATGGTTGGGATATCTTCAATGTAGACGGCAAAAAGGTCAAACGACCTCACTTTGACATCTTGGGTCATACAATCAATATAGCAACGAAAATGACATCGCTCGGTAAACCGGACCAGATAGTTATAGGTCAGATGGCCTATGATGTCCTAGACGAGCGTCAAAAGTCAACATTTCATCGGCTGCAGGTAAGCGCCGAGGTGTGGGGCTATATGAGCGATTACTCTGGCGGCATTTACCCCCTCTATGCTACAGGTGGTGCTTATATGCACTAAGTATATATCAGAAAAAAACATACACTCTTACTATCATTAGATGCACTCCATAGAATATGAGGACTCTTTTGTCAAAATTGCTGGTTTGATCGGAGGCGAGGAGTACATCAAGGTTGCCCGAGCCCTCTTGAACACAAAGGATGTGACAGATGAGGAAATTGCAAGCGCAACGGGGTTAAAGATAAACATCGTACGAAAGGTTCTATATGATATGTTTGGTAAGGCGCTGATAACTGGCATTCGAGTCAAGGATGAAAAGAAAGGTTGGTTCGTCTACCGCTGGCGTGCAAAGCAGGATCAGGTCGACAATTTCATTGACAATCAGAAGAAAAAGATCCTTGACCGACTTCACAATCGCCTTGAATATGAAGAATCAACCGAGTTTTATCATTGCGGCAACCGTGATTGCCCTCGGGTGAAATTTGACATAGCAGTTGAATTATTTTTCAAATGTCCCAACTGCAAAGGCTCCCTCAACATGATAGATAATACTAAGATCAAAGAAGCGTTGCGTCATAAAATAGACCAAGTAACTACTGATATCAACTCAAATAAAAAGTAGCCCCTATGTGCTCTATATCTATGTCATCCTAGCACTCTCTATGCAACTACCAATGACACCATACCTGCATTAATTGCTTTGTGCCTTCTTGTAGAAGTAACAACAACTCTTTTAGAAAAATACTCCCACAGTGGGATGATGATCATCATCTCTATGCTTATTGTTTGACATCTTCTGGTCAATGAGGTTATTATGTTGTTGTCTCCTCTTACCCCTTCTAAGAGCCTAACATAGATCTTGCCTTTTTGAAAATATCAAACCACATTTGCCATGTCAGCTTGCCAGTGTTGGTATTCTGTCTGCTTGGATGATATGAGGCAATTAGGATCTTGCCTTTTATTTCGTAGCTGGCTCCATGACTAAACCTGAGCTTTGTCAACCCTGCTGCTTGACAGTAAGCATCAAATCCAATCTTGCCCAGTGTGACGATGACTTTAATATTCTCCAAAATCTTCAGTTCTGTAATAAGATATTGAGAGCATTTCATTAGCTCAGTGGCTAATGGCTTATTCTCTGGTGGTGCACATCTTATGGCTGCAGTAATGTAGACATCTCTAAGCACAAGCCCGTCATCCTTTGACTTGCTAGTTGGTATGTTTGCAAATCCTGACTCATACATCGCCCTTGCAAGCCAGTCTCCTGAGCCATCCCCTGTAAACATTCTCCCTGTCCTGTTACCGCCATGTGCTGCAGGCGCAAGCCCAACTATCAGAAGCCGCGCATTTGGATCACCCCAGCTTGGCAGAGGTCGGGCCCAATACTCTTCATGTAAAAACCTTCTGACCTTTTCTTGGCCAATCCGCCTAATGTATTGTGATAATCTTGGACAGAGGGTACACTCAACTACCTTGCGATTTACATAATGCAGTTTATCATAACTCATGAGAGCAATAACACTAGCAGATGAGCAAATGTTATTAGAAAATCTTTTTATCCCCCATTAAGTGCTTCGTTAACGTTTGTCTATGAATAGTAGTTCCAGCGACGACTTGACATGGATTGCCGGATCTGTAGTATTGAGCGATAACCCTCCGCAACAGCTAAAATATTGTAGAAAAAAGTTCGGGATCAAGCAGGCGGAACTTGCAAAGCATATGAGTCTCACTCCATCTGTCTTAAGTGACTATGAGAAGGGCCGCAGGCCGTCACCAGGAGTTAAGTTCATCAAACGATACCTGCTTGCGCTCTACGACTTGGCCAAATCAAATGAAAAACCTGTAGAAGAAGTGGCCCCCACACCTGTTGCCAGTGTGCATATAAACCAGCCATAATAAGATTCCCTCATATGCCCTTAATTATAGTGTCACTATATCCAGGTAGAACACCTGAGCAGAAGGACGAATTTGCTAAAGCCATCACCAATGCAGCGGTTCAGATACTGAACACCAAGTCGGAGCATGTGATCGTTGTATTTGATGAGAAACCCCAAGAGAATTGGTTCCAGTCTGGCAGGCCACTCTAGTGCAGCAAACTATTTTTATTTTTATTATATCTTCTTTAGAGTGATTGAAGAAAATCGCAGTAGTACAAATGCAGTCATCTGAAGACAAGCAGGAAAACCTGAAAAAATCTATTGATTTTATAAATGAAGCGGCCAGCAAGAATGCACAGCTTGTATGCTTCCCTGAATTCCAGATGGCTTTTTCGCCGAGCAACCGATCTGCAAACCATTTATCTACAATTGCCGAAACCGTCAAGGGCAACTTTGTTTTGACACTTGCAGCTGCTGCAAAGAGAAATGGAATCGGACTTGTCGTCACTATTTATGAGAAAAGCAGCAAACCGCCACATGTTTATGATACTGCTGTACTCATAAATGGGAGAGGTGTAACAACATCCGTATATCGCAAACTGCACCTTTACAATGCACTTGGGTTCAAAGAATCTGCAAAATTGATGCCTGGCACATCAATCGTCAAGCCTGATAAATCGCCTATTGGCATTGTGGGACTTTTGATCTGTTATGATTTGCGCTTTCCTGAATTATCCCGACTATTGACAATTAAAGGTGCAGATGCTCTCATCGCACCGTCTGCTTGGGTTGCAGGGGACATGAAAGAGGAACATTGGCAGACGATGGTCAAAGCAAGAGCTATTGAAAACTGCTCCTACATAGTTGCACCTGACCAAGTAGGTAATATTTATTGTGGCAGGAGCATGGTAGTAGACCCCTTCGGCGTAGTACTTCTAGATATGGGTAAGCAAGAAGGTATGTCAATAGTAAATATCGATAAGGCACGCATACAGCAAGTCCGCAGGTTATTGCCATTGTTAAAGAATCGTAGGACTGATATTTACACTCTGTCTCCAAAATGAAAAAGAAGGAAGCAAGCAGTTTATATGAATACCAATAACCGCACCTTGCCCTAAATGGGGTGGCTAAAAATCATGTATCATGTAGCAATTCGCTGTTTTGAAGAGCAATGAACATTCGTGCAAATTCTCCATTGCTTTGCACCTCTTGCAAAAACAACTCCCACCAACGGCCAGTTGCACTTTGGACATGTTTTGCCAATAGTTCTGATTGAGCCCTTTTGTGGCAGTGGTGCAGTTGCCTTACAGCCTTCACGGTAATTCGAACATCCTACAAAGCGCTTTTGTGTAGTGCGAGATCGAATTATACAAAGCTTCCCCCTCTTACACACTGGGCATAGGCCAAGCGTTGGGACCTGTGTTGGCTCTCTCAATACTGCGTTATTTATTCGCACTCCAATATCCTCTTCTTTTTCAAGGAAGGAGAACAGTGACTCCAACAGTCTATCCGCTGCCTGCTCAATCACAGAAATGCTGTCCGCTGATCCATGCTCCACGTTTGCAAGCTCCTCCTCCATCACTCTTGTCATATCTGTGGAAACTATGGACGGCGCAAACTCTACCATAGAATCAATGATTGCAAAACCAAGATCGGTCACCTCTAACCCTCCCTTGCATGTTGCCAAGTAATTCCTTTTGAATAGAGTTGATATTATATCCGCTCTTGTGGCCTTGGTTCCTATTTTTTCCTGCTCCATCTTAGCAAGCATGCTTGCCTGATTGTAGCGATAAGACGGCTGGGTGAACTTTTCTTCCAGTTCTACACCTGCATTTTTTAGCAGATCTCCTTTGTAAAGCTCTGGAAGCTTGCGTTGATTAAATCTCACATAAGGCTTGTAGAGTACCATCCAGCCCTCGTAAGTTAGCGTCATACCCTCTGTCTCGAAGAGATATCCATTCACATTGATTGTGACATTCATACGTCGACTAACTGCTGGGTCTGCAAACCCCGCAAGGAATCTCTTTACTATAAGATCGAACACTTTGAATTCAAGGCCGCTTAGTTTCTGCCGTGGCACAACGCCTGTTGGATAGATAGCAGGATGCGCTGGGTCTGTCATCCGGCCCTCATTTGGCACAAGTTTCTTCTTTGAGAGAAGCATCGATACCAATCGGTTGTATTTGTCAATCCTTGAAAGGCCAGAAATTATTTTGTCATAGCCTATAGAAGGTGGAAGTTTTTGGCTTGAGGTACGTGGGTATGAGATGAGAGCCTGCAAATACAATTTTTCTGCTATTGCAAGAGTGTGGCCTGGGCCAAGCTTAAATATGTTATATGCCTCTCGTTGGAGGTCACCAATGTTGAATGGCACTGGTGATTGTATCACTGACTTGTTGTCCTTGACGTTATTTACAGTTCCGCTTTTTCCTGTACATGCATCTACGATTGCCTTAGCTTCTGCTAGTTTTCCCACTTTTGGTTTTTCATAGTGTGCAAAAAATATCTGTCCGTCCTTTTCAAACTGCGCAGTTATTATCCAATAGGGATCTGGTATGTGCAATTTGATCTCGATCTCTTTGTTGACTGCAAATGCAAGTGTTGGTCCTTGCACTCTGCCAATTGAGAGATTGCGATATTTGCCAATGCTCTTAAATGATCTAACAAGCGCTCTTGACAGATTTACTCCGTAAATAAAATCAAGTATGTGACGCGATCTACCTGCTTCTGCGAGCCCGTAGTTTGGTTTGGCCAGATTGGCAAATGAATCTCTTATCTCTTCGTCAGTTAGTGTCGAAAATTTGGCTCTTAATGCTTCCGTGTATTTATCACCGCATGCATACCGTAGGATACTGTAACCTATTACTTCTCCTTCTTGATCATAGTCACATGCATGCACGAATGAAGAAGCATCTTTAGCTAGTTCTGAGATAACCTTGATAGCTTTGAGTACTTGCGGGTTCTTGGCAACGGGGGCCCACTCCAAGTCCAATACAGGGTATACACTTCTGTTCTTGGTGACATCCGTGAGACCATACAGATGCCCAAGTGCTGTGCATATTTTATAATGATGCTGATTATTTTTTATCTCAAAGATAGAAATGCCACCAGACCTTGACTCTGTCGGCTCGCCAAGTGCTTGAGCTATCCTTCTTGCAGCAGCAGGTTTTTCACAGATGACTAGGGTATACAACAGTTACGTGAGATCTTGACAGATCTGTGCATATTAATCAGATCCTTGATGACTTATGTCACAGCGACGCTAGTTCTTTTTTCCCTTTTCAATGGTGCTTTTTATTCTAACCTGATACGGACTATTCGGTTTTTCTCTCCTGAAAAAGATGCCTATAACCTATAATCTAAAAGAAAAAGTGTATTTGTGATATAGATGAAATGCATTCGTGTATATTCGTAGTAATTGCGATTGCAAAACATGATTTGTGCAATAAGGTACTACATAGACCTTACTGCAAGACCCTATGATTAGCTATCCTTTAATCAGCAGACTGTCCGAGCTTGATTGTAGTGGTAGGTTATCATACAGTGCAAAAATCTCAATAAGGTCTAACGCAAGTGTGCATGCACATATCTAGTTCACATTGCGAGCCCCCTGGTTAAATATAAACTTGACCGACTTCCTAAGCGGATACATTTAGCGTATTTCTTAGTAAACAACTACTATGATTCTTACGTATCAAGGGTGTTTAATGTATTTATATGCAAAAAAGCAATTTTTATAAGATGACTACCAACAAAGTTTGCCTTCTCGGTGCAGGCAGTACTAAATATGGGAAATTAAATGAAAGCATTATAGAGATTGCGCTAAATGCAGCTAAAGATGCCATTGAGTCCGCCGGAATTACTCCAAGAGAGATCCAAGCTGGATATATTTCGAATGTTTTTGGAGTTGCAGATAAGCAGGTTCATATGGCGCCCGTCATCATGAGTAACCTTGGAATTCCTCATGTTCCTGGACTTACAATTGAATCAGCGTGCGGTTCAGGATCAGTGATGTTTAGAGAAGCTTATGCTAATATAGCAGCTGGATTTTATGACTGCGTCCTTGCACTTGGTGTCGAAAAGGTGACACATACTGGCACAGCTCGTAGCACTACCCTGTTCTCTTATTGCTCTGACTTCTTCTATGAAGGTGGCAGCGGAGCGACATTTCCTGGGCTCTTTGCATCAATGGCCCGCGCTTATATGACTACTCATAAGGCAACTGAAGAAGATCTTGCTCATGTTGCAGTCAAGAATCATGAAAATGGGTTAATGAACCCAAAGGCTCATGTTCATAAGAAAATCACTGTTGATGATGTACTAAAGTCACCTGTAGTGGCTTCGCCGTTGAAGCTGCTTGACTGCTGCCCGTTCTCTGACGGTGCATCTGGAGCTATTCTGTGCAGCGAAGAGTTTGCGAAAAAGAGTGGCAGGCAATATATCGAAATAATTGGATCCGGCAGGGGAGCTTCGCCTGCAGCTGTTCAGGGGCGGGAAGATATTTCGACCATTCCAAGTACAGTTGCTGCCGCAAGACAGGCTTACAAGATGGCTGGAGTTAGTCCAAAGGATATTGACTTTGCAGAAGTGCATGATTGCTTTACAATAGCAGAGATAATTGACATTGAAGATCTTGGATTCTTCCCAAAAGGCAAGGCTGCCCATGCAGTAAGGGATGGAGCAACTCGCCTTAATGGAGAGATCCCGGTAAATCCTTCTGGTGGTTTGAAGTCAAAAGGGCACCCAATCGGCGCTACGGGTGTCGGTCAAGTAGTCGAAGTATTTGATCAGTTTACTGGCAAAGCCGGTGAGCGTACAGTTCCAAATGCTGATATTGCACTGACTCATAACTTTGGGGCTACTGGTGCTAGCGCCGCAGTTCACATATTCAAGAAAGTGGATAGAAAATGATAGAGGAGAAATTATCTGCTCCTAAAAGTAACGCAGAAAGGTTCATAGAGGCTGCAAACAGGAAAAAGATCCTAGCCCAAAAATGCGTAAAGTGCGGCCACTTGATGTTAGGGACAGTGCTCTTTTGTGAGAAATGCTCCGGGAACAAGTTTGAGGAAGTTGACCTTGAAGGAAGTGGTACTGTTGTGACATACACCATCCAGGCAGTTGTGCCAGAAGGTTTTGAGGATGCCGGCTCGTATGCTTGGGTAGTATTCCAACTAGACAATGCTCCACTACGCGCATCTGGATTTTTGCCTGGTATCAAAACGCCTGACGACCTGCCTATAGGCAGCAAGGTGAAGGTTATGGGCTACGATCCCAAACATGGTCTTCTACTCCAGAAATAGTTGTTATTTTTGTTGCTAGAACCTCCAATATCTTTTTCTTGCTCTTCTCGCTGCATATCTATTCGTTTTGCATATTTAGTTCGCATAGATGTGGATGCACTAATGAGATTATATTGTAGAAACTATTCTAATCGTGCGGTGTACGCCACACGTAGTTGAAAAATTCGTAAATGAAAATGCATTTCCCATAGGACGACTTGATTTGACTTAGATGCTCCATGATTCCATTTGATATTTTTGCATGAAGCGCTATGATTATGCTCCTTAATACCTGTCTTGCGCCTATCGTGATTCCTATACGCTTGCGCTATTGCTATTATGAATACAACTTTTTTTGTAGCTTAGCTTTATGATAGTTTTTAGTATACTGTCTTAGACATTTGGATTTTTGTTGATTTAATCTAGCCTAGTAACATTAAGATGACCGGAGGAGAGAAGCGCCAGCAGTTCATGAGCCAGATCACTCACGCAACGGGTGTAGTGTACAATCAGCTTGGGCGTCTGAAGTCACTCGATGGAAAGTTCGCCTCGATGGAGACATCTTTTCTGGAGCAGATAGCTGCCAGCATAAAGACAGGCAATAATACCCGAGCAAAGATCCTTGCAACTGAATTGATCAATGTGCGCCGCCTGCGTAGAAACACACAACATACAGGCCTAGCACTAGAGGCAGTAGTAATACGCTTCAGCACAATTAACGAATTTGCTGCAATCCTTGACACGATAGAACCAACAATTGAGATGATAAAAAGTATTCAGATAGATCTGAATAGAGCCATTCCCTCTGCTAATGAAGTACTTTCCGAAGTCTCGACGGTCACTGCAGACGTACTCCTCAATGCAAATATCAAGGCGGAGGCCAGAATCTCCACTCCTATGGATACTGAGGCCCTCTCAATACTTCATGAGATAGAAGGCTCACTCGAGGATGAGGCAAAAGCAAGGCTTCCTGAAGTTCCAACTAGTATTCCCTCTCCAAAACGAGAGGCTGCTATCTCTGAAACAACAACCCAAGTGCTTCTTGAAAGCTAGACTGCACAACTAATAAAAGCCAGGTAAGTAACATAGAGTGGATCATGCAATTTGTAAAAAATATTTTACAAAGTAGTTTTAATCATTTATCTAGATATGAGGCGTGATGGAACAACCGAGTTTTGATTATCAAAAAGATTCTAAGAAAGGCGGACTTTTAGAATCTGCATCAAAGCGGGTAAGGATGATTTTCTCTGTTATGGCTAGCCCTAACAGAATCGACATTCTGCGAATTTTGAATGCAAAGGGCCCTTTGACCTACTCTGAACTTAAGGCTCTTGCGGGCTTTAAATCAAAGAAAGAATCAGGCAAGTTTGCCTATCATCTTAGGAAACTACTCCGGCAATTGCTGGTTGCTCTCAACAAGACAGAGCGTCGGTATACGATCACAAACCTTGGTAAACTTGTGCTGGGCCTTGCCCGCCAGATTGAGGAGCGCTCAATTATAGAGAGCGGCAAGATGTATGTGAGGACAAACAAGCAGACTATCGAAGAGTTCAACTCCCACAAGATAATCCAATCCCTTGTAAGGGAAGCTAATCTGCCCCTTGAGCAGGCCCACAAGATCACAGAAGAAGTAGAGAACAAGATCTATCGCTTCCAAACAACCTATCTCACGTCATCCCTTATACGCGAGACCGTCAATTCTATTCTCATAGAGCATGGCCACGAGGAATATAGAAACAAGCTAGCACGGCTGGGTCTACCGTCCTCAGACATCGCACAGATGCTCTCACAAGAGGATCCCTCCCGAAACGGAATAGAACGCGTCATGACAAGAGCTGCTGGCGCAGTCTTTTCCGAATACTTGCTGTTCAACACGCTGCCAAAGGATATCGCAGATATGCATCTGGCAGGGGAGATCAACATTTCAAATACCTCTGTCTGGGGCTTATTGCCTGATACTATATTCATCGACTTATCCGAGTTAGAGGAGGGATTGGATCTAAAAGGGAAGTTCTTGAGTATGAGTCGCATCCCTCCAATTAGGAATTCAGACGATGCTGTGGCAACTCTGCCTGCAATGGTCTCACTTCTTTCAAGAGAAGCATCAACAGAAGTTGTCCTGGAAGGATTCGTACCGAAGCTAATCAACAACCTTAATGATCCAGAGCGCATTGCCTCTGGGTTTGGAAGGGCTCTTCTGGCGTCATCGGGGGCGCCCTCCTATACTGCAGGCATGCCTGTAATCACTATTGTAATTCCGGCTGACAGCTTGGATGACCCCCAACTCAATGCCCTCTTGGAGGGTTACAGAAGGTATCTCAATAATACCCCTATGCCTCGACTTGGTCTTGCGCTTGTAGGCAAAGTGAGGGGCTGCCTTGACCACATCACGACTGTAGTACGGAGCGGAGGTATAATTTCGATTGGCAACAATAAGGTGCGGGCAAACAATGGTATCAAAAAGGCAGACATTAAAGCTACTACTGCAATGTCACTTCATTTGCTTTCGATAAACCTGCCGAGACTTGCCTATGAATCAAATAGGGATGAAACTTACTTCCGTGCCAAGCTTGCGCTTATGATAAAACCATCGCTTACTGCAATGTCACTTCGAAAGAAAATGGTTGTGGATAATATCAAAAAAGGAATGATGCCTGCATTTGCAAGTGCAAGCCAGTTGATGCAGCTGAGCACCGCTAGCATAGCAGTCAATCTTACTGGAACTAGGGAGTCCGTCTACAACATACTTGGCGAGTCATCTGACGAAATACTTCAGAAAGTGATAAAGACTGCTGCTGATGTAACTAAGGGGCAGGGCAAGCAACTTGGAGAAGAAAGTGCGGGCATTGCAATGGTTTCAGATGACAGCGGTATGCGATTTGCTACATTAGATTCGGAGAAATATGGCAAAATCTCTCTTTTACAATCGCAGAATACCACTAGCTATTCTCAAGGCATGACGCTCAATGGCAGGGACATCCTTAATGACTCAAGAACTTCAATTCAAGAATGTCTTGCAATAGATAAACTACTGAATGGAGGTTTTGCAGCATCGCTTGATCTAACAAATCTCTTATCAGATGAAATGAAAAATGTAATAGAAAGTACTATACAAGAGCTACCATTTCTGCGCCTCAGTATCGGGTTTGCAGTCTGCACAACGTGTGGTCAGCGCTCAAAAGGAGGTGTGGGTATATGCGAGTTCTGCAAGTCACCTCACAAAGTGCCCCTCTATTTGTAATAGCAGCTATTGAGGTAGCTGTACTTTTCTATATAAAATCAAAGCCCCAACCTCGTTATTGCATAAAATATATTTTTATTATACGTTGAGACGGAGTGTATATTCATTAAAAACCTAATCTTGCTTTAGTATTAAATGTCAGTGTATGATATTCCTTACTACATAAATGGAATTATGCATAACCCTTTTTTGGAATTCCTCGAGGCGCGTTATGGTCAAAGCTTTGCCTCATTAGCAAGCCCCAGGGACTGCAGCCCTTTTGTTGCGACCCCGCGCGCCCCGATTCCTTACTACCAAGCTTTTGCTCGAATTGGCTTTAAGTATTAGCGTCGCTCTTTCTGAGGTCCAGTTCTAGTAGAATATTCGATATGAGACATATCATTCCACATACCACATAAAGCTCGGTCGATGTGGCGTAGTAGTTACTTGCTTCATTAAAATCAAATAATATCAATTCTTGTCGTCGCTATCCCAATCCTTAAAGTGACTTACCTTGTTGCAGCTTGTAGTTGTTGAATTATGCTAACTTTTCCTATACTACATTTCATTATGATTTTCATATTAATTACGTTACAATACATATGCACATTCATTAAAAACCTAATCTTGCTTTAGTATTAAATGTCAGTGTATGATATTCCTTACTACATAAATGGAATTATGCATAATCTTCTGCGGATTGGGATGGTGCAGTGGCAGGAGTAACTGAATTCAATAATAATTCTAAGGAAACGCTGATTGCAAAGATACGTAAACGCGATGGACGTATTGCTCATTTTGAGCAATCCAAGATTTCAAATGCACTATATAAAGCACTTGTTGCAACGGGCAAGCCTGATTACCCTCTGGCTGACAGGCTAGGTGCTAAGGTAGTGCAAAAGATGGTCCAACAGAGCGAAAAGACAATTCTAAGTGTAGAAGATGCACAGGACATGGTAGAGTCCATACTTATTGAAGAGGGATTATCTGAGACAGCGAAGGCCTACATACTCTACAGGCATGAAAGGCGCAAAGTGCGCGATGAAAAGATGAAGATCCTCAACAAGAAGGATCTTGATGAAGTCGATAAGGCTTTTGATATTAATTCCTTAAGAGTACTTGCTGCGCGGTATTTGCTGCGCGACAGCAACAATGAAATCGTTGAAGGTCCCAAACAAATGTTTGAAAGGGTTGCAACCCTGGTCGCAATTGCCGACGTAATGCATGACTCTTCCATATTTACTCATGCTGGAGGTTATACTCAGAGCATTGAAGAGGCAGATCGCTACTACAGTAAGCTAGATGACTTTGACAACAAGCTTCACATCGGTAGTTACTATCTGAATAGGTACCATTTCGAAGCAATGATCCGTCATTACATTTATTGTACACAGCAGGGACAGATGAAGGTCAGCTTCAAAGATCTACTTAGGATGATAGCAGAGGGCAAGATGGTGCAATACGAAGAGCGAATTAGAGAATACTATAACCTGATGGTTTCAAGAGACTACCTGCCAAATACCCCGACTCTAATGAACTCCGGCGCAAAGCTTGGGCAACTGTCAGCATGCTTTGTGCTTGACATGCCTGACGATATGGGGGGGATTATGAAAGCCTCTACTGACGCAGCCATGATCTTCAAGTCGGGTGGCGGCGTAGGCATTAACTATTCAGACCTGAGGCCTGAGGGCGACATTGTCGCATCGACGTCCGGAGTTGCATCAGGACCAACTTCGTTTATGCGCATCATTGATACCATCACTGATGTCGTCAAGCAAGGAGGAAAGCGCCGTGGGGCCAATATGGGTATCCTTGAGGCATGGCATCCTGACATTGAAAAGTTTGTGACAGCTAAGACAAAGCCCGGAGTATTTGAGAATTTTAACGTAAGTGTGGGTATCTGGGATGATTTTTGGAAGGCACTTGTCAGCAAGGATGGCAATCACAAATATCCTCTTCATACTCCACGGATGAAAGAATCCTTGAGGCACATTGACGCGCAACAGCTTATAGATCTCATCGCATTGAGCGCATGGAAGAGCGCTGAACCTGGCGTGATATTCTTTGATAATATTAACAAATACAATCCCCTTATTGGAGTAAGAGGTGGCCCACTTCGTGCTACAAATCCCTGCGGTGAGCAATCACTCTATCCCTATGAATCGTGCAATCTCGGCTCGATAAACTTAGCAAACTTTGTCAAACGTAAAGCTGATGGCGCTTACGAGTTTGACTGGCAGCGCTATGAGCAGTCCATAAGACTTGCTACAAGATTTCTAGATAACATCATTGACATGAACAAGTATCCTGTAGACGAAGTCAAGGTTGCTACAAAGGAGACAAGGAGAATAGGCCTTGGTATCATGGGCATTGCTGATCTGTTGTTCCTGCTCAAGGTTCCGTATGACTCCCGGGAGGGCTATGAATTCATGAATAAGCTTGCAGAAGCCGTATCCTATTTGAGCATGGATGAAAGTGTAGCCATTGCAAAGTCTCGTGGACCATTTCCTCTATTTAAGAACAGTGACTATGTCAAGGGCCGAATACCGATAGCAGGATATTATGAGTTGCCCCGAGAGACACATACATACGACTGGGACACACTTATCGAAAAGATCAAGAAATATGGAATACGTAATTCATGGACTTCCACCATCGCTCCAACTGGCACGCTCTCGATGATCGCAGATGCTTCAAATGGTGTGGAACCAGTATTTGCACTTGTGTATGAAAAGCGTGTGACTGTGGGACGTTTCTTCTATGCTAATAAGGTGTTTGAAAGCCTGCTGAAAGAAAACGGTCTATACTCTGACGAAGTACTGACTAAAATTGCAAACAACTACGGTTCTGTCCGCGGCTTACCCGAGATACCTGAGTGGATGCAGCAGATATTTGTGACTGCAATTGATATACACTGGACGGATCATGTGATGGCTCAGGCCGTATGGCAGAAATGGATCAGTAACGCCATTGCAAAAACTATCAATATGCCTGGAGATGTGACAGCAGAAGATGTTAAATGCTCGTATTTGCTATCTCATGAGCTTGGTCTAAAAGGTGTTACTGTATTTAGAGATGGTTCCCGTCATGAGCAGGTGCTCCATATCACTGGTCAGAACACTGGCCAAAGAGCTTTTACCGTTAAGCCTAGCAGATACGTGATCGATTATGTCCTAAGTAGTATTAAAGAACCCTATGTTCTAGAGCAGATGCAAAAGATCTTCAAAGAATCCGGCACAGAAAACGAAAAACCTATGGAAACTGAAGTCTTTACACCTCGCGAGCTCCAGTCTGCAGCAATGAATTCTGCTTCCATGTCTGCAATTATGCAGCATACAGACGTGCAAGAGGAACGATGCCCAACATGCAATGCAAGACTAATCATAACTGAGGGTTGTAATGTGTGCATTGAATGTGGCTTCAGCGGATGTGGATCTGGCTAGGGTCTACTACTATTCCGCTACTTTTCTTTTTTTGCCTCTATAGTGCAGAAGTAGACTGTAGAAGGTACGATCAATATTATCTAAAGAAGTGTTTTGCTAAGCAAACAACTGTAAAAGGAAAATGGTGAATAATGAAAGTGGTAGACGAAACTCAGGAAATTGATAAGATTGTTACAGCGAAGTGTATGTCGCGTCTTCAAAGACAATCATTGTAACATCAAACCAGTTGTGATTAAGTCTCCGTTGCATCATATGCATCGCTATGAAAGTTGATGGCATGGCCTCTCACTTTGTTTTAGTTTCATTATTCGAGGTTGAATCTCATTCTAGTATCTCTAATTACTACTAACTGGTTCCTCCAAAATTTCAACATCTAGGATCTATTGCTCATTAAGTTAACCGTGCCCTTGAAAATAGAGTTTAAATTCTGCTGTGTGCATATTACTAGTGAAATGTCAAATGTGAGAATCAGTGAAAGCCCTAATCACTTTATAGTATTAGACGCCATTGGGCGAGGAGTAAAGACTATTGACAAAATTGCCAAGGTTACCCAGCTGGACAAGGCTGAAGTCGAGCTAATCGCAAATGATCTGACTGAACAAAGACTTGTTATTCGAACTGAAAAGAAAGGCTTCTTTGGGAGAACTAAGATGGAGTTGACTGTCAGCCATACTGGACTTCAGCTGCTCAATGCGAAAAAGCAGGAATTAGAGAAACAATGGCAGCAGATCCAACAGTGGCACAACAGTGGCCAGACTCAACAACTTCAAGGCTACATGGACAATAATCGCATGTGGCTCCCCATGATGCTGTTCTCTGGCATCATGAACGCCATGTTCTTTATGTCTATGCTGTCCATGTTAGGTATGGCAATGAGTCCTGCCGAAAGTAGCCTTGTAGGTGGCGACGGGTCTGGAGCTGGAGCAGACTCCAGTGAATCCTCAGGCGCCGACGATGGCGGTGCTGCAACAGACAGCGGTGGCGGTGCTGCAACAGACAGCGGTGGCGGTGGCGCTGATTTCGGCGGCGACTTTGGTGGTGGAGATTTCAGCTTCTAGCCTCTTCTAATTTTTTGACTGTCTGCTTCTTTTTTAAATAGTATCTAGCCGTGAGGACCGTCAGAAATGCTGCAACTGAGACAAGTACTATAGTTCCTGCAGGCGCCAGATTTGCAACATACGAAATCGTGATACCTGTTACTACTGAAAATATTGATATTAACACAGATATGAGCGCCGTTTTTCTAAATCCTTTGTTAAACAAAAGCGCCGTAACGTTTGGAATCACTAAAAGTGATGAGACAAGTAGGATACCCACAAGCCTCATAGACACAATAACTGCCACACTTGAAAGGATTATGAAAAGATAGTTTAGCCTTGAAATCGGCAGGCCGCTGACCTGTGCCTGCTCTTCATCAAATGTGATATACATCAGCTGTCGATAAAGCAGGATGATTGTGGCAATAATTATGCCCGTCATAGTCAGTATCGCAAGTGTGTCCTCTATGCTGACCAGTAAAATACTTCCAAACAAAAAGCTAAATAGATCAAGCGTGAACCCTCCTGATAGGCTTATAAGCAATATGCCAAGTGCAAGGCCTGACGAAAGTAATATGGCGACAGTCGCATCTGCTGGTATCTTGGCAGATTGCCGTAACTTTGTAATGCCCACTGCTCCCAGCACGGAAAGTATTAGACCTGTCCAAAGAGGGTAAACGTTGGTGACAAGTCCTATTGCTATGCCTCCGAACGCAGCATGAGAAAGCGCATCTCCAAAGAGCGAGTTGCGTCTTAGCACAAGAAATAGCCCGATCACTGATGAAGTTATAGCAACTGAAACACCTGCAATGATGGCACGCTGCAGGAACCCAAATTCCAAAGCTTCAAGAACCAATCTCTTATCCTCTGTAGTTATGCAGATGCATGTGAGCCTGCATACTGGATTCTGAATATGCTTTAAGGAGATCTGGATTTTCAAAGAATTCATATGTCTTGCCGTGGAAGAACATTGAGCGGTTGATACACGCTACGCTAGTAGCAAACCTGTTCACTGCATCAAGATCATGTGATGCTAAGATAATGGTAATCTTGTTCTCCTGATTCAGCTTTTTCAGAAGTGAATAGAACCTATTCTGCATTTCAAGATCGATGCCTGTTGCAGGCTCGTCCAATATCAAAAGCCTGGGATCATTCACCATCGCCTTTGCTATCAATACCCGCTGTTGTTGGCCTCCCGACAATTCTCCGACTCTGCGATCTTTTTGGGCAAGCAATCCTACAGTTTCAAGCGCTAAAGTTATTTTTTCTTTAGCAGTTTTTTCGCCGACCCTGAGACCCAGCGACACAATTTCTTCAACCGTTGCAGGAAAGCTCTGCTCGACTGTTTTCTTTTGTGGTATGTATCCTATGCTTTTGAAGATTTTGTTGTTCTTCTTCTTTTTGATATCCTCTCCAAGAATTTTTATAGTGCCTGTGTAGTCATCATGCAAGCCTAGCATGCAGCTGAAAAGTGTAGTCTTACCCGCGCCATTTGGACCTATTATTCCCAGTATATCTCCCTCATCAATTGTAAATGAGATGTCATTCAGAACCAAATTACCTGAATATGCATATGAAAGTCTATCAACTTCGACTATCTGCATTCTAGACCTTCCTTCATATTTACAACATTCTGTTTCATCTTGTCAATATATCCTACGCTTGCTGCCAGTTCCTCTTTGTTGATGCCTTCAATTGGACTTAGCACTAGCACCTTGCCGTGTGGAATCTCATTAGCAATCGTCTCTGCAAGTATGCTATCAATTAAATCTTCTGAATAAATTACATTAATGTCAAACTCATTCGCAAGCTTAATTATTTGTTGCATTGTCTGTGGCAATATTTCTCCTTCCGATGAAACTCCTTGAATGCTATGTTGTCTAAGATCATACCTTTTTGAAAAGCCGCTAAATGCTTTATGAAATGCTATAAAATCCAATTTGCCACAGTCGACAAGTTCTGACCTGAAAAACGAATCTAGCGAATCAAGTTCTGCGGTAAATCTATCCGCGTGTTGATTGTAATTATTTGCATTGGAGGGGTCTAATCTAACCATTGCATCACGGATCCTGTCTACCTGATGCTTTGCAAATATCGGGCCTAGCCAGATGAGGGTTAATTCTATTATCTCCATCAGCGTTACCTTCTTGCTTCTGCATTCCCTTTGCTGCTTCATTTTTCCTTTTTAGAATAAAGTTCAATACCTTCGCTAGTGTTAACAACAACTTTAGCTTCCAAGTCATTTGTCCATCTTTCAAAACCTGCACCATTGATGATCACTACATCGGCTGCGAGTCCTCTTGAAATATCCTCTCCTGTAGGCTCCCAGTCATGCGGCTCTACACCCACCAGTATAAGGCTTGATACTTCTGCCTTGTTGCCAGCAACCTTGGACGCAAATTCATAAAGCGGATAAAATGATGCAACAGCTGTAATCTTTTCATGCTCTTGTCTATCTTGAAGAGCTGGTCTGCCCGTGTATCTGGTGACAATCATTGCTAGTGGAATTAATGTAGCAATAGTTGTAAGAGCTGCGCTGCTTTGATTCATCCTGTACTTTTTCTACAGGATTATTAAAGATATATATCTTTGTTATTAAAAAATATGGAAGCCCTTATAAAGAACTTATTAATGACTATTCCCATTGGCGATAGTCAGTATTTCGCTCAATAACGATATCCTGACGGAGATAGACAAATTACAAAAAGCACTTGGCTTTTCTGGTAGATCTGAGATTGTAAGAGCTGGCATTAGAAATCTTCTGGCAGACGAGAAGGACCGGCAGGATTTGTATGGCGAGCTATTTGCAGTACTGCTGGCAATACATGATGAGAAATCAGATGAGCAAGTAACAGAAATGAGGCACGACTATGATAAACTGATCACTACTCATATACACAACAAGATAGATCGAGATCGATGCCTTGAAATATTCTTGCTAAAAGGAGAAGCCACAGATATAAAAGAGATGACCAAAAAATTCCAGTCAAACAAAAAGATGGATCATGTAAAGCTGATAGCGATGTAACGTAGCATAGGACAATCCTAATAGTCTTCATGATCACCTTTTTTACAAGCCCGATAGGGCTTGGCCACGCAACTCGTGATATTGCTATCGCAGAGGAACTTGCAACTGACATCCATTTTGTAAGTGGTGAGGGCGCGTCAATACTGATTTCAAGAAAAGGGTTCAAAATTTTCGATGTTTATAAGCCTAAGAAATTCAGTGTGGAATCTGGGCAGCTTCAGCATATATTCAAATGGCTTCTACTATATTATCTGTATTACAGGAAGAGCAAGACAATTGCAAAGAAAATTCTAGAAAACCGCCATGGGCTAATAGTAAGTGATGAGGACTTTGCCTCTATTGTAGTCGCAAAGAATCTGGGCCAAAGGCGAGTGCTGATCACTGACATTTTCGAAACTCATTTTACAACTGGTCTTGTGTCCGTAATGGAGAAGAAAATGAATAAGTCAATGCAAAAGATTATGCAGGCATGCGACTTTGTTATAATTCCTGAGGTTGGTGACGATAGAGATAACATCCAGTATGTCGGCCCTATAGTCAGGCGGGCCAGCTCCGATCGCAATACGCTACGCAAACAATATCGGTTTGAGAGAAATACAATACTTGTTAGTAGCGGTGGAACTGATGCAGGCAAATACATGATCCAAAAGACAATAGACGTGCACCGACAACTTAGGAATAAATTAAATTCTGAACTAGTAATCGTGCCAGGTCCTTCACTAAAACTTCCTGATTCTCAAGAGTATCGTAACCTTGGCTTTGTCGACAACATGCATGATCTAGTTTACGCCGCTGATCTCGTAATATCCCTTGCTGGCAGATCAACAATGGATGAGTCTGTGGCCTACGGAACACCTGGAATTTTTATACCTCTAAAGAATCACTTTGAGCAGGAGCAAGGTGCAGCGCGCTTTGGATTCCAATATGAAGACATTTTCCGACTAGAATATCTGATCAAAGAAAAGATTGGGTGTAGAAGCAAAGCGGTAAATGTTAGAGGTGCAGCAAGAGCAGCCAAAATTATATCTATGCTTATATGATGTATACGACTGTAAACAATATATTTTAACATAGCTTGTAGAAAATTTCTATAAAGCCAAACTGATGAATTATAAATTCAGTAAGCTATCCTTTCTGTCAATCTACGTTAGGTTTGTAGCCATATCGGGTTGACTTTATAAGTCTAAGCTGGACTGATTGTAGGATGTGTCTGCTAAATGCCATTGTCCAAAACCCTAGCTCAGTTGCCAATTATTCGGAATATGTCTAAAATAAATCTCTAATAGATGATTTAATACTTCCAAGCAGCTGAATGATAACACTGTGAAACCCGAGACGCTTGAAGAATTATGTTGTCAAGATTATGCAAAAATATCGAATAAAATAGAAAAGTTCCTCTCTGCTTATGTTTCAAAGAGTTCGACAAGGGGTGTAGTGATAGGATTGAGCGGTGGTCTTGATTCCTCCGTCGTTTTGAAATTAAGCGTAAATGCACTTGGACAGTCAAACGTACTTGGACTTGTTATGCCAAGCGATACTACCCCAAGAGAAGATGTTGCTCATGCAATATATCTGGCTAAGGATCTTAGAGTGAGATACCACATTATTGATATTCATCCAATAATTCAAAAATTTGAAGAGATTCTGCCTAAGGACCCGAAGGCGAGGGGAAATCTGATGGCAAGAGTCCGTATGAGCCTTCTGTACTATTATGCGGGAATTAATGGCTGTATTGTGGCTGGCACCTCAGATAAGAGTGAAGTACAAATTGGGTACTTTAGTAAGTTTGGGGATGGATCCGCAGACGTCATGCCTATTGCTGTACTGTATAAGACGCAAGTACGAGCTCTTGCCCATTATCTGAATGTTCCTGCAGCAATAATTCAAAAGAAAAGCAGCCCGCGACTCTGGGAAAACCATATCGCAGAAGAGGAGATAGGAATGGATTATGAGATTATAGACTCAATATTGCACTTGCTAGTTGACAAAAAAATGCAACCAAAAGACATAACAAGAAAGCTAAAGGTATCTGTAAAGGATGTCAATAAGGTCCAATATATGATAGAAAAAAGCTTGCACAAGCGTAGATCTGCAGCTATTGTCGCTCTATGAACTTTCGCATTCTTTTAGTTAACCTTCATTATTATCCTGCTGTTACTAATTCAATATGAATTACCAAAATCTTCTACAAAAACCTGAGATGCAATATGGAGATAGTGTAACTCTGTTTTGTCTGTTTTATGAAAATTCCTCCAAACCTGATAGCAAATTGCCTGTCTCTGGCACAACGTTAAATGTGTTCCGATTCTCTCACCGCATTTGTCGATGGTAATTCGTATCTGATGATTCTTGTATGGCCTGTCAGGACTTTGTGTGCTCTAATGTGTGAATCAAAAGCAAAAACTAACTGGCAATGTTTACATACCCACATAGATTCGTTATTATTCATATATCATATTCTGTCATGCCCCATTTAAAAACAGTGGTGGATCAATTTTGAAAGCACAGAAACCTCATAAACAATAGTAAGATTATATTATCCAGTATCCGACTAGGGAGCCTTTTCCGCGTCAAGGAATTGAAGTGCTGCATCCACTTGACCAATCTGATCCTCAATATCGCTTATTAAATCTGCTAAACCTGGTTGGTCATATTGTGGATCCATGAAATAAGCATCGTAGAATAAATCTACACTGTACTTTATGTATACATAGTCAAATTTGTCAGGATCTAATCTGTGATTTTTAACCAAAGATCTAATAATGTCTAAATGTCTAACTATGTACTTTCTAATTTCTTCTAATCGCTTCATTTCTGATTTAGAATATTCTTTGACACGTTCCCATTTCTCTGGTTTTGGATCTCCGTTGTATTCATCTATAAGATCTTTTAATCTCGCTAATTCATTTTTGAAAATGGATGTGTCATGATGGATAACATGCAAGAAGCACTTCTTTTTTGTTGTATCTTCCTCTCTCATTTCTAATACTTCAGCATCTCTATATTTTACATGTCTATTTTATGTATGTGTATATACGACTAGCCGGGAATTCGCACCCTGTTGTCACAAGGAGCTAATATGTTATGTAAACCCGTATTATTGTCTGCGAAAACCATACTCCCTCTAACAGCGTATAAGATTGATGCTAGTATGTAGTCATGATATTGCGAGTAGTGATTGTATTATATACGATCATTTTGCACTGAAATTATTGTTATCCATATTAATTTTCTGACCTCTATGTTTATCAAGGATTACTCAAGTATTGCCTTTTGCTATTATCCCTTTTTCTCTCTGAACGCCCATAGTTTTTACTATTTCCTAGTCTATAACGCTATTTATAATCCCTTTTTCAGGGCATTATTGGTTAATGGAATCTGTATTGAATTTATTCGCTATGACGCACAAATAAATAAAACAAAATTAAGGGTACTTATGCACCTTATCCTTCACAACATCCTAGGCTCAAAAAATTCGACTTCAACGCCAGCGCATAACTCTGCTATTTCCAAGTCTAACTCATGGTTGTGCTCTTGTTGTTTCACTACTTCGCCCTCATCTCCTTCTTCCTCCGCTTCCGCCTCAAGCTCCGAAAAGAACTTCTCTTGTTCTGACTCGCTTTCTGGAATGTTGATAAGAGTTGCAGCTATGGCCATAGCATGTTTTATCAATTCCTGTGCTCTGTCGTGGATTATGTGTTGCTCCCCTAACCATACCTCGCCATATCCGCCCCAACCGTCTCTAATCTCTATACACTCAACGATAGCCTTCCTTGAAGTCAGACGAACCGCAAAGCGCTTAGTAAAGTGCCTATCTTCTTCTAGGTCTTTATGTCTTGGTAAATAGATAATCTCACAGTCAAAACCTTGACCCGTATGAATGACGTTTCTTAGACAATATTTGTGAGCTGCAATAATGTTGGTTGAGAACTCTAACCTTATCTGGTGTTCTTCAGCTTGCTCTATCTCCCTTTCCTCTTCTTCTAGTTGTTTTTTGATAACCTCCTCGTCCATTGTATTTTTGCCTTTACTATAATCATCCTCCATTGTTTTTATTCCCTCCTTCACTCTCTGGTATGTAGCAGTATGTCGGTCTTATTTGCCCTGTAAAATATACTATTACATATACGGACATAGGAGATAAAACAAGAATACCCGCTGAAGAAGAAGAGAGGTTCATTAGATGTCTGTAGTTGCTAAATTTTTGTAATCATACATTAGATACTATTTTTCCTTCTTTTGCCGCTTGCAGTATGTCAGATTAATCTTATCTATTGACCTCTGAACTATGTACAGACTAAAAAAATCTACAACGAGCATAACCAAAACTAACAAAGATGCCTTGCATTAGTTGGACCTGCTGCTATTGCTGCTGGAGTGCTCCTGCTCACAGTTGCAACAACTTTTTCCGTGATCAGCGCTCAATCTCAATGACAAGGAAATATCACCTCAAAGTGGACAACAGCAGTCGCTGCTGGTGGCATGTTTTTGCTTCATCCTTGGTCGATGAACCATCCCTACCTTATCAATTTCACAATATTTTAATGTTATAACGTAGTTTAAACAATTCTCATATGAGACATTTAAACTCGTTGTACATTTATTGGTATACTTTGAGTCGAATCATCGAAATTTGTGTATACAATAACTAATTCAAGATAGGATTGTAAACTTGTAAACATTTTTCATCTCCTCAGGACGTTCTACGAAACGTTCTAGCAGAGCTCTGTGCGCCTTCTAATTTGACTATTGTACCTAGCACATATGGTGATTAAGCTGCGGAGTGCTGAAAAGGTTTGTTAGCACATCGTTTACATTCTACAAATTTCATGCGATGAATCCTGAAATCATATCACCTGTCTCCTTTTTTTGACATACTACTTTTTATAGTGACATAAAGATATGCAACGGATCGTGCAACCCGTAAAGTATAAATCAAAAATAAGCGATTCTACAGCCATCACAACAATGACAGATCAGTTTACTTTTTTAAGAGATAAAAAACGCAACGCAGCAGCAATTACCGTTGCTGCTATAAGCTTGGGCGTTCTATTATTGTTGCCCGCTAGTCTTGGATTTGGGGGCACAATAGTACAAGAAGCCTTTGCACAGTTCAATCTTCCTCTTTTGGAAGATCAAGGCACAGCAACAGGCGGAACAGATGAAGGAGATGGAGATCTAACCACTGAGGGTGATACTGGTACTACTACCACTACTACTACTACTCCTCCTAATACTACTACCACACCTCCCACAACAACTGGTCCTCCTGCTACTACTGCTAACACTGTCCAACAGCAAGATTTATCTACGTACCTGACGGCTGGCGTAAACACTAATGCATTGTACGGATTTATAGGCGCCACCTTGCCTACTCAGGGAGCTAGCAGTGGCGGTGGTGCTCTTACTGCGACTGATGGCAGTGGAGGCCATGTTGCAACTGGGCGATTTAGATTATTTGCAAATGCAAGCCTTGTTCGTAGTTTTGTAGCAGAAATGAATATAGCAGCAATTGATGGTTCGTCATTTCACAATGTTACTATTCGAGAGGGTGCTCCTCATCGCTTTGAAGTGACGGCTGGTAATGCGACAACAGGAACAGGCTCGGATATAGTGGGCAACGTATTCCTCGACGGCGGTCCTACACCTGTCATAGATAATGTTCCAATGAGACTGTCACTCAGAGGCCAAACTCTCGCCATACAAGATATTGATATTGATGAAACAAGGTTAACTGACCCCGGAATACGTGACATCCTGGGTGCAATCGACGGGCAGACAATCTATGGAACTGTACCCAGGTTATAAATGCAGAGCTATCCCTGGCATCCCAAAAACATAGCGTCTAATATGGAAGAGAGCCAAGTTCGGAGACGATAGTTTTACTCACAAGTGAGTTACTATCCATTTTTTATTCTCTACTCGCCTTCCTCTTCTTTTCTTCCATATTGGTCGATCGACGCTTTGAGTAGGAGCAGATAATTTATCTATATTTTAATTTTAGCTATTTATTCTAGATAATCAATTTGGAATGTTATCTCATTACTCTTATATTCTATGAGTTTCTTCTATTAGAATATAGATGGACGTTATTCTTAACCATAATGGATGTATTATCTGCCAAAACACTGGCCATCTAGAAGCACTATCAAAAGGATGTTCATTTTGCAATGGTACGGGCGAATATACCAAAGCTGCTGAGAGTTATATGAAATTTCATCCATGTCAGTGTATCTATCAAGATAGAATGAATTGCACTGTGTGCGGCAAGAAGTGTCATCACACTACGAACAATAAACCAAAATTATTAATTTCACCAAGCCAGTAGGAGGCTGTACAGTGTGCTTCGTCTCATAAAAGAAAATCATATCATTGTACAGATCAAATAATGCAATAGGTTATGATATGCCCTGTCGCGTAGCATATGTGTATAGCACCTCGTTTTTGAATCTATATTGAAGATATCTTGTTAGCCATAGTCGCGTTGCGTTAAGAGCAAATAGATTATCTCGCCGTAATAAGATAATCTGCTATGTCACTATGGATTAGAGATACACTTTGATCGTCTATTGTAGTAGTACTATTGGTTGAAATTGGAATAATCTGTGTATTGTAATAATACCAACTGTAAAAAGCATAATAGTTCATTTTCTATTAGTCGTTCGCTTAGCTATCATTGCAGCATAAGCGCCAGCTCCTATGCCATTATCAATGTTTACGACTGTCAACCCAAGTGTGCAGCTTTGGAGCATAGACGCCAATGCTCCTATGCCTTTTGCGCCAAAGCCATAGCCTATTGAAGTTGGCACCCCTATAACAGGTATATCCACCATTGATGCTACAACTGAAGCAAGTGCACCTTCCATTCCTGCAACGACTACTATAGCGCCTATCTCTTGTTTGAACATATCTTTAAGAGCTGGGAAGATACGATGAATCCCTGCAACACCTACGTCATAACTTGTAATCGCCTCGCAGCCCATTGCCTTGGAAACAATCCGTGCCTCCTCTGCGACACCAATGTCTGAGGTTCCTGCCGACATTATTCCTATTTTTGCATCAGCCATTTTGTAAGCAAATGACTTTTCTGAGGCAAGCATTGTTGTGCTATTCCTGCCAATTTCTACAGAAAGACCCTTTCTACGTAGTGTACCCGCTACTCTTGATAGTTCCCCCTTCTTTATCCTGCTGATTATGACTTGACCCTTACGTCTAACAATCGCAGTAGCTATCTTGATTATATCTTTGTATTCTTTGCTCTCCGAAAAAATGATCTCTGGCGTCCCTCCTCTCCTTATTTCCCTGTTGACATCGAGCTTGGCAATATTGTCAAGCTGTTCGACTGCATGGATGGCAATCTCCTTCTTTACCTCCGATAGCGTAAGGCCTCCACTTGCAAATTCTTCTAGAATTGTATGCAGATCCAACCTTGTGTCAGCTATCAACAACAAGAAAATAAAAGGGTTTAAAGTGGAAGCGCTTTGATCGCTTCCTTCACGCTTACAACACCCTTGTTGAAAATGTCCTGCTCGAAACTGTCTAGCTTGAGCTCAATTATCTGCTCTACACCACCTGAACCAATTATTGCTGGGACACCTATGCATATATCATGAAATCCATATTCGCCTTCAAGGAATGTTGAGACTGGAATTACCAGTTTTTTGTCCCTTATAGTAGATTCGAGCATAGTCGCAATTGCATTGCCTGGTGCATAAACAGTTGCTCCCTTTAAAGCAATGACCTCTGCTGCAATCTTTCTTGTCTTTTCAAAGATCTCCATTGCTTTGTCCTTTGAGATGAACTCTTGAAGCGGTATACCTCCTATAGAAGCGAACCTTGTGAGCGGTAGCATGTTTTCGCCGTGCTCGCTTATTACCATAGCTTGAATCGAACTGCGTGAAATATTTGTTGCATCTTGAATAAAGCTTTTGAATCTAGATAAATCTAACATCCCTCCCATTCCCATAACCTTGTTCCTTTTTGCTCTTAGAGTCTTGAGCGTAAAGTAAGTCATCGGATCAAGTGGATTTGTAACTACTATTATAGTCGCATTATTTGCGTAAAGAGCAACTTTGGACACTACATCCTTGACAATGCTTGCATTTATTTTGAGGAGATCCATTCTCGTCATGCCTGGCTTTCTCCCAACACCTGCAACAAGTACCACATACTCTGAGTCTCGCAGATCTTCGTAATTGTTTGACCCACGTACTATGGGGTCGTAGCCCCTCTCTGACAACTGGTGATTGATGTCCATTGCTTCTCCTTGAGGGAGGCCCTGTACTATGTCAAGCAGCAGTATGTCTCTATCAAGCTCCCTCAGCCCACAATTAAGGGCAGCTGACGCGCCTACCTTTCCAGATCCGATTATAGTAATTGTCATAGCTGAACTTGCAGCTTAGGGATTACTTATATAAATTGTGATTGGGCTGGATCAACTTTAAATTAATCAACATATCAAATCAGTAACAAATTGTCAAATAAAAGAAGAGATGAGAGCTACTTTGCTGTGGATCGTCGTAGAAAAAGAAAATATATGATGATCGTGATACCTGTCATCATTGTTGTCGCCGTAGCTATTATCGCTGGAGCTGTTTTATACCAGGCACCTACTGCAATGGCAATAAGTGGAATAGAATGTCATAAGTCTGAGCAGTTTCACTATCATATTCATTCACATCTGGACATATTTGTTAACGGCGTACAGCAGCAAATCCCTTCCCAGATCGGAATACTTTCCTCTCCTTCATGCCTATACTGGCTTCATACTCACAGTGAGGATGGTGTCATACATGTTGAAGCACCTGAAACAAGACAATTCACCTTGGGGCAGTTCCTTGACATTTGGAAGCAGACTTCTAATTCAACGGCGTTGTTTAATTCGGTGTCTAATATGTCAGTGACAGCATATGTCAATGGGGAGAAATTTGAAGGTGATTATAGGACAATACCGATAGAATCGCTCAAAGAGATCGTTCTTGCATATGGTACGCCTCCTGAAAATATTCCATCTGACTATGACTTTGGGGGTATAAAACAATAAAAGCGTAAACGTGATATAAAGCAAAAGCACAAGCTGCATGGCTATGCCAAGAATTGCAATCATAGATTCTCAACTGGCTGGAATTGCTGGCGATATGCTAATGTCCAGCTTAGTGGATGCTGGTGCTAACAAGACCAAAGTCATTGATGCAATCTTTGCTTGCCAGAACTTTGTCAAGGAAAGCAGGATAATCGATGCTCATTTTGTCAAAGTGCTATCCCATAGTTTTTCCGCCACCCAATTGCAAATTAAATGTAAAGATAAAGTACTCACGCGCAAGGGTACAGAAATGTATTCCGTACTTGAAAGATGTTGCAATTCTGTAGGACTTGAGCATAGTGCCAAGACATTTGCATTAAATTCTCTCAAAACGATAATTTCTGCTGAGGCTACTATTCACGGCCAGAATTTCGACAATGTACATCTCCACGAAGCTTCAAACATTGATACTTTTGCAGACCTTGTTGGATGTGCTGTGGCATTGCAAGATCTCAGTCTTTTAGACTCTACAATATATTCTACTAAAGTATCAATTGGTGGTGGCATGATCCGGTTTTCCCACGGCACTATCCCAAATCCTGCCAGTGTAATCCTTGAAATTTTCAAGAATAAAGGATTCGTTCTGATGGGCGGACAAGTTGAAGATGAATTGACAACACCTACTGGCGCAGCAATGCTCGTCAATTTGGCGCAAGGTGGTGTCAACTACTATCCCAGTATTGCACCTGAGAAAATTGGCTACGGTGCCGGTATGAAAAAGTTCAAAGGTTTTCCCAACGTGGTTCGTGTAGCGATAGGCACATCGGGGACTATCTATGAAACCACTAAGGACGCAGTCTATTTGGTCGAAACAAACATCGATGATGCATCAGGTGAGCTAATAGGTAATCTTGTAGAGCAAATATCTGAAGTCGCCAAGGATGTGACTGTCATTTCAGGCACTACTAAAAAGAGTCGGCCGACCTATCTCATTAGGATTATATCAGAAAATGAGCAGTTAAACCGGGTGCTTGAGTTACTGTTCGAAGAATCAGGGACACTTGGTGCTAGGGTGCAGGAAATAGAGCGAATTGTTCTGCCTAGAACTATCTTGACTATGCCAGTTAATATTAACAACAAAGTCCTTGATGTGCATGTCAAGATTGTCAAGGATTCGTCTGGAAGAATAACAAATGTTAAACCTGAATTTGAAGACATCAGGGTCATTGCAAGACAATGTAAAATGCCTGTCAAAAATGCGATGGATCAGGTTAAGACAGAGGTAATAAAAAATCTGGGGGTATTATAAATGGAAATCTTTAACAAACTGATAGACTGGTTCGTAATGAACGCACATAATAGGGCAATAGTCGCGCTTTCTGGTGGAGTAGATAGTGCTGTAGTAGCACTAGCTGCAAAAAAAGCACTTGGCACAGGCGCTATTGCCATAACTGCTGATTATAAGACGCTAGCAGAGGAAGAACTTGCCGCAGCGCGTAGAGTTGCAAGCGAGATAGGCATCACGCACAAAGTAATTGATTATAATGAGCTTGAAAACCCCTACTTTATAAAAAATGATACCATGCGGTGCTACTATTGCAGAACAGAGCTTGGACAACACCTTGTAGAGGAAGCACGAAGGGCAGGCATATCACTCATTGTAGATGGATCAAATATGGACGATTTGACGGACTATAGGCCTGGCATTAGAGCTCTTCGTGAAAATGGAGTGCGAAGCCCTATGATAGAGCTTGGCATCAGAAAGACAGAAATACGTAAAATCGCAAAAAGTTTTAAGCTCTCCGTTTGTGACAAGCCTTCCAACGCATGTCTCGCCTCCAGGATACCGACAGGGAGCGAGGTCACATATGAAAGATTGCAAAGGATTGAGAATGCAGAGATAATAGTCAAGAACATTTTTGGCGTCAGGCAGGTTCGCGTAAGGGACCATGGTGACCTTGCAAGGATTGAAGTTGGCAGAGACGAATTGCACAAGATGTTTGATCTGGAGAAGCTTGCAATCTTGGACAGCAATCTTAAGGATCTTACATTCAAGTTCGTTTCAATTGATATAACAGGCTATAAGACGGGTAATCTGGTGGTTATAGATAGTTCTAATAACAACCAGAGCGTTGAGAATAATTCCAAGCTCTAATTCATCCTGTATAGGTCTAGTGTTCCTGAGTTGACGCATGTAATTGACCTTCGTATCATTTGAATGGAACCCCTTAGCTCTCGACTTGAAGATGGCAGCCAAAGCAAAGTGAAGAACCTAGTCTATGTTTACATCTTCTTTTAATTTGGGCGTGTAACACATAACTTGAGGTTAAAGTGCTTGAAGTAAAACCTCCAAAAACCCCGAGAACCAAGACTATCTAGCAAATCGGGAAGTGCCTAGAGACAAGAGTCTACTTCTCTCGATATTTATAAAAATTAATCCTTCTCCCACGTCTTATCTCTTGCATACAAGATTGTCAGAGTCTTTGCCCGCATCATTTCGCCTTCATATCTATCTACAAAATCGCCAAATTTCTGTTGTTGCGTCGTAGACTCCCTATCGTTTATTGTACTATTTAGTGCTTTATTTCAAAAGCAACATATCTATCTGGGGCAACCTTAGTGAGTTAGGTATGACTGACGACCAACATTACTCATACATTTATCTGGATACTGCGGCATCAACATCAGTTGCAGATGAAGTGATTGCGGAAATGCTACCGTATCTAAAGGAACAATATGGTAACCCCTCCTCTATACACAAATTTGGTAGAGAAACAACTAGAGCAATCAATGTTGCAAGAAAAAGAGTCGGAGAGATGATAGGTGCGTCATCTCCTCATGAGATAACATTTACATCCGGAGGGACTGAAGCAAATAACCTTGCTCTCAAGGGCACAGCGATGCATATCAAAAGTAAAATGCCTGAAAAGAATATCATAATTACAAGTAGTATAGAACATGAGGCAGTACTTGAGCCATGCAAAGATCTAGAAGATCGGGGCTTTGTTATTACGCTGCTTCCAGTGACACACGAGGGATTTGTTAGACCCTCTGACCTGAGAAATGTGATTTCAGAGGATGTAGCACTTGTAAGCATTATGTATGCAAATAATGAGGTCGGCACAATCCAACCCGTTAAGGAGCTTGCAGAAATTGCACATAGAGCTGGCGCACTTTTTCATACTGATGCGGTACAGGCTGCAGGAAAACTGTCATTAAACGTCAAGAATTCAGGAGCGGACATGATGTCTCTTTCATCTCATAAGATAAATGGACCTAAGGGAGTAGGGGCGCTCTACATTAAATCAAACACAAAAGTATTGCCTATAATCCATGGTGGAGGACAAGAATGGTATCTGCGGTCAGGCACTGAGAATGTACCAGGCATTGTTGGTTTTGGCAAGGCATGTGAGCTTGCTAGCAATAGGATGAAGCAATACCAAGACTATGTGACAGGTCTGCGCAATTATGTAGTTGATCGGGTGCTAAAGGAAATACCGCGGTCACGACTGAATGGTTTGAGCACAGAGAGGATTGCAAACAACGCACACTTTACATTTTTTGGAGTAAATGGAGAAGATCTAATAATTAAACTTGATGAAAATGGAATTGCTGCATCTACAGGATCTGCATGCTCCGTTAAGAAGCAAAAGCCCTCTCATGTGCTAAAGGCAATGGGATTCTCATATGAAGAAATTACTGGCTCGCTTCGGCTCAGCCTCGGAATGCACAACACACAACATGACGCCGACAGGGCAGTTGATATTCTGTCAAGTATTATAAAGGAGCTTCGTGAGCTTTCCCCATTCAATACCAAGAATGTGGCAGAAATGAGTTAAGGCTGAAGCAAAGCGCGCGGTGGATCATTTACAATTTATTCGGATGTTTCATATTGTGCTAGCCTAGGAGCTATTTAACATAATCATCTTCCTAAGTGCCATTTCTCTTCCATAACGGAAGGCTTTTACTATAAGCTCAGTTAATGCATTCGTGAACTATGGCATTGCATGCCTCACTTTTTTCATATCTATTCTTTGATACAAAGTATAAACTCCTTGTTCTTTGTTTCCTGTGTATATTTTTTAGAAGTCTATAAATTTGTCGTTTAATTGATTATTATGGGAAGCTCTCCTTAAAGTATATCATCTATATCCTGTTTGCTTATGTTCATCTTATTTGCAATTGTGAAAAGGACATAGAAGACTCCACAATCATTTGATTTAACTCTAAGGAAATTTTATTAGTAATTCTGGTCACTCCCTTTACTGTTCTTCTCTGCTTCTATCATTCTCTTGTCATCATGTTAAAATATCCAGTGTGCGGATATTCTCTACAAAAAAAGCATAGATGACTGCGTGAAGTATATCTATATTATTGCAAAATCTGAGAGCACGATTCCTTGCGGCATGTGTGTAGCATAAATTCGGTGGCTAAAACTTGTGTATCGATTATCAAATTTTTGGAAAGTATTATTGCTAAAATTAGTAATTGATCGGGTAGTTTGATAATACTTTATACGTTTATTAATCCCTAACCTTATGATCTAATTGAATTTTAAATGAGAAGAATTGACGATTTAGACATCAAAATCTTAAGCGAGCTTTCAAAAGATGCTAGTATATCTGTTCCAAAACTCTCTAAGAAAATCAACGTCAATTCATCAGTAGTCTATAGTAGAATAAAGCGTTTAGTAAAAGGTGGTCTTATCAAGAAATTTACAATTATCATAAATGATGAAGCGCTTGGCTTCAGCGTAAAGGCTCTCACTGGCATTAACATGGACTCCAAACTAAGAGATAATGTTCTCAATGAATTGTTTAGAATCCCTGAAGTAAGAGAAGTGGCTGAAGTTACTGGGAGATTCGATATTCTGGTCACAATGAATGCACATTCTCTTGATGAAATGCATCAATTAATTTCAGAAAAGATTGGACGTGTCGAGGGAGTCCAAAAGACAGAGACATTCATTGAGATGCGCAAGACAAGCCGCGAGCTGGCATATCCGACTTCAATCGCAAAATAGCGAAGGAAAGCTTGAAGATATAAATAAGCAGTAATTTCACTTTAATCTTGACGCCGAGCAATTGACAATACCTCGCCAGATAACTGTTGGCTCCAAACTCAAGGATTATTATGAGCTTACAAAGCCTAAGATCTGGTATCTGCTGGTATTTACGGCATTTGGGGCAGCACTTACAGCTTCGTTTCTATTCGATACTCCTATAACTCTGATGACCTGGATGCTCCTACTGGGTGGCGTCGCCGCCGGGTCAGCTGCTGCTGATACTCTTACTGGCTACAACGACCGCGATATTGACGCAATTATGGAGCGGACCAAGAACCGGCCAATACCATCGGGACGGATATCACCAAGGAAAGCCCTGATCTTCGGGCTGATATTGGCAGCAATTTCGCTTGCCTGCAGCTGGTTTATCAATATTTGGGCATTTGGTTTGATGGCCTTTGGTCTCTTTGACAATATCATTGTTTACAGCAAATGGCTCAAGCGAAGAAGCCAGTCAAACATCATACTTGGTGGCTTTTCAGGCGGGGCACCTGCACTGATAGGATATATTGCTGTAACTACTCAAAATATTGAAATAGGTCTTGTGATGGCCGGGCTCGTTTTCCTGTGGATTCCAACTCACATCTGGAGCCTTGCATTACATGTCAAAAAGGACTATACTAAAGCTGCAGTACCTATGCTTCCAGTCGTTTCCTCAGAGAAGTTGTCTGTCCGGATAATTGCTGGCACTACATTGATGATGGTGGTATTCAGTGTGCTTCCTTTCTTTTTCAACCAATTTGGTATGATCTATTTAGTTACTGCAAGTGCCTTTGGTGTAACTATGATTGCATTGTCTTTCTGGCTGCTAATCAAGCCAAGCGAGAAAGCTTCGTGGATTGTATTCAAATTTTCAAGCCCTTATCTAACGGCGCTCTTCATTGCCTTTATGGTTGATGCCTTTTTCAAGTAACTTTTCACACTCATACAATATCCTTGCGATCACCACATGTGCTTCAAGCGCAATATTGCTGATAGAATACATAGGTCCTAGTGATCTAGTGACCCTTTCTGAAAAGTGACCCTTCGCAAAGCCTCCTACTACAATGCTGCAACGATCTGCTGCTCCTTGGGCATTCTCTGCTACTTTTTGCGCTTTGCTTTGGATGCCAACCGTTGATAAGCCAATGACCAGATCGGGCTTGATCAGGTCAATCAGATCTGAAAACGACCCATATGATAGCTTCATTAAAATACTTCCTTCATTGCTTTTGATTACCTTGTCTCTGAACAGACTCACCATCAACCCTTCAAAACGGAAATATGACTTGGGTAGACGCAGATTATCTGCAATAGAGATTATCCTGTCGTTTGTAGTATGAACATAGACCTTTAGCCCCATATTCATAAAAAGAGGCGTTGATAGAGCTTCCATTAATGCAAAATGGACAATATCGGGCCTGCCTCGCTTCAGGCTATCTGGCAAGCGCTTCATAGCCGCGTGATGATAACTTCTATCAAGCAGAATTTCTGATGATCTCATCTGCCGCCTGTGAGAGTGGTTTCTTACTGCAGCATGACCTGCGATCTCGTCTGGGATTGTCTCAAGTGCAGCCTCTGCGATAATAAGCGTTATCGTACTAATTGGTGCCTGCTGTGGCTTATATTAACGAGAGGCGCCAGCATACTTGGTAAATATTTCTGCCCTTCTTGCATTGACTAGCTTTTGCATCTCTTTTGTAGATAATTCAAGCTCGACGTCTGCCTCTCTTTTATCTTGGGTGGTCACCAAAATTTCACCTGGCCCAAATTTCACCCTGCCAATCTCTATTGGTACGTCTAGGTGAAGGATCTCCGAAACAAGATCAAATATTGCAGGATATGTCGCATTATTTTGGTATATGTAGGTAGTTGCTCCCTCGCTGGATAATGGATCTTTTTCAAGAGGAAGAGAAAAGGAAGCAGATGATATCGAATCGACGATCCTGATCGCTAAACGGGCAACTTCAGCGCTGTCACTTTCACTGGCATTGTGCTGTTGTCTCAACCTTGCGTAATTTTTCGCAAGTTCTTCAAGTTCGTCAAGTGCTGACAATAAAATTAACTGGTTTTTCAAATTAGATAACAGTTACTAAGGCTTATCAAAGCCATGTGAACATACTTTGGCATACGCGTTGAATAAGAAGAGGCAGATAGTTAAGCAAATTGCAAGGGAACACATTGATGGGCTTGTAGAAAGTGCCTTGCGTGAGAAGGATGATCGTCTAGCTGCAAAACAGGCTCAGCAAGCCAAAAGGATAGCAATGCATCAGCGTATACGCCTGCCATATGACGTAAGGCAGCTTTACTGCAAAAGGTGCAAATCCTTTATAGTGCCTGGTCGTAGCTCTCGAGTTAGGATTGGTAGGGCAAAAACAAGAGCTGTGAGGATTACCTGTCTAAAGTGCGGTCACACCTATCACAAAATCTTGATATGAATAAGGATTTATAAGGGCTAAGGAAATTTTCGGTGCTATATGGCCAAGGTTTACGATGTACCTGCTGACAAGCTGATAGCCAAACTGGCTGATCATCTGAAGAAGGATAAAAAAATAGATCCCCCGACTTGGTCGCAGTTTGTCAAAACAGGCCCGCATGTACAAAGAATCCCTCAGAGCAAAGATTGGTGGTACGTCCGATGCGCTTCTATACTTAGGAAAATTTATCTCCATGGTCCTCTTGGAGTCGCCGACTTAAAAGTTGCCTACGGCGGCAGGAAAAAGAGCGGATACAATCTTGCTCACCATCGGGATTCTAGTGGTGCCATTATTCGTAATGCACTTCATCAACTAGAAACATCTGGATACATTGTAAAGATACAGCATAAGGGTAGGATAATTTCAAGTGAAGGTATGAAAAAGATGGATAGGCTGGCTACTGAAATCCATAAAGATCTTGTCAAGACCATGCCTCAGCTACAACGTTACGCTTAAGAGTATGTCGGTCTCACAACCCTCACAACCGAATGATGAAGAGATACGAAGACGCGAAGCCGAGGCTGCGGCGATGCGCCAGCGGGTTTTGCAAGTGGTGCTCGATCCTCAGGCACGTCAGCGGCTGATGAATATTCGGCTTGTCAAGCCTGATCTTGCGCTGACTGTTGAGAATTACCTTATCAGTGCCGCCTCTTCCGGCAGGATCACTCGCCCGCTAACTGATGACGAATTGAAGCAATTGTTGTTGCGTATCAATCAGCCAAAGAAAGAATTTCGATTTGAAAGGCGCTAAACGCTCAGCTAATCTATATACTCAACATTTCGAGCATGAGTTAACTATTTAAAGTGTGAAGCGTGCTTTCTGCTCTGTGAAGGCAGCAGTATTTAGAGAATACAATAAGGATCCAACACAGATTGTGAAAATTGAAGATATTGATGTTCCAAAGATAAGGTCTAATGAAGTTTTGATAAAGGTTGAGGCCGCAGCTTACAACTATAATGATCTTTGGGCTATATGGGGTGATCCCGTCAAGACTCCACTTCCCCATATTTCTGGAAGTGATGTGGGAGGAACAGTCGTTGAAATTGGCCCTGATGTACAAAAAATTAAGGTTGGCGATAGGGTAGTTTCGCATTCTAACATGAGTTGCAGGGTGTGCTATGAATGCACTTCTGGTAGGGAGTACGACTGCAGCGAAAGGACTATCTGGGGATTCCAGACAGGCCCACTTTGGGGAGGGTTCGCTCAGTATACCCACCTGCCAGAGGTCAATGTCGTCAAGATTGCAGACAACGTTGCATTTAATGATGCGGCAGCAGTTTCTATGGTTGGCATGACATCTTGGCACATGCTAGTAGGGCGTGCTAAGATCAAGCCAGGCCAAGTTGTGCTTATCATGGGTGGAGGTTCGGGAGTTGGCATGGTTGGCATTCAGATTGCTAAATTGTACAATTGCACTGTCATTGCTACTGCAGGCAACAAGGATAAGATGGACAAGTGCATGGATCTTGGAGCAGATTATACAGTCAACCACCGAGAAGCCGATTGGTACAAGAAAGTACGCGAAATAACAAAAAAGATGGGTCAATCTGGTGTTGATGTAGTCTTTGAACATATTGGCAAATCTGTGTTTCCGCAAGAAGTTGCGCTGCTCAAAATGGGCGGCTCACTCGTTGCTACAGGTGCAACTACCGGATATGATTCAACTATTGACCTAAGATTCCTGTTCTTTAAGGGTACTAACCTGCTTGGTTCCACCCAAGGCACTAAGGCAGAACTTGAAGACGTGATGTATTGGGTCAGTAAGGGCAAAATCAAACCAGTTATTGATACCATTTTGCCATTTAGCAACATGGTAGAGGGCCATGTAATGATGGCAAACGCTCAACAGTTCGGCAAGATATTGACAACTCCTCAGAACCTATAAAGACTGGCTTTTATTTTCCTCTTCTTATTATGTTTCGCAGTCTGATTTTCGTTCCCGGCAATAGCGTACGCTTTGTGGAGAAAGCAAAGACACTCGAAGCAGACATAATCTGCTTTGACTTAGAAGACTCGGTGCCAGACAACGAAAAGGACGCAGCGCGTAGTATAGTAGCAGAAACATTGCTTGTGCGACGGCAGGAGTATGGAAGCCATATCTATGTGAGGACTAACTCGCCTGAGTCGGGACTTATAAGTCATGATCTTAAAGCTGTTTTCCAAAAGGGGATAGATGGTATAGTGGTGCCAAAGGTCAATGATGCTCATGAGATACTCGAGATCAAAAGGGATATAGTCATGCTTGAAAGAGAAAGAAAGACTGACAAGATTGCATTAATACCTTCAATCGAAACTGCAAGAGGGGTTGTAAATTCATACTTGATTGCAAGTGCTCACGAGCAAATAAAGGCTCTAGTTTTCGGTGTCTTTGATTTTCTCTATGACATGCGGCTTGACTACGATGAGCATGACTCTGGAGGCTATTCTTATGCCCGTGCAAAGATTCCAGTTGATGCAAGAGCAGCAGGTGTATATGCAATCGATGCAATCTGGCAAAAGATCGATGACGTCGATGGCCTAGTAAGAGACGCGACAATGGCAAGACGCCTTGGATACTCTGGTAAGAGCTTAATACATCCAAGCCAAATAGAGCCAGTACACAAAGTCTTCCGCCCGAGTAAGAATGAAGTCGAATGGGCAAGAAAAGTGATACAAGCACTTAGTCATGCAATGACCGAGGGTACCGGAAGCGGAGCAGTAAGACTTGATGGCAAGATGGTAGATGCAGTTCACTACAAGCAGGCAAAGGCAATTTTAGATGCAACGGATGCTTAAAGTCAAATCATATGTGGGCAGGTTTTCTGCACATGAGCCATATGATTCGAGTGTAAGATCATGTACACCTTCTTGTGATATGCATTCTGTGCATCTCTGCAATTGTCCATTTGAAAGATGATGCATTAATGTTTGTATCTATTGGCAGAGCACCACTATTCACTACAATATGACTGGTAGGTAAATTTAATTCTCTAGGTTCGACAAGTACTCAAGCATGGTTCTGATTGGTTATTGGCAGTTTAAGACGAAAAGTTAGTAGTTTGGGCTAGAATTGTTTACTATCTTCTTGCAGGCGATCATCTCTTTTTTGCATAATCCTTTTGGCAAAATGGCTATCGTGGTTCTAGAAAAACTTCTTTACAGAGCCGAGTGGTCTTCCAAGAGAAAAACTATCATACAATAAGATAGTTTCTGCTAAAGTTAAATTATTTACTAGTATTTTATTCTTGAATGATTAATACAAATGGAGTGTCTTGTTCAAATAGAATTGGCTCGCAAGAGGATCAGTAAATCGACAAAGAGTAAAAGACAGAAGAAAACAAGAAGAGCAAAAAATAGCAACAGACAAAGTGCTAGACGACTAACGCTTGAAGAGAAACTAGCTCAATATCTAAATGAGACTCTATCTTTTGAAAACGCGGCAGTATCTAGACTTCAATCAAGAATAAAAGAAGTACAGTTAGAAGATGCAAAACAACAACTTCAACAACATTTAGAGGTGACAAGAGAACAACAAAATAGGCTAAAGCAATTAATCAAAAATCTTGGAGCAAGACCAACCAATGATTCTGGGCAACTCCCTGTTCTAGAGCCTCCAAAAACTCTTGCCAATATCTTAAAGAAGTCAATGACCTCTGCAGAACAGCAAATAAAATCAGCAAAGGAAGACCTAGTTATAGAGAATGCAGAAGTCACAATGTATGACACTTTGCTTCAGCTCACACAATTGATGAATGCAGGAGATGCTGTACCTGTATTAACTCAAAACTTGGCGGAGGAAAGGGCTATGGCTGATTGGATAAGGGCCAATACGCCTGCAATGATAACACAATTATATCCTGAAATACAGTCTTCTATGGTTTTACCTCAAGGAGAAGAAGGACGAGAAGTGGTAATCGAAGGATCTATAACAGCTGCTACAACCGCAGAAGAAGGTGAAGGAGAGGCAAGGATGGATACTACTGCAACCGAGGCTTAAATTATGCATTCTTAGCCTCTATCTGAGATTACACGATTCATCCTAATTTCATTTTCTGCAAATGCTTCTCTCTTTGTCTCTTGTTTGTAGAGAATTTTCAACTTGTCTTTGTTAAAGTAGAGCACCAAGTCATACAGCGAACATGATTCATTCAATTACCTGCCAGTTCTATATAATAAGACACCTGCAGACATCGATCCCGCTATGACTATGATTAAAGCAACATCATCACGCAGCAAGTGACTTCATCTGCTGTATCATTTCTTGCACATAGTCAAACCCCTGCTGCCAAAATTCTTCCCTAGAAATGTCAATGCCTGCTTCTATTAAAAGCTCCTCTGGTTTCCTTGACCCACCTGCAGACAATATCTTAAAATATTTGGGTACAAAGGATTCTTTACCTTTAAGCTTATACTGCCTGTAAAGAGAAAGGACAAGTAAGTTGCCAAACGAATAGGCGTAAGTGTAAAATGGCGTATGATAAAAATGAGGGATGTATACCCATTCCCATTCAAAATCTGAAGATATTGTCACCGAACTGCCAAATTGCTCTCTGAGATTGTCGATGTATATCTTCGCCACTTCGTCAATGGTGGCATTTTTCTCTCCTATCGCTTTATGTGCGTCAATTTCAAAAAGCGTAAAATACGCTTGGCGGATTATTGTGGCATAAAGGTTGTCTATTTGCTCTGCTAGCAAAATTCTTTGTTCCTTTTTCGACATTTGCTCTGCTAGCTTTTCGTTGAGTAGCATCTCAGCAAAAACTGAAGCAGTTTCTGCAAGCGGTAGAGGTGCATGGAAAACCATTAATGGTATCTCAGATGCGAGCAGACTGTGTATTGCATGACCAAATTCGTGGGCAAGAGTCGATACATCCCTTGAAAGTCCATCAAAGTTTAGGAGAATATAAGGTGTCAGGTTTGGCGTGACGCTATAGCAAAACGCGCCGCCCCGTTTTGCCTTCCTTATTTCAGAGTCAACATGTTGCTCTGCAAACACTCGCTCAGCCAGGCTACGAAACTGAGGATCAAAGTTCTCAAAGCTATTCAGTACAGTTTCAACTGCCTTGCCATAGGTGAACTTTTTGCTGTCTGATGCTTTCTTTGAAATAGGGGCATACAGATGATATCTGTGTAATTTTTTCATGCCTAGCATCTTTGATTTTTCTACAAAATATTCATGAAATATCGATACGTTTTTCCTACATGTTGCTAATAATGCCTCTACTGTTATATCGTCAAGGTTGTTGGCTATATTACGTACAGAGATTGGTGATCTATAGCCGCGCATCAAGATTGCCTCGTCGCGCCACTGCATGATGATGTTCTGGTAAATCTCGCCCAGCACTCCGCTGTTCCTTTTATAGACTTGCAATAATGATTTGTATGCAGCTTCTCTTCTAGTTGAATCTGGGCTTCTGACCAGCGACATTAATTTTTCCTTGTTGTCAAATCTTTTCATTATCGTTTTCCTGCCATGTCGAAGCTTGGCAGTAAATTCAAAACCACTTGTCATCTTATCGTATATCTTGATAAGGGCTCTGCTGCCAGTAACTTCTAGAGTGTTGATTATTTTTTCCTCCTGCTCGCTGAGTGAATACTTGGCGACCAGGCGCTTATGGCGCAGATGTTCACGATACATGACTGAAATGGCATTGATTAATCTGTTTGCGTTATCATGATCGATCTCTTTTTTGAACCATAAGTCAAAAAATAGTATCCTGTTGCTTACTTCTGACGCTAGTTTTTCCATCTTGATAACTAATGCAGATGCCTCGTTTGAAGATGTATCCGCATAGTATCTCAGATATGCATAGCTGCTTGCAATTGATACTTTTTCAGAGATACTCTCAAGCATGAGGATAAGGCGCTCAAATTCTTCATGAGAAATATCCGGGCGCAGGATCTTTCTGCTTTCTTCAAATTGCATAACTTGCTCTTCAATTGATCCTAAAAATTGAGAAAATTCACCACTTGAGGGATCCTTAACGAGATCAGTTATGTCCCACCGTCCCACCTTCATATTAGCATAATTACTGGTCATATGGATTACAGGCACTTACGATCTTTATGTCACATAAGTATCTTGTTGAGTCTAAGGTAAAAAATTGCTGCCAAAAAGAGCTATATGGGTACTTGATGAAAGAGAAACTTGCTTTGTATTCTTGGAGCAGGTTTGGACGAGAGGCCGAATATGTAGTAGCTCTTTATTTAAAGTCTATAGGCTGGAACATATCTTTGTCCAAGGGAAGCAGGGGACCTGCTGATATAATAGCTACATCTGGCAATGTGTGCTGGTTCATTCAAGTCAAATCTAGTGGCGGGGTGCCCCATATAAGAGGTTACGAGATAAAAAGGCTCAGGAAGTTGGCAGAAAGCAAAGGTGGTTTGCCAGTCATTTCTACTTTGCAGCCCCATTGCGATGGGTTTAGCATTGGTAACTATTCAATATTATTTTATATGCTTGATGATTGGCAAGCTCTTGACCCTCAGAGTGCATTGGGGGGCTGATGGCCAAGTCTATTCACTTAAATTGCACACCGTCTACTAATAAAAGGAAAATGACACGATGTGATGTTTTTTATTCCAATATTATAGAGACTATAATGCCTGATTTGTGGAAGTAAGAATGCAGCTATGATGAGAATGATGATTATGATGCTTGTGAGGAAGGCTTCTAATACATACAGAAATGGGTTCTATAGATGATGCTCTTTGACGATGATATTATTAGTATTATTGTCAACTTATAAGATAATGCAACCCGATCAACTTGGTTTGCATAGGTGTTACGGCCTACATTCTAAATGTGTTGGATGATTATGAGCGCGCTCCTGCTACTCCTGAGATCATTATATAGGCAAAAGTTAAACTTATAATGGTACTCGCTACTCACCCGTTGCAAATGACTTTATTTCTATCATAGCACTAAGGATTGCGAATTAATCGCTAGGAGATGCAGTTCAAAGAAATTGAAGGCTAATAGTTTATACATTTTCAATATGCTAATTATCTTCTTCTGAATTGACAAAAACTGAATGCGATGTAGCATCAAACATCTCTTCGCCATCCTTGATCTGTGTAAATAGAGTATAGGTGCCATCCTTGTCTACCACATCTGCAAGATCAAACATTATATTAACAGAATTTGTCTGAACATTCCACCTATCGGCTTCAATTATTCTGTAATCTCCCTGCGATTGATAATAATATCCTGGAGGCAGCGGCTTAACTACAACTGCTACAAGCTTACCTGCAGAGTAGGACAATAAATTCTTGTTCTCTTCATATACTGCCCGAGTAGGCATTTCATCATAATAGATGGCAATATGGTCAAGCTGACCCTCCAAAAGTTGGCCCGAGATCTCAATTTCGCTATCGTCGACGTTTATGTCAAGGCCATAGTTATTCTCGAAATTCTGAACTAATGCCAGGTAGTACTGGTCATACACTATGCCAATGCTCACATGAGTGTGATGTGGATCTAGAATATTGTTCCTGTGGCCATCGTTGCAACACCCTTTGTCATTGTACATCATCTCGTCTTGCAGCTGATCAATAGTGGATAGTGGCTTTATCTTTTCACATTTTACTAGTACGTTCGTGGTGCATTGCTCATATTGTTCTGAGCTGAAACCCGCAATAGCGACATTTTGTTGCACACTTCCTTTACCATCATATTGGGTATATGTCATGTAAGGTTTTTCACCCTTTGTAGTCCAGTGGGATATCTGTTTAGTTCTAAAAACATCCTCTGCATGTATCTGTGCAGCTTGGTTTGAGCTCAGTTCGACTGGAGGCAAGCCGAAATCGGACCTATCTTTGTTTATCCTGTCAAGTACATGCTGTACCATCTCTTCGCGGGGCACTGTACTCGGCTGCTGGCTCGAAGGTTGCAGGATTGTAATCGCTGGGTTGTCCTTTTGATGGATTATAAACTCAGTAACAATAGGTGAAAGAAAGATGATGCCTGCAAAAACAATTGTGGTGACTATAGCGCCTATTACCACCCTGCGTATAGTGGTATTTTTTTTGCTTGGTAGTATAGGCACAGAAACCAAACTGTTTTGGACAAGGCACTGAGGGCAGGCCGACAACCGTGAGTTGTACCTGTGGCCACACACTATGCAGTCTATATATGAGTCTGTCGTCTGCTGTTTACCATAGAATTTTACTCGTGATGCTATGTAAATATTTTTGCAAAGTCATTCCCAGAGTACATATATGATATCGACAATTGCATGAAGACATCCGTGAGAAGTCCTAATTTTCTCCCAGTTAAGTGCAACTGAAGTAGATAGTTGTAACGTGATATTCAATACTTGGTTGACAGCAACTAATATCTCGCATAGTGAGAGTGTATGGCAACATCATGTATGGATGACAGGTCCCACAAGGTTAGTGATACTTATTCTTATAAAAGAAGAAGGCGCCCCTATATCCTAGATATTTCAGATTTGGGGTTATAAATAAGCGCCATGACCTGCTCGCGGACTTCCTTTTTTTCTATTACTCCGCGGTGTGCTATAGTAGTAATGGAACTATCATTGCGAACGCCCCGCATTTTCATACAAAGGTGTTCGCCTTCTGCTATCACTAGCGCTCCCTTTACCCCCATCTGCACGAGTTCGTCCGCTATTTGTTTTGTTAGCCGCTCTTGTATTTGGAGTCGGCGGGAATACTTTTCAACTAGCCTAACCAATTTGGATACACCAAATACTTTGCCGGATGGAATATATGCAACATGTATTCTTCCAAAGAATGGCAACATATGGTGCTCGCACATGCTGTAGAATTGTATATCCTTTGCAATAACGGCCTCTGTTTCTTCTGAAAAACTGACGTCTAGCTGGGCATCCATCCTATAGCCTCTGAATATCTCTTCATACGTGTCAGCTATTCTATTTGGAGTACCTGCAAGACCTTCTCTGTCGGGATTCTCACCAAGCTCTATTAATAATTGTCTGATAATCTTGGCAATCTTTTTTCTATCGATACTTTTCTTGTCTGTTGACATTTTTTTCCTTTTATCTAGCTCCTATAATCTTGTGCAGTTGTGGTATAACGCGTACCTGATCGTATATAGGGTAAACGGCATCATAAAAGCCAAAAAGCACATCCAATGTTGGCTCGTCAACTGTATAACTTGGCTGTATTATAAATCCTGCTAGCTCTGAAGGCTGGGCAACGTTGAACACTTCACGTACTATATCCTTGAATTCGATAAGGTTTGAGGAATTTGTTACTACTACTTTGATATAGGTAGTTTTGTTGCTGTTAATTGCATGCCTTAGACACTCGTGCTCATTTTTTAGGAGGTTGCTGTACTGATTTTCGTCTACTATTTTGGAATCTCTCAGCTTAATCTCGACCTTACATATGTTGATATATGGCAAGACCTTGGCAAACCTCTTAGCGTCATAGCAAGACGACTCTAGGTATACTCTCAACCCTTTTTGACTCGCGAATTTTGCTAGCTCTATGACTGCTTCATACTGCACCAGTGGTTCGCCACCTGTGAAATTGATCTTGTATGTATTTGGCTGAAGGTTCTTTGAGATAATCCTCTTTACCTCCTCAATGGAATAGTCAACCCCGCTGTCCATAGGAAGGGCGTAAGGTGTATCGCACCAGTGGCACTTAAATGGACAGCCTGCCAGCCTTACAAACATCGTTTTTGTGCCAAAAAGTATGCCCTCTCCTTCAATGCTTGTGAAAATTTCATTCACTTTTGTCGTAATTGTGCCTGGCATATTGTTCCTTTGTTGCATATTGAGTCTTGTCCTTTATTTGAGCAGTGTTAAATGCATTTTTCCTATTTATACACGATTCGCATTGACCACAGTGTAAATAATCTCTATCCACTTTAATGCCGTCAGAGTAGCAACTCCACGTATGAAATATCTTGTCACCCAAAATCTTGTAGCCTTTCTTGGCCAAAGCAGATTTATCAAGTCCTGTTATAGCAGGTGACAGTATCATTATTTGCTGCCGCAAACCTGACTGGATGCTGTCTGACTCTGCCATATTAAGGGCTTCACTCATTGTCGTGACGAAGACAGGTCGGCAGTCGGAGTAATGTAGAGTATCCCCTATGTGCGCCCCATATGCAACAACCTTTGCATTTATACTAAAAGCCCACGCAGTAGCTATTGTCAGAAACACTGCATTGCGTATGGGAACGACTAAGCTCTGTGAAAATTCTTGTGACAACTTTTGTCCATTATCTGTCAACGCATTGCTCTTGTTATAAAGCGATTTCATAAAGCCCATGTCTGCTACCTTATGGTCTTTTGCATTCAGTACTTTGGCAAAGTAGCGAGAACGCTCAATTTCCCGTTCTGCTCGCTGGCCATATGCAAATGTCAATATATGCAAATCATAACCTTCATTTGCTGCAAGTGAAGCGGCATAACATACTGAATCAAGTCCTCCGCTTACTATGCACACTGCTGCAGGTCTTGGAGTAGTTATGTTAGGCAACGCAATTAGAATTAAGCTTGAGACTATTAAACAATGGCAGAAGTATATCTTTCAATGATTGCCTTGTGTTGAGGATACATTTTGATAAGCTCATTTCTCTTACCGAGCTCCCAGTCATTATAATCAAATCCAGGTGATACAGTGCAGCCGAGCAAGCAGTATGACTTCTTGTGTTGAAGTGAGGCGGCAAACCAGGTATTTGCTTTTATAGCAACCTGGGGCATTTCATCCTTATTCTTCCCCATTTTGATCTTTAACAATTTTCCCTTAACTATCGCATACAATGTTAGTGATCCTCCTATGTAGTGATGCCATAATTCATCGGATTTAACTCTGTGAAAAGCTGAAAATTGGTTGTCAACTAACATGTAATAGATCGCTGTTGAAATGTATCGTGGTTTGTCATATCCTGAAATGTTTACTATTGTGTCTGCAGTGTATGTTTGCTTGAAGTACCCTCCTTCTGGATGCTTCTTGAGCCTTAGCTTGTTGATCAACCGGACTGCATACTTGTTCAAGTATCATATTATTAGCAGACCTGCGTCTTATTAGATTTCAAAAGAAGACATTAATGGAAGATGACCCGAATCTAGCTGCTACATGATAATAGGCTTGATTGGCAAGGCCAATGTGGGAAAATCTACTTTCTTTAATGCTGCCACTGACCTTGCTGTTCCCGTAGCAAATTATCCATTTACAACAATAGAGCCCAATGTAGGTGTAGCATATGCTCGAACAAAATGTGTCTGCCGAGAATTTGGTGTACAGGATAACCCAGTTCATTCTGTATGTATAGATGGCAATAGGTTCATTCCTGTCAAGTTGGTAGACATAGCTGGTCTTGTGCCCGGGGCTCATGCAGGTAAGGGACTTGGCAATAAGTTCCTTGATGATGCAAGACAGGCTGATGCTCTCATACACATCATAGACGCTTCTGGTTCTACAGATGGCAACGGTAGACCTCTTCGAGCTGGAACTGGAGATCCTGTATTTGATATCCAGTTTGTAGAGAAAGAATTTGATCTCTGGCTTGGCTCAATTGTTGGAAGAGACTGGAGCAAAACTGCAAGGGAAGCTGAGAGCCAAGGTCAAAAGCTGGAACAGCTTCTAGCAAAGCGATTATCTGGTCTTGCAATCCGCGAACAGATGATCGCTGATGCGGTACAAGCATCAGGATTATATCTCAAAAAGCCTGTGACATGGAGTCAAGATGATATACTTCTATTTTGCAAAGTACTACGAACAAGAGCCAAACCCTTTGTGATAGCAGCCAACAAAGCGGATCTCCCATCAGCAAATGATAATATTGAGAAGATGAGAGCTGGCGGTCTTGAGCTTATTCCCTGCGCATCAGAAGCTGAGATGTTATTGAGAAAGGCATCTAAAAAAGGAATTTTGCATTACCTGCCTGGAGATGCTTCATTTGATGTCAAGCCTGGAGCGCTGCTAAATGCTCAGCAACAAAAGGCCCTTGACATTGTCAAGCTGTTTATGCAAAAGTATGGTTCTACTGGGGTTCAGGAAGTTATCAATATTGTATGCTTTAAACTACTTCGCATGGTGGCGGTATATCCTGTAGAGGATGAGTTTAAACTCACAGACAAAAAGGGGAATATTCTACCTGATGTCTGGCTTCTGCCTCAAAGCTCAAACATCAAGGATCTCGCAGAAGCAGTACATGCCGATCTGGCAAAGGGTTTTCTATATGCAGTTGACGCAAGAACAAAACAGAGAATCTCTGCCGCCCATCAGCTGAAAAATGGTGATGTGATTAAGATCGTGTCAGCAACAAGCAGAGGATGATACAATAACAATGCTGTGCATTGGAATCGAAAGCACTGCGCATACATTTGGTTGTTCTGTAGTCGATTCAGTAGGCAAGATCATCTCTGATGTACGTGATGTCTACAAAGCACCTGAAGGAAGCGGTATACATCCACGCGAAGCATCACGTCATCACATGGAGATGTCGCCAGGTGTTCTAAGAAATGCTCTAAGATCAGCCAATGTTACAATTAAAGACATAGACATTGTTGGATACTCTGCTGGACCAGGTCTTGGACCATGTTTGCGCGTTGGTGCAGTAATAGCAAGGACAATTGCAGGATTTTATAGGAAACCACTTGTACCTGTCAATCATGCGCTTGGTCATCTGGAGCTTGGAGCAATGCTAACAGGAGCCTCTGACCCTCTTGTACTGCTGGTGTCAGGCGGTCATACCATGATACTTGCATTTTCCAATAGTCGCTGGCGTGTATTTGGAGAAACACTTGACATCACAGTCGGACAATTGCTCGACCAGTTTGGCAGGGCTCTTGGCTTTGCGTCTCCTTGCGGCGACAAGATCGAAAAATTGGCAAGCCAGTCAGCCGGAAAATACCTGCCTCTGCCGTATATTGTTAAAGGAAATGATGTCTCGTTCTCCGGACTGCTAACTGCAGCAACCAAGCTTGCTTTATGCAATGCTGGGTTAGCAGATACTTGTTATTCTCTGCAGGAAACAGCATTTGCAATCTTGGCAGAGGCGGTCGAGCGGGCCCTTTCATTTACTGGAAAAAAGGAAATGATGATTGTAGGTGGAGTTGCAGCGAATAAGAGGCTTGCTCAGATGCTTGACAGTATATGCAGTCGGCAGGATGCCAAATTGTTAGTCTGTCCAATCAAGTTCGCGGGCGACAATGGCGCTCAGATCGGATGGACTGCATTGCAAGAATATGTGGCCACCAAAAAGAATGTCTCAGTTGATGAGTCGACTGTGCAACAGTCGTGGCGGCTTGATACTGTCGATGTCAGCTGGCGCCGTTAATGATCTGATTTATCTGACGCTCCCATTTGCCCGTGTTAAACACACCAAACTTGTAGATCTGATCTGCTCCTACCACTATCACCAGTTTTTTAACAAGAAATCCTTCAGATCTGACTGATGATATTCTATCAAGTGGTATGTCAAGTACAACCTCAGTCTCTTTTTTTGAAAGGGTTGCTATTCTGCCTTGTGTCCGTTGAAATACCAGTCGATGGTCAGTCAGCACTAGAATACCACTTCTGAGCTTGTCCTCGGAGCAATCTTCATCCCGAAGCACTTTTTCACCAGGTCCTGGCTCAAAACTCACCACATTTTTATCTTCAATGCAGAGCCTATATTACTATTGCAGCCATTGTTGATAAAAAGGGGAGCAGAGGCCGATATCTATATTATAGAGTGGGATGGCACGAAGGCGGTTTCCAAAGTTCGCTCCCCCAAGTCCTACCGACATCCAGAGCTAGATTCAACAATCAGAAAGCACAGGACAATACATGAAGCAGGTTTCATTTCTATTGCCAAATTAGCAGGGGTCATGACTCCTTTTGTATATTTTGTGGATCCTACTAAAGCTGAAATAATAATGGAGTTTGTTCAAGGGCAAAACGCAAAAGACACGCTAACTCCTGACATCTGCTACGAAATAGGTTGCTGTACAGCGCTGCTCCATGCAAGCAATATTATCCACGGCGATCTAACAACTTCAAATTTTCTAATAAACGAGACGCTGATCCTCTTAGATTTTGGCCTTTCCTATTACTCTGAGCGAACTGAAGACAAGGCAACTGACATCAGACTTATAAAGGAAGTATTTACGAGTGCGCACATATCAATCAGAAATGCCTTTCCTTGCTTTGTGAAAGGTTATGCTAGTATTGCAGGTAGCAAGAAGACAGATAAAATTCTAGAAAACGTAAGAAATATAGAGCAACGCGGAAGATATGCGAGGATGACCTAGATCATAGAAAACATTACCTTTGTAAGTGCAAACCAAAATAAATTTCTTGAAATCCAATCAATACTATCAACTCAAAATATATCTATCAACTTTTTGCATATCCAACTTGTTGAAATCCAATCAGACTCGCTTGATGAAATAGCAAACGAGAAGGCAAAAGCCGCATTTGCAAAAATAAGAAGTCCTGTACTAGTCGAAGATGATGGCTTGTTTATTGATAGCCTTGGCGGCTTTCCGGGCCAGTATTCTTCATTTGTATTCCGAACTATTGGAAATGAAGGTATACTAAAATTGCTGGGTGGGTCGACCAATCGGTCTGCCTGCTTCCGTTCCTTGATTGCCTTCTGTAATGGAAGAACCGTCTCAATATCTGACGGCAGAGTTAACGGTAGGATATCTGAGAGGATAACAGAGGGTGGTTGGGGCTATGATCCCATATTTATACCTGATGACATAGACCTTTCATTTGCAGAGCTAAAGAAGAGTAAGAATGAATATTCGCACCGCAAAAGAGCACTTGAAAAATTTGTTGAATGGTACCTAAAGCTTTGATGATGTAATAATCAGGCGGAACGCGCAGCCTATGTAGCAAGTGCAATGATATCCTGCGGAATATGCTCTGAGGGCAACTCAACAATTTGTATTTGATTATTCTTCCTGTATTGAAAACATTTACAGGCTAAACTAAAGCCATTCTTCCTGCTGTTATTCATAGAAACAAAGGGGTTAATAGGAGTCTGTACAGAATTTTTATTTGTTGTGGTATTAGAAATCTATATTATAATACATATTGATAAAATGCTTGCCCTTTTCCCAAGTATCTAAGGAATATTTTGTTGAAAATACTCCTTGATCCATCTATCGACATAGCGCACTTTATTTTGCAGTACTACTATCCTTGAAATCTCGCTTTCATCCATTATCTTAAATGAATCCATCTTGGCACACAGGTTTGTTGCAAAGCTCCTTATTTCATCCATTTCCAGCATGTGGTCTTGCTCTAACCGCTGCGTAGACATGCCAATATGCATATAAGATTTCAGCTCAATAAAGTGTGGGTTGCCTTGCAACATCATATCTGCAAATTCTCTAACGAAATTGTATTTGTCATTATATCCCTTTATCATAGTCATTCGAAGTACGGTTCTGGTATCGAGGGTTGCAAGTAACTTCAGGCTCTCCAACCAACGCTCCCATGCATTGCGATGACGTGGCCGGTTTATTTGATAAAACATTTTTTTATTTGACGCATTGGTAGATAGGTAAATCTGAGTAGGCAGTGCGTCTTCAGAAGCCAGTCTTCTTAGCATATCCGGCTCTTGGCCGTTTGTTACCAGAAAGATCGATTTAGTTGCCTTGAGTGAACCTAAGTATTTTATTAGCTGTGGCAACTTAGGGTACATCGTTGGTTCGCCTGATAACGAAATTGCATAATGGGCTGGCAGTAGCGATTCATCAAGCTTTTTCTTATTGTTCTTAGGGTTGCCATAAAAACCATTTATGAGCTTCTTTCGCTCAGCCATCAATTGTTCAACCATGACGTCAGGCTCATCAACTAGCTCTTCTGGCATCTGCAATGTATCATAGAACTCAGTTGGACGCCAGCAGTAAATGCACCTGTTTTCACAATTCATTGCAGTAGGGGTCATCTCCATGCACTGGTGAGTAGAAATGCCATAGAACTTGTGTTTATAGCAGTTACCTCCGTCAGCAAACGACTTTTTTGTCCAGTGGCAAAGCTCTACTGCAGAGTGGTTGTACACTCCGTACTTAGCCTTCTGCAGTTTTGTTCTTAGCTGTGATGTGATCTGGATCAGGTTGTCTTGCATAGAGTGTGAAACGTGCTCGTCTGAGCAGCTCATGATGGTTTTGGTATTGGCTTGTAGATCAGATTTAAATTTTTCACTACAGGAATTGGTAGTAGTCGTGGTGGCCGTAATAGATACCAATAGAGTAATGAAAGAAGGGCTTGAGCTTGCTGGGTGGAAGAAAATGCCAGCCGACAGCGCCGTGCACATAAAAGGTAAGAATATACACAAAGTGCTGATCGGAATAGACATTGGAGCCGCAGAGCTGCTTCTAGCAAAACAGCTTGGGTGTGATGCAGTAATTGCTCATCACCCAATTGGTACTACTGCAGTCAATTTTTACAAGGTATTTGATAGGCACATTGACTATATGGTAGAGCATGGTGTTCCAAAGAAAATCGCAAGAAACGCAGTTGAGAAGCTAAAGGAGCGAATAGAGACCCGTAGCCATGCTGATATCTATAGCGATGTTATTGGAGCTGCCCAGGCACTTAGTATGCCGCTTGTCAATATCCATCAGCCATGTGATGAATACATGCGGCAGGTTATATTTCGGGCAATCAAGGCTGGCAAGACCGATTATGTATCGGATATTGTCAAGTCCATTAGCAAGATTCCAGAATTCCGTCGTGCTATAACCAAGGTACGGGTAAGGTTTGGAAATCAGAACAACAAAGCAGGTCATTGGGCTTTAGTGGTGGCCGCAGGCACCAACGGTGGCTTCAATATTGCTAAGGCATATTTTCAGTCTGGTGTCTCTACCGTCATCTACCTGCATATAGATTATGGTGAGTTAATAAAAATGAGAGAAGAAAAATTGGAGGGCAATCTTGTAGTAATGGGTCACTTAGCCGGTGACTCAATAGGGCTTAACGGTCTTGCAGAGCGACTTGAGAATCTAGGAATTGAAACTGTCAGACTCGGCATTCTTTCAAATAAATGAAGGTCGAACGATTATATACTGTAGTTGTTGCAAATGTGCTGGCTGGCCTTCGTAGTATAGCCTGGTTAGTATAGGCGGCTGTGGCCAATTTTACAACTATTGGCAGAGACCGCTTGAGGAGGGTTCAAATCCCTCCGAAGGCCCCATCTTGGAAAAAGCTAACACCTTTCGGTAAGGTTTTCAACTAATAAAAAGAAGAATGTGGGAAAAAAGTCTTTTACATTCTTTGGCCGAAACTGAATCTGCCCTGTCTTGTGGTTGCTATGATGATCCCAATAATTGCAATAGCTAGCACGACTACAGCTACTGTACTAAATTCTGGGATTGTTGCATTAGTACCTCCTGCTGTTGTTGCATTAGTACCTCCTGCTGTTGTTGCATTAGTACCTCCTGCTGTTGTTGCATTAGTACCTCCTGCTGTTGTTGCATTAGTACCTCCTGCTGTTGTTGCATTAGTACCCCCTG
>JBJMEA010000115.1:0-24241 GCA_045809625.1 Nitrososphaera sp. | reverse complement strand
ATTCAACAAAAGTTGAGTTTCTCTTGTACAATCTAATTGTAGCCAATGAAAATCCTTCTCGCCATTATCGTGTCCATACAGCGATATATAGTACTGCCTATTCTCTGCAACAAGCGATGCAAAAAAGACCCAAGGCTTTTATGCTTTAATAAGAATCTCAAAATAAGAATGATAAAAGTATGCAAATCATGCGGCAAAGAATTTCAAAACCTTACCGAGGGTGTATTATATTCAAGCTCTGCCATAGGCGTTTTGGAGTTCTGCTCAGATGGGTGCTCCAAGAATTACCTAACCCATTTATGAAATGAAGGAATGCATAAGAACATTATAAGAGTCAAAAACAGGAGCATTCATGACACTAACCGAGTTGTTCCTAGTTAGTTTTTAACCTCTTCTGAATTATATCCTTTATAGTGTCTATGAAGAATAGGTTTTCTAGGACCAAGGCTGGAAGTACCATGGACAGGTGCAAGACTTTAAATCAAACACTAAGGGTATTTGCTTCAGTGAAAATTGGCCAGAGGGACTCAATTATCAATACATCTCATGCAAGTGTGACAGTCAAGCAAATAGATTAAAGGATGGCTATACATATTGTATTACGCATTGGAGAGAGAACTGATTTTTGCCCCTTCCTAAGAAAGTAAGGATAGACTTTATCTTGTCTAAAATAGATAAAGATGGAAATGAAATATCTGAGGAAGAGCTTAGAAAGGCAATGTTAGAAATCTCAGATAGGTATGGAGGTTCAACTGCGCTGGAGGCTAGCGAAGGACGCTATATCAACAAAGAAGGTGTTAAGAAAACAGAAAAGATTCTAAGCTTTTACGTAATAACTAGCAGACAACCTTCTACCCTTGAACGGGATCTGCCTAATTATAAGCTCGAGCTCGAAAGAAGATTTCATCAAGAAAAAATCTTAATCACATATCATGAAGTTACAGAAGTTAGCTAATCTTCATTGTGGTTCTCTGCAGTTAACTAGACCAATGCGGTGGTCTAGGACCAAAATAGGACAGCAATCAAGGAATTGCATATCATGATTTTGCCCTAAAGTAAGCCATTGTTCCGGCGCCAGTATTGATATATTTTAATTCGATCTTTTCTGCATATCCCAAGACGAGCACTGCACTACGGAAAGCAATAGTGTCGCCTGGCCATGCGATGTGACCCAGGTATAGGTGTTCTATGATCTCTTCTTCTGTGAACGCCTTATCTTTGTTTGATTCAAGAAATTTTTGAATTTTGCTTATAATTGGTTCGTCGCTACGGCCCTTATCAAAATCATCTTTGTTGATAGGCATATGCTCTGATGAAGGTATTGCAAGTTGAATAATCTGTCGGCTTCAATGGCGGAATATCTTAGCTATAATGTCAAGTCGCTGCAACGATTGAGAAGAGTGTATGATGTGAGGAACAATGGTTTCTAGGTAAGATCCATTGAAAATATCAATTATCTAGAGCTAAATATGACAGTAGAAATATCTCTGTTAGTAGATGCAAATGGAGTCAGCAAATGCGACCTTGTACCCTCATATCGTGCCATAGTGTCACGGTAGGTGATAACCATTTAAGAAACGTGGGATTTGCAAGTGAAAGGGATGGTAATCGGATAGATGAACGAGCAATAAATGTAAAGGTTTATGGATAGACGTCCTGAAATCCAGGTTATACTACTATTATATTTTAAGCCGAATTTGAAATCAGTATTCGATTCTAGAAAAGCTCAACGACTAGCACATGTCTTCAGACTGAGGTTGACAAGGCAAAATTAGTAGACGATCTTTCACATTATTTGAGCTATTTATTTGAAGGTTCTTAGCTCAAATCATTCTGCACGTGAGAATACATCCCAGTAATAACACGGAAATCCTGGCATTTGGATTCCAATGAATTTTTATCAAATCCCAACCGGCCCGCTATGATATAACTCCTAAAATAGGATTCTTGGAACGCTTTTTAGCGTGCTCATGTTTTAGAGCATTGAAATATCTGACGATTCTAAAAGCACGGTAACTCTTGGCCTGCCTTCTAACTGCACTGATCTCGTTTCTAAGGTTTTTTGTCGAGGTCCCCTGGGCGCGCTCTATTATTAGTTATTTTAGAAAGGGTTCTACTTCTGAGTAGATAGAAAATCTAATATACCTACTAGTTAGGACCAATCCATATATTCTTCTGTAATGTACTCATTTTTGTGTCCTCTTGAACAGGCGTGAGACGTGTCAGAACTTGTGACAGACAATTTAAAGTTGTCAGTACTTTCTTCAGGCAAATATACCCCAGGAAATACCTCCCCGCAGCTTTTGCATTTTAACATCAACATTGGCACCTACAACAACATCTCCTGCATCATCATCGCACTCAAGGGATCTTTGGTCTTCAAGTCTTTGAACCTATTTCTAATGGTCACTTCCGTTACTCCTGCCGCCAGAGCTATTTCCCTCTGAGTTGTAGCCTCACCAACGGTTAGGCAGGATAGGTAAAGGACTGCTGCTGCAAGACCCATAGGATCCTTCCCAGCAGATATTTCTTTATTGATCGTGTCATTCATTGTAGACATTGCCACTCGTTGGGTTTTCTCACTTAGTTTAGCCTTATTTGCTATCTTCATAATGCATTTCATGGGGTTTATTGATGGCACTTTTATGTCAAGTTCAAGAACAATTAACCTATAACTACGTGTAAGCATCTTACGTGTTACATTTGTAATTTCAGTGAGATCACGGAGTGTTCTTGCAGCTCCCAGCTCTCTGCATGCGATGTAAGTTGCTGCGGCAATTATGGAAGTTACCGTCCTACCTCGTACTAGTCGCCTTTCTTGCGCTTTCCTGTAAATGTAAGCTGTTTTTTGCACTATTGCATCTGACAAACCGAGTTTGTCCTTTAACCTTTCAAGCTCGCTAAAAGCTTGCATTAAGTTCCTATGACCTCCGGCTTGGGCTCTAGTTCTGGCATCCCAAGTCCTTAACCTTTGCATCCTATAATTCATAGATGCGTCCAGATTACGTCCTGCAGAATCCTTGTTTACTTTGCCGATTATTGTGGATAATCCCATGTCGTGGAATGCTAGCGAACTAGGTGATCCTACTCTTTGCCTGCTGTTATTCTCAGAATCAAAAGTTCTCCATTCTGCGCGGCTTTCTATTGCTTTATCTGGCGATACCCTGCCGCAATTGTCACAGATTATCTCACTAGATTCTAGGTCTGTGACCTGACGACCGCTATCACATGTACAACATACAATTGAAGATTGCATTACTATAAACAAGAAACGGAATATGGTTTCTTACTGTATTAACAAAAATATATATGCGATTCAGCTATATAAGGAGGACTGGAGCTTCAGTTTTATTTATGCTATTTTTTGTAATGCGATGCCAGGATAGTATTAGTCGCAATATCAACATGAGGCAATATTCTATCTTCTATGATATCTAGCGCCCTACTAAAATGGTCGTTTGTGATCAGGGATGGCATTTGCAGCCGAAGTGGCTTTGGAAGTGCTGAATTGATTGCATGAAGTATGTGAATTTGTTTGTCAACATCGTTTTGATGTCTAGACCTTGCGATAAGTGAAGTTATTTGATTAAATATCATGAGAATGCAAATAGTATCAATGGACAAACTTCGTGTCCGCATGTTAAGGGCATGCAAGACGTTTGAAGACACTACTATTGAGGTATGCAAGCAGATAAGCAAGCAAATCGATTCTGACTTTATGATACTGTCTAGAAGAAAGAGCGATGATGCGGACGCTAAGTAAAGATGAGCGAGAACGTGCGCGTTTACCGCAAAGATCTCTCTTGAGATTACAATACCTGTACACAATTTTGGACGTTTGTGCCTCCAATATTGATACTTTTTATGTTCACATTTCCGTAGTTGAAGTTTCTAGAACCACCCATAAGGATAGTTGCTGAGTAGTTGGCGATGTCAAGGTTTAAGAATATGCAGGCACGCTGTACGATCAAATGTCAATAACGAATGAACATCATTTAGCCTATGGCAAATTATGAGGCTTTGAAATCAAGCATGAACAAAAACGGAGAAGTCATGATTCGGCTTGATACAGGAGAAAAAATATAACTACATATACACAATGTAAAATTCGAGGATTCCAGAGAAATAGTTGTCGATGGAGGCACCGAAACGTATTGGATAGGGGCAGACAGGGTATCTTATTACTGGATTCACAGAGAGGGCTTGCTTTGAAACAGAAAAGTGAGGAATTGACCGGGACTATAATTCGTACTAGGGTAGGGGCAGGGTTAAAGCACGGGCAAGATAGTTGTTATGCCATGATACTTGGCCGCCTATCCAAAAAAGGAACAGTTCAAAACAGACCAGATGGTTCCATCGTACTAGTGAACGAGGATAATGTTTCCTACAGAGTAGGCAAGTCAGACGTGGCAGTATGGAACCAATGCACGGGTGTTACCTTTGAGCAACTCTGCAATGACGTTGCAGCCAAAATTGGCTGGCAAGTTCCCCCAGATGTTCTTTCTCATCTCGAAAGATATGTCAATTGGTGTATTTGGGCGAAATTAATAGAAGTCAGAGACTTTACACCGGACCAGTTTACGATGTTAACGCAGCAGATCAGGATGGAATCGAAAACATTCAAAGAGCTATTAGAAGCATCAGCGAATGCGAATGCGCTCAACTCCAATGAAAAGCCTAGGTTCCGAACATGAGATATTGCAACGTCTGCGAGCAAGGCATGAATCATTCAAGAATTAAATATGCACCGACCCCTAATCAAGAAGCTTCTCTGCCTTCCTGACACCTTCTTTGTTGATATAACGTCCTTCGCTAGCCTCCAGCGCAGTTGAACCTCCATACCAAACAGAGATTTCTATCATTGCCCGCTTTAGCTCTTCAGATATCTCATTTCCATACTCGTCGATTTTAGACAAGACAAAGTCGATTGTCACTTTCTTTGGGAGGGAGGAATGGTCTGTTCTCCGATATGTAAAAGAATACGTCTGTCCGTTAGTCAATTCCCTCGGTTATCTCGCTTCCGAGAGGGGAGAATAATTGATTTCCTCTGACGAGCATTCATGGACGCAAAAGCTTCTAGTGCTTTGATTTAGAGTCCTGTGCTTGTCAAAGTATGTGCAGTCTTGGTCATAGAAAACCCTATATCACATAACTCGGCGATTTCTTTTGATGATAAAAGCTACCTGCATGCATTGCAGTTTCGAAGCATCTGCAGACACAATTGTAGAGTTAGATGAAATATATGAATGTCATTCTAAGAGTAGTGGTCACCAGCCTGATTACCATTTTTATGAACTTGAGAGGAAGACAAGACAAAAATTATCATGACTTTTAAGAACATCTGAAGAGTGATCTATTGTTGAGTTTTTTGGTCTTTATATGACCTTATTGCACTTTGGATGATTTTCTTGGCTTTGAGTGTTTCTCTCAATATTCGATGGTCATATTACAGGTCATGTACTGGAAAAATGTCTATTAATGCCATCGTATGGTAATTCATACCAATGATTACCAAGAGTTATATAGGTAGACGGACATCTATATAATATGTCAGATAAAAAAACAACAAGAGACGAAGTAACAACAATAACAACAACTACATCCAAAGCGAATGATGTCAGTGATATAGTGAGAGATAATACTTTGCGCATAGTTGACGAGGTAGCAAAGGTTCAGCCTCAGTTTGCTCAATCATTATCCAATCTACAGGTAGACAATATCCAGACAGTAAGAAGTATGATTCAAACTGCATTTGCCAGTCACAAACAGTTTATCGTGCATGACCCAAACTTTCCTCAAGCCTCGCAAGTATCAGAAGTACTTGCAAATCAATCTACAGAAATAACAAATAGTATTATTCGTTCCGTTGGCGTTTTCAACCAACTAGGAGTGACCGCAATGGACTCTGCAAGAGAGCATGCAAACATCTACAAAAGAACAGTAGATGCAGTAACAGACTTCAACAATAACATATTGAACGCTTGGACATCGTATGGGAATGCACAGCAACAACAACTACAACAATTCCACAGGGCATAGCCCTATTTTTTCCTACATGTCTAATGTAACTAGCATAAGATATAACTTGAAAGCATAAATAGAGAAGACGTTTAGATCTGACGTCACTTAGGATTCAGCTAAAAATTACAATAATTTCTTTCTAAAGAAAAAAGGGTTCAAGAGCATCGGTTTGTGTGCCGGTATTGCACGCACATCATTAGTCCTGCGACCATATCCAACAATCAAGCATACAGTCATGATCTGGGGGACGGACGAAGAAAGATTTTGAACACTAAATTTATTTTGCCAGAAGTTCTCTTCAAGCTAAGGACAAAGTGTGAGTATCGAGGGACGTCTCATAACTGGATGGTTACCATTTATATTTGCAAAATTTATTTGTGACCAACTTGAAGTTGTTAAAGACATCCTCCTAGTTGTAGACACAGGAACTGCTATTACCACAATAAATGAATTTGATGCTCGACAAATGAAAGTAGATTACTCAAAGTTGACAAAATACCAAAATTCGCTAGGTATTGGTGGTTCAGCTGAGTCATACTTGGCAGATTCATGCCATTTCTATTTTGGTGAGGGGATAGAATCAGTCGATGTTAAGCCTGTCAAGTTTCTCCGGCAAAGTAATATTGCCAAAGTTGATCAGGAGCGTTATCCAAGTCTATTAGGTATGGACGTGCTGAGAAATTACAGAATAAGCTTTACCGAATCTAAAGTTATCTTGGACAGAAATTGCTGATCTTGCTTCCGATAATGGAGGATATTTACCCAGAGTTATTGCGCTGCTTTGTAAATAAACAGCGTCCAAGGCTCGTTAGCATTATATAAGAAATAGAATCAATCCCTGGTCTCAGATGTGCTGACTAATGGTGCTCTAGTTTGTGTAAATCTAGAAAACATATGCTAACTAAGAATGAGGAGGCAGGAGGAAAAAGAAAGGAATGCAATAGGTTAATACCGACTGTACTCAGCAACTAGCGGAAGTAAGCCAATAAGTCCTATTCCTACCAGCATTCCAATGATGCAGATGTTTGATTTCGTTACTTTGAGTGACATGTGCTCTATCTTCGTGCATCAACTATTACTACTATCCTCAGCATTTACTTATACAAATAGAACGATCCTTCAACATATCAGTAATGGAACTGATTAGTCATAATGAAATTAATAGCATGATTAGGCATGAAATTTTTCATTACCCATTCATTTCCAAGGATACCAGTATTGCAGACTGTTCCTTTGGGTGCGCCAGGCTGCATGGATTCTAGCAGCGTTACTGTTCCTATCAACTGCAAAAAAACCAACTTACTCCATCAGCACTGTTGTCATCATCTCTAGATAATTGCTGTTTTAATTCTGAAGCAATTTGTCTATTATCTACAATGACATACTCGGCACCGTTATTGCGAATTGCATCTATTTTGTTCTTGTTTCGAGCGGTGGCAACAACAGTTAGACCTAGCTTCTTGGCAATAGAGATAGCTGCCATTCCCGCCGAAGAAGTGCCACAGCGAACTAGCATAGTCTGTCCAGATTTTACTTCCATAGCTTCGACTAGCGATTGATATGCGGTAAGGAAGGTCTCTGGAATTGCAGCTAGAGTCTCCCCTGAATGATTATTTAGGTATCATCCTTGTTATCCTTCTTCAAGGGAAGAATTTGCTTAGCTGGAACCAGCTTATACTCAGCATAGCTACCATCGTATTTTTGACGACCCATCCCACCCATTAATGCTGTAACAGGCTGACAACCATAATACCTGTATCTGGAGGTGCAGCTTCAACTATGCCTACACCCCTTATGCCAAGTATCTTAGGAAATTTGGGGTCAGGAGAATATCCCTGTCTTGTATACATATCCGAACGGTTTAGTCCAAATGCTTTTACTCGAATCAAAATCCAATCATGACGCTATTCTGGTGTAGGAAGCGCACTAAATTGTAGAATTTTTGGATTACCAGGTCTGACCACTACAATTCCTTTCATCAGCGAAAATATATCGTCTTGAACTCACATGGTAATAAAAGGACAACTTTGATGAGGGTTTGGTGGTGTTCAGCTGGATAATTAGGTATTATCAAGATGGCAAATATAAAATGAATTTTCTAATATCATAATCATCCACAGCAACAGTCGACTGTGCTTCTCGTTTATGAGAATTGCCTTTTTGGCTGTATGCTACTTTATAATCCTTAAACAATGCCTGTTTGATAATATGAGCTAGGTTTTCAAGTTCTTCATCATCGATAGTTTCATTCTTTTGTTTTGGAGCTATTCCAAGCGAGTCAAGTTCATTCTGCCAATAGCCCTTGTTGCCTTGCTGCTGTTGTTCCCGTTGTTTTTGTTCTTCTTTCCTGGATATTGTTGCCACGATGTAGCTCTCTCTCAGTATTGTAGTAGATGGGACTTCAGTCTATTACGTATTAGTTAACTTGGTTATCCCTTATTCTACTGATAGTATTTTTGCGTATTTTACATGCAAACCCTATTCGGTGGAATCCGAGACAGAATTGGCAAGATAATTCCGCTCTCAGAAGGCTATGCATGTGCGTTGACTCTTCACATATAGGTGTTTTAATCGCTAATAATCGCATTCCAGACTTACCTTCAAGAGCAAGTGAACAGATACTCATAATGCTGCAATAATAATTAAAGACTCTTCATTACAATCTGGGAGAAAATCCACTGGCGCTTCGAAAGACCGCTATATGGTTCTCTTGGTCGACGATGAAACAAATATTGTTTATGATCTCAAACGAGGATTAGAGGTTAGAGGGTTCAAAGTCGATGATTATGATTCGCCTCAAGACGGAATCAACTCGTTTAAGCCAAACTTGTATGACTTGGCAATCCTAGACATTAGGATGCCAGGCCTTAACGGGTTTTCGATCCACAGGAAAATGAAGGAGATCGACCCTCCGTTAACTGCATCCTTTCTTTCTGCTTCTGAAATAGATCCAGAAGAATTCAAAAAGGTGTTTCCTTCTAGAAGCGAAGGTGTCAAGGCCATTATAAGGAAACCTTTTGCTGCCAATGACCTGCTTAGAGAAATAGATCCTTTATGAAAATATCTGCCCAAGCCAGAACAATTCCATTTGAATATATCCTCATTGTTTATGATTCACCTATTGAGATGATTGAGCAAGGTTTAGAATTCCTCAAAGTTGGTCTTATGAATGATGAAGATGATATGATTGTGACCGATGCCATACCAATAGACGCAATTCGGGAGAAGATTGCGAAGGAATGGAACGATGTTGTTTTAGCCAAAATGGAATTAGAAGGCAGGATTTCACTTCGCACACTTCGAGAATGGTATACACTAGATGGCAAATGACCTTCAACACGCAATCAAAAACCTCATTAATAAGGTGCAGCGGTTGAAAGAAGAAGGTGGGCTAAAAGGCTTGTGTATGCTTGGAGAGACGAATCTATTTTTTGATTCAGGAATGACGGTAGAATTAATCATCATGAGAAAATATGCGACAAACAACATGGTTTCTTACTGACTGCTCTATGTGCTTACACTAAAGATAGATTTCATTTACTTGAGAAGTCCGATGTCCGGTTCTTGTATGAAAATCACAATAGAGTCATAGGAGCCGCAGCAACCAAGACATCACTGCCGCATCACAAACATCCTAGAAACATCTAGACGCAAGTGAAATTAATACCAACAATGACTCCGCGAGTTCACCATACTGATAATAAAATGTAAAGAAGCGGTAGAAATCGTGAAAATATGTCGGGGTCATATGCTTTAATTGAAGCGATACGTCAGTGTCACTTTCATGATCACGACGCTATGATATATCCTGACCTGCCAACCTTCAGGCAGATTTACTCTCAAGCCATTAAAGAAGCACTTGAGAGAAATGAAATTGTATTTTTAGCCACTACGTATGATTCATTTCAAAGAGTCACAGACTCGTTAACTCGTAGAGGAATATCAGTGAATAGGGAAGCAAAAGATGGGAACCTCATTATTTTAGATGCAGTCATAGCATACCAAATAGACATATTGGGCGCTTATAAATTCACGCAATCTCTGGTGGCGCGTGCAGCTAAAGACTGCAAAGCAGGAGTCTTCAACATATCAAACATGGGCTCATTTTTCTTAACTGAACACACAGCTAAATTACTACCATATGAACAAGGTATTCCAAAGAAGATAATGGATCTTGAATTCAAAGCCATCTGTGCATATCATAACGACGACTTTGCGAGTCTTTCTAAAGAACAACAGCAAATGGTCGTGTCGTCCCATAATCGAATCATAAAATGAGAGGTTCAGCGCAATCGAAGACAAACGGATTCGAGTCCAAAGCTAGAGACAATTGTTAATTACTAAGGAGCAATACAGATAGACGACTTTTTGCTATACTATCTACTATCTGCAAATAATTTTCTCACAGGTAAGGTAACCGGTCCTTAAACTAGACCTACAATGTATTTAGTTATATTCTTAATCAAATTCGCATAACCAGATATTTATGTCCGATAGTTGTTGTCAGCAATACTACATAGACCACATAGTTCTGAGTTGATTTGCTGACGATTTGGCATCATTACTATTTGTAAAAACTTCTAAAGTAATTGTTCTATTATAACCAATGTCCTTTAGTGCCTTGATTGCTTTTTGATGATCTATAAAGCCTTCGCCTATAGGCAAGTGTTCATCTTTCTGTCCATGGTTGTCATGCCAATGGATGTGAATTATCCTCTCTCTAAACGTGTTTATGTAATCAATTACTGACTTCATCCCACCAGAGGTAAAAGCATGAGGGATATCTAGGTGAACAAATAACATCGCAACATTATCGACAATATATTTGAACTCATCTATGTTGTGAATTCCATTTGAAAGAGGTGTATTTTCTAGCATTATGTCGACGTTAAACTTTTGAGCATGGCCTACAAGTTCTCTAAGACTCTTGACCAAATTATCTAAAACTATTTTCCTGTTTTCTCCATAAAACATACCATTTACGTTGGCATGAAAATTGATCAGGTCTATGCCTAATTCTCTAGCTATTCTAATTTCCCTTATTGCCTCATTGACCCACGCATGCCGGATATAATCATAATCGGAAGCCAGATCTATCCAATAGGCTGTATGGGCAATAGGCTTTTGTTTGAATCTCTGAAGGAGCTTCATTATTTCGTCATTCTTTTTGTTGATTATGTCTGGATTACCCTCAGGTCCTTCTATACCTATTTCGACATATTCAAAATCTAGCTCACATATTTTGTTTATCTCTCCTATAATTTCATTCGATGGATTGGTAAGTAATCCGTATGATGGCATGAAGTATATTCCATTCTTTTCGTAGATCTGTTTTTTAGTTTTTCGCATTGAAAAGTAATTTGAACTCGCGCACGCTTTTAGCGACAGTTGGAGTTTTCCCGTTTCTATGTTTGCAGCTGCCCTGTAGCATGATGAATTCATCTAGATTAGATCTCCAGTCCCTACCTGTTGATCATTATCAACATCCTTTGACTTCTTTAAGTCATTGTTCATAATGGCTGGCTACTTCTGTAAGGTCTAATGGAAAAGGTTAAACTAATGTGCTTGCATATGATGTGAACCAAAATCGGTACAATTAGTCGACTAGACTAATATCCTACTAATCCCTTATCTGTATCACATATCTTTACTTTCTAACCAATTGCCTATTTCAGTAAATGTCATTTTATGGTAGTCATTTAAGTGTATAAGTAAAGAGATTAAACTATAACGATAATAATAATCTGGTCTTGAACAAAAACACTTAGGAAGATCGTTTTTAGGATTACCGCAGGCAACAAAACTCTCTATCTTTTCTAAAATAGGGTATGGAATCAATTCTGCAGGATTTATATTTTTTGCATTCTGAATCTTGTCTGATGCTCCCGCTGCTATATCACATCCTAGGTACTTTGATAGTACCTAGAGTGCACAATATTTTTCTCCATTCGCATCATAAAACGACCCAAAGGTTTGTGGTGTATCGATTACTTTGTGCTTGAAAATTGTACTAAGCCTCAGTTGGATTTGTTGTTGTTGATTTTTCGTCTCTATGCTCGCTGATAGCATCATGCAATCGTCCTTCATTTATGATTATGCATTAGAATATCACAATAAAGGATTAAATGATTCATATCAAGAACGATAAGATATTCAAAGCATATGCATGCTTGTTTTTCCTTTTATTTATTCTCATGATGTTGTCACATTCAACCAAGTATAGACACTTGATAATATTGAGGGGACGATCCTCTGCCTTTTAGTGGTCTATACGCTACAACAAATGAGACGATAGTGATAGCAACAAGTATTGCTCCAAATGCAGTACCTAGCCCTCAAAGAAAAGAATGAGGCGCCATTGGAGAGTCAGAAGAAGGAGGAGGTAGAGGAAGTTGCTCAGCGGTCAGGTTCCCTGTATCTGAGTTCATTAAAGACCGATGGCTGATGTGTAGGCAATATCACACATAAAGTAATAAGCCCAGTTCCGAGAACAAGCATGAAAACTCCCAATTATATTGAGGATTGCATTGATTGTGACGCCAATGGGGCTAGCATCAGATGCTCCTTCCAAGCTACAAGTGTGTTGATGTTTTGTGCTTTTGATGTGCCTGATCAAAACGCTTTAATGAAACCTAACAAAGAGAATGTCAAAAAAAAGGCGTGCTACATTGATAGAATCCTTCAAGGAATACTAATATACTACCTAAGTAACGGACAAAAAATAAATCCACACTTGAAGTTATACCTAGCTTGATGAATTTAGAAGGATATCGCAGCATTGAAAACTTTCTCAAGAGACTAAATCAATCGGAGGGATATTACATAGATTCTAAAGCAAACGAAATCCCATACCAAGGTGGCTCACTCGCTCAAAAATTGGTAGCTGCGTTGGATGCATATCAGGAAGGGAAAAATAGCTCTACAACGGGCATTCCAGACGATACTATTATAGAATACACAGCAAGTTTGGTCACTGCTGCTCGCCTATACGGAATTGTCAAGGACAGACAAGATTTAATGCAGAAACTCAAGGAAACTGAAGACAGACTTGGCGAATGCACGGGTAAAAATACTATGTTAAGTAGCCAAATTGAGGAATTACAAAGAAGGTCAAGGGAGCCGAACCAGAAAAGAAAAGATACCTCAAAACAGACTACTCTATGAAACTAATCTACCGTATTGAAGCAGTTTCGGTGCAATCATAGACAGCAGGATATGACACTCGGTGTTGATTCTAAACTATATCATTTTTTAACCTATGAAGCTAATTTGAGATTATTATTGGGCACCTTTCAACATGACGTGACATTACAGAAAACAACATAGAAACATATTCTTATTCTATTGTGCCTTCCATAATAAAATCAATGGTAAAGGAAGATAGATCTATCATTAGCCTTGAGAAAGTAATAGCTGATTTAGATGGTACTACTAATGAATATTTCCTGAATATCTTTAAAAGCAAAGGTTTGGAGGTGGGAATACTTAGACTTAAAAAAGGAGAGAAAGATACTCAAGAGCCGCATCAAGTTGACGAGGTATATTTCGTAATTGAAGGGACTGGACATATAGAAATAGAAGATAAAAAGAAGCCAGTTAATCCCGCTGATTTTATCTTTATTCCTGCTAAGGTCCATCACAGATTTGTGGTAGACAATAAAGATTTAATTGTGCTCTACTTCTTTGGTTGCCCTTAATGCTAGATTTTGTTTCTTACCATACTTTGCAAATATACTCTCATATGCAAAGTGTCTTTCTTGGACAAGTGTGTTTGAACTATCATACATCTTGACAAAATTTGCTCTTAGTACCAAATTCTCTTTTTAATCAAAGAATCTGATACTATAGCTATTTCTACCATTGGTTTTGTTTTCTATTACGAACCTTGCTTGCTTGGTTTCGAAAAGGTTTACGTGTATGTGCCTAGGTCGGGTCTCGTCACCTATTGTAGCATGTTGATCGCCAAGACGCAATGGCAAATTCATTTCTGTATTTACCTCGCATAAAGCCCCAGCGCTTTTACGGACAACATGACATTATCTTGGGAAAGTATGTCATTTATGATATCCTCAAATGTAGTGTCGGGTTCGTTATCTGTAGTTAACGCTATATCGTATATCTGATAGTAGTCTTATGTAAATGCATGTTGGATACACTATTCAATACCATAATTAATACAACTTGGGTTCGGGGGAATCCGAGGCAGAATGGACTCAATAACTCCACTCTCAATTTGGGTCCTATTAGAGACTAAGAGAAATGAACTGCACATAATAAGACATAATAAGAAATAATATCAATTGATTTTATGTGTTACATACTAGTAATGTATTGGTAACGCAGAATGTATGTCGGAGCATGCATGGATTAGTAATGCTTTGTAGATGCCTTCATATTTTGGCCGATTTGGTACAAATACCTCAGTTGTAACGCAGAATATGTTAGTCGGCTTGCGTGTTGCAGCGTGAGTGGTCGTTAAGCCGGTTTCGCATACCACCTATCCGCGAACCATTGTAATAAAAGATTATTAATATATGACTTTGTCATCTGGTTCAAGTCTATCGCTGCTCATGCAAAACGTATTGGAAAGACCAGTCAGTTCGTATATGCATACATTATTTGTAATTTTGGATGAAAATACGACTGTATCTTCAGCGGTAAAGCAAATGCACTCTCATAACGCAGATACAATTATAGTGGTAAGGGGTAATATGCCTGTAGGCATAGTTACAGACAGCGACATCATCGACAAAGTAGTCATGAGAGGCGAAGATTCCGACGAAGTTTTCTCAAATCAATTATGTCTGCGCCGCTTGTCACCCTGTCTCCAAAAGGAACTGTAAAACAAGCTCTGCATCTAATGCGTCTTAATCAAATAAAGCGAATTCCTATAGCGGATACAGTTGCAATATTTGGAGTAGTCACTCAAGAGGCCCTCGCAAATGCTGTTCGAACATCTGTTATAGAGCGAACCTTTAGTCGTTACAGGAGTCAAATTAGAGAGCAATACAAACCTATCTTTGGCAACCTCGGCATTGTACTTCAGTTCTCCGCAATTCTTCTAGTTGTTCCAGCTTTTCTTGGGACAGCCCTAGGAGAGAGCACGAGCATAGTAGGGATTTTTTTGCCGTTATAGGTCTCTCCTTTGCAGGATTCTTTCTGACAAATATAGGAGAGAAGGGGCCCATGAATCTAAAACAGGCCTCAATCTTCATAGTTGCTAGCTTTCTACTCCTAAGTCTTTTTGGTTCGATACCCTATATCTACATCAATCCTTTTGGAAACGAGGCCACTAAATCTGCGCTATTTGTAAATAGCTTATTTGAGAGTGCATCGGGCTTCACAACAACAGGATTATCTCTTATTAGCAATCCAGAGAATCTCCCAAAGAGCCTCGATTTTTATCGCTCGTACACCAATTGGGTCGGGGGTTTAAGTTTTGTCTACTTGGTGATGATACTCTTTTTCCCCGAGAGGAAACTAAGCGCAATGAAAAGCGTGCTAGGAGGAGGCCTGCTCAGAGTAAAAGAGTTGCTAATAACCATAGTGGGAATTTTCACTGCCTATACTTTGATACTAATCTTTATGCTCATTTTTTTCAGCCAAACCGATATCTTGGAAGCTACATCTCTAATACTTAGCACCATTACAGGATGAGGGTTTAGTCCTGAACCAGATGTAATAACTCCCGACCGCCCCGAACGTCTAGCCATATTGGCAACTGGAATGATTGTTTCGGCTCTACCTTTTGCATTCCACTATCACTTATTCAGCAGGAAAGGTCTGTTGACAAGGAGGACAATTAGCCTCGAAGTAACAGTTTTTCTCATTCTGATAGTAACAAGTATCGTAATATTTTACTGGTTAGCCAGGGGTCAAGTTGACATCTATAGCTCGATATTTCATATAGTAAGTAGTTCGACCACTTCAGGCTTTCAATACTTGAATATACACTCAACTCCTTATGCTGCAAAAATATTCTTGATTCTGCTAATGTTAGTCGGTGGAACAGCATTTTCCACTGCTGGTGGAATTAAGGTTGGCAGATTTATTATTCTTTACGAAGAATTTATCAAAAAATCTAAAGAGAAAGATAGAACTCCAATTTCAGGGACTTCTACCTCTACCTCGATTTCTTCTACAGCGAATCCTTATAGGAGCACGGAGTTTCTAACAAGATTCCCAGACGAGCAACGAAAAAGAAATTTGGAACAAGTACTTGAAGAACAGGCACATATCCTGAAGCGGGTATCTATAATTATGAGCAAGAAAGTGGTCAGAGAAATTCTGCTTGTCATTTTGCTTTACGTTTCTATTTCCTTAATCACCGGTTTAGTCTTGAGTTCTCTTACAAACAGCCGTCTTGAAGATGCTATTTTCGAAGGTGTATCTGCTATCTCTACTACAGGTCTCACCGCCGGGATAACATCTGTAAACTTAGATGTATACTCAAAACTAATTCTAACTACCAACATGATTATTGGCAGGTTTGAGATTATTGCAATATTGTATATTTTCTTTGCCTACTTTAGGAGATAAACCAAAGAGTCAAATCTTGCACATAAATCAATTCATTTGTCGCCACTTGTATCACAATCTTCAAAAATGTTGTTAATGTAGTTGTGGATTGTAGATACATTATGATGGTGTGCGCCCTCATGCGGTTGATTTTGTCTCCTCCAATTAAACCTATCTAATGCCTTTGGCAGGCTCTTGGAAATCATAAAGGAATATAGACACTAAATTGGATGGAGTCTGAGAATCTGAACAGAATAAGAGATGGTTTGAATATATATCCTCCAAATGTCAAACATGCCTCCAAAGTTCCTTCTATTGGATTTTCAATGGCATTGCGAAACGTCTTCCATGCCAATAGGGGTTGGTGGAATCCGAGGTAGAATTGACCTAATAGAACCACCCATCAACTAACCATAATATCTATGGGTTCGATGGAACCTAGGACAGATTTGATTTAATAATTGAGCCAATTCTATTACTTAGTTCTTCGTTTAGCGCACTTGATGCGGATCTATCCGCAAACTGTTCTATGTTAGTTTAGGTTAGATTAAAAAAGCAACATGATATTGACTAATATTGAATCCAGGTAGATTTCACAAATCACCTCCAAAAATATCCCTCGTGGGGCTAGCAGCGGTGATGGCGGTACTGAGCGACGGTATACTTCTAGCAACAACAACTATGGGAACTGGAAGTTCCGTTACGTTGATACCTTCAGCATACGCGGACGCAAATTGTGTTAAAGCAGGCTCCGAGCAAAATGTCCAAGGTAACTATAGAGGTAATCTAAAATAATGTATCGGGATTCCGTTCTTTGAGACTGACGGCGAACAGCCTCGCTCTTGCTACGGTCCAAATGCATTCAAGGATAATGATGAAGACTTTTTCGTTTACTGCAAAACCAGGGGTTATGAGTCCAATCTCTGAAACGCTGCTAATCATATGCCTCCTACTGTTCTATACTTGTTACATGCCTAATACTGAGGAATGTCTCGCTGTTTTACAATGGAGGGCAACCTCTCTTTATAACCGAGGTTTAATACTGACTAGAAAATACTAGGAGGTTTTACCATATATGATTCAGCAAAAGTGAGTGTAATATGATATCGACATCAGAATTTAGACATTGGTCGTTTTGAATTCTTACCGAGCTCTATGAACTGGATATATCAGAGATAAAATAGAGACTGCAACACAAACTTGCTATCGAAACAGGTGCAGGGGTCGCAGCTGAAAATTTAAATGAATCTCAAGGCCAAACGTTTATTCCTTAGTGGTCCGATCATTAAGCAACTTCCATTTTCGTATCCCCGCTGATCCTACTGCGCTCTACAATAGCGCTCTATAACCGTTATTGTCCTCTTGCTGACCTCATCTTTTTCTGTTTCTTTTTTCATCGGTATCTAGCATATCGACTACATTATAATCGTCTCTTACGAAAATCCATCCCCTCTTCCAGAAGATAAACAAGGAAATCGTTGCTATTGCGGCTAGCACACCTGCAACGACTGCAAAACCACCAGGTACGTATGAAATATTATCTAAATGAAAACCACTCATACTAAATATTCCTGTTACGAGTGAAAGGGGAAGCAATACTACTGAAAATACAGTTAGTATCCTCATTGTATTATCGGTTCTCAAAGAGATGCTCCCTGCAAAGACTTCTCTGGTGGAGTTCATTGTCTCTCGATAAGATTCGATCATATCAATTAGTTGCGTAATATCGTCATCGACCATCTTGAGGTACTTTACATCCTCATTATCTTGCTCTGCATAACTAAGAAAACTAATTGTGTTTCTGGCACGCCAAAAATGTCGTCTCAAAATGATGGCTTGCTTTGATAGAAGGTCTAGCATATGAAGCGTATTCTTTGTTGGTCTATACTGTGATTGCTTTTCAAATTCCAGCACTCTAAGCTCTACTGCAGTCAGAAGCTGCTCATATTTTTCAACTAGGGTAGCCAAAAGGCTGTAAAAGAGTGCATCTACAGAAGATTCCAGAATTCGTCTGTTCTTTTTCAAAAAAGCCTTCCTACCCATCTTAACCAAATCTATATTCTTGCCATGAATTGTTATCAACCAACGCTTGCCAAGGAAAAAGTATATTGCCTTAGCATCAAGCTCCTTTATGTTTCTGTAGTCAAGGTCTAAAAAGACCGTGAATATATGATCTTTCAATATTCGTGCCTGTGATCTCTTTGATCCATTTTCTATATCCCTTATTGCGTCCTCGTCTAGGCAAAAAGATTGCTGGAGGCCTTCAAGGCCAGAATGAGCATTGGTAGTATCAGTATTAACATCGATCCACAGATTATAATCTTCGTTAATATAATCTGATAAATCAGAGGACAAGCGTTTGGGATCTTCTTCGATTACCTCGCGTTCATTATACAAAATGACTGTTGTTACAGCCTCTTTCCGATAGTTTTCTTGCTGCGTTGCTATAACCTCCCCTGGATCCTAGGTAATGGATGATATGTGCTATAAATATGACACGAGTTAGGCACTTTGAGTGAAAATATAGGATATCAGCTTTACTGGACAGCTAGAGACTTTTTGGGGTTGCACTCAAAAAAGACGCGGGTTCGGAGGGATGCAGCTGAAAATTGAGATGAATCTCAGGGACAAGGATAGTCCAATAATAAAGCCTTAGTGATGAAGAACATATGGCAACTGAATCTTTTAATTACTAAAAGAAGTTAGAACCCGAAACTCGCTTATAATTATCCATTAATGAAACAAAACCAAAACGAGTCATTGCAGAGGCGCAGCAGGCTCATTCTCTAGCTTAAGTCAATTATTTTGCTTGTGACTCGTTTCGTAGGATCTTATTTTTATTATGCAATTACCACTTATACGCTCTGTATACATTATGTCAACAGACGCATTTGTTCCAAAGGTAAAGCCAGAACATGTTGTATCTTTTGGCGATGCTATTTTTGCATTTGCAATAACCCTTATGACACTATCAATAGACATCCCTGATTTACCTACCAATTTAACAGAATCACAACTCTTGAGCAGACTTGGTGACCTGTATCCTCAAGTCGAGAGTTATGTTATCAGTTTTGCAGTCATTTCAATCTTCTGGATTTCATATCATCAGGTTTTCAACTTTATTACAAGATCTCATATTTCTATGGTTTACCTAAATTTATTGTTCCTTCTATTTATAACGTTTCTATCAATCACTACCTCTCTTGTCATAGAATATGATACATATCAAATTCCATATGTCATATACTGTCTTGTTGTAATTATGACGAGTTCCTTACTTGCTCTAATATGGTGGCATGCAACCAAAGATTATAGATTCGTTGACAAGGACATTCATCCGCTTTTCATAAGAGGAATGATAGTAAATCTTCTTTTGGTTCCTTTAGTATTTGCTATTTCTATCGTCGTTTCCTTCTTTGATCTGGATATTGCTCAATATTTATGGTTGATTATCGTTCCACTAAACATTGCTGTTAGAAGGAAATATAGGCACTAAAATTGAGGCTCAGGTTCAGTGGAATCCGAGACAGATTTAACTCTATTTTGCAACCCCATTTTTGATTGTAAGGATAGCATGTTAGTGATACAAACCTAATTGTAAATTATGATAGGCAGATGTGCAGGTCAAAGAGGTTTGAGCCTCGATTGTAAATGGGGTTTTCAACTGAGAGCCTTCAACGTTTGTGATCCAAATAATCGCAGCTCGCATTCAAGGATAGATTATCTACCAATCTTTATGTCGTATCGTTTCATGAGATAATATGGTTGATGTATCTATACCTCGAGTCTAAGTAGTAAGCAAATCCAGTTAATTAGGACTTACATGTGAATTAGAATGCTTTTGTATTGTCTGAGAAAAAATTAGAGGAACACCCCTAACTATGGAAAAGTTAACTGAGCCCTAGTGGGCTTCTCCTTTTATATGGCTCAAGGGGTTTTCTGCCATAGTGCCAAGTCAATGAATAACAATGAATTTAGTAGGAAAGATATTGATCTTGATAAAATCGACAATAATCAACGTAGGAAAAAAACTAAACGATCTGTATTGAAGAAAATAATTATTTTAGGAACAATACTTGCAATCACACTAAGTATCAGTACTTTGCTGGTTCCTGCTGAATATTTGATCTATTTTCAACTTACAGAGATAGCTATTGTAGGTTATGTTGTTATGGAAATAATTGCAAACACAGTTTTCAAACTAGCAATAGCTGCACAACAATCAAGCCAGATGGCTAAATCAATAAGGAGTGTTACTAGGATTATAGGAGCTGTTGTAATTGCTGCTATTATCGTATCCTTCCTTAGCCAAAATGTCATAGTGGCGGCATCAATTAGTACTATATCAGGAATAGTGGTTGGTTTTGCTGCACAAAATCTTATCGGAAATATGATAGCAGGAATATATTTAGCATTAACTAGACCATTTAAGATAGGAGATATGATTACAGTCTTTGGAAATAGTGGCAGAGTTTATGACATAGGATTGCTGAATTGTGACCTTCTAATGAAAAACGGTGATAATGTGCGTGCTCCAAGTTCATCATTGTTGACAACGCCGGTAGTATTATTGCATATGAAAACCACTCAGGAAAGTAATAAGCTACCTGCAGGAGTAAGCTGAATAGTAAATAATAACACCATATTAAAAGGCACGAATGCAAATCTGATTATTAAATATACTACAATTTACTTCACAAAATATGTCAATGAGAGCTTTGAAGATTATCCAAAGACAGAATGTTTTAACATTCTTTAGGCTCAAGATGAAAAAACTAGAAGTGAAAAGCAATGACTAATTAATTCAATATATATAATTTCATATGCGCTTAACTAATGAGAAAGTGATTATATAAATTTGTCAATTCTGCGGGTTCGGTGGAAGCTGGAATGATATCGGTTCGTTCAGGGATTCTAATCGTTCTAACTTGAGCTCAGTTGCAGCAAAGCTTTCCGGTGGTCTGGATTAAATACTGCAAACAAGAACTGAAATGATGCTTATGATATATACTACTAGCATCACTTTCACTACGAGTTTGTTGCCCAATCCATTAGTTTGATGTCGTAGTAAAAATCAAAGAACTCTATAAATCCTCAAAGTAATTAACCAAAAATGAAGAAATAAAAAAGAAATACTAGAAAAAGTGGCTCTACTATTTTTAGGCTATTGCTGGCAGAATTTACTGTAGCAGATATGTACCCCAATCCTAGTCGCTTTTGGTTCAACCACTGCTACTACTGTTTGTACCTATGCCTGGACCTGGAGTTGATCCTCCTCCGCCGCCAAATGTTCCAACGCCACTGTTCGCTGTAGAACCACTGCCTATTGTAGTGCCACCTGTCAGTGAACTTGCGCTTGGACTACTATTTGTGGGACTAGCAGTCATGTTACCTTGTGTTCCTCCACCCGCTCCTGTTTGTGTTGGAGTACAAGCTGAAGAAGAGGATGTATTTCCGTCGCCATTACTACTTCCTCCAGCTGTAGCGGCAGTACTGCCTGTCATATTCTGTTGCTGCGCTATGGCTGGCTGGTAGTAGATGCCTGTGACAAGTACTAGTCCGGATATAAGTGCTATAGCAACTATTATTCCTGCCCTTGAAGTGGCAGCTGCTGATATTGCTTTGGTTCTTGTACTATCCTTGTTATTATGGGGTATTCCACTATGTGAACTCATTAACGACATCGTGAGCTATATAGCACTTAATAATTTCATACAGATTCTAGCGAACTAGGATCTGTATAAAAGAAACCAAACAAGAGTGTCAAGTTCACATGGTGGCTTGACTTGAGAGCAGTACAGGAAGGAAGGCACAAGTCGATGGGAGCTGATAATGATGTAATTTATCTTTCATATAATCAAGCTACCACACTCAGGAATTAGTGGCAAAGTTAGCCGAAATGATCTTGCCTTTTACAGTTCAAATGGTGCTATGCACTTGCCATTTTTCTTTGTCCGTTGCTATTTTACTTCTTCAGTATTAGAATGTGAGAAGCAGTAAAATTTACGGGTTCGGTGGAACTCTAGACATATTTGAATTTATAATTTACTCACAGAACATCTAAAATGATAGCGAATTATCTGAGACGGTTCGGTGGGATGCAGTTGAAAATTGAGATAATTCTTGACTAATTCCAGACGAAGCTAAGACATAAAGAGGATTTATACTCATTATATATTATATTCAATACTCCACTTTTCCTCATATTAATACAGACCTCCAGGTCAGTGGCAACCTGCTTTTTACTACATCATGATAACACAGACTATCATGGCCATCAATGCTGCTGGGTTAATTGGTATACCAAATGTATAAATGTGGCGCTGGTGTACCAAAAGGAACAGTGCTAGTCAAACATCCTGGCAGGAGTAGACCCTGCGTGATGCACCCATGGGGTCATCCTAAGTGGTATCTACACAGTCGAATGAGGACTGTTTACATGCGTCGCTCAATTAAAGAAAACGAGTTAACGAAGAAGAACAATAGAAGTATGATGCCTATTGGTTATTACTGTGTAGACTGCAAGAAATTCTTAACCACAGGAGAGTATAAACAGAAAAGCAACGAACGATGGCAGGATTGGCAAGCTGCTCATCCAAGTAAAAAAAAGGGTGGTAGCAGTACAATCAGATCAATCGACAGATGAGATAGGTTCCAGAAATCATCAACTTTCTGCGATTTGTTAATAAAGTAATTATCCAAAGTAGCAGGTGCAATAGGATGTCCAACGCCAGTATATCGAATATACAAACTGTGTCCTGCATGTGCTAACGGTTTGTTCATTGAAGAATGGAGGCTAAAGTCCCCCTTATTTTTCTATTCCACATTTGCATTGCATGCTCTTCTTATTCTTCTTCCCTCTTACTTCTTTCACTGGGACATTTCCAAATGTTAGTAACGACACGTGTGTACGCCATCAATCATCATAAATCATAATGCCTCCACCATGTCACTGTAGTTATCTACAATTTTGTCAACAAAGCTTGTAGTATACTTTGAGATTACTTCAGCAACCAAGTCTCTTTCCAGAACGCGATAAAGGTGATGGTTTTCTCCATATCTAACTAAAACAATGCGCGCCTCTTTTAGCCGCTTTAGGTGTGACGATACCGTCGATGCAGCCTTTTGCGTATGTTCCACGATCTCATTAAATGTGCACATCTCGTGTTCAAGGATAAAGAGCAATATTTCCCTAGTAGGTTCATTCCTGACGAATTTCAAAATGGCAGATTCGTTATCTGAAACGTTTACAGGATAATACCTAGTTATTCTTGTCTGTCTATCGATCTTTATCATTTTTGCTTTTTCAAGCGCTGCCAGGTGATAGCTTAGAACGCCATTGATAAGACCTGTAAGTCTCAAAAGCTCTCTGTAGCGTATACCTGGTGTCTTTTCTATATGCTCAAGGAGTAAGATTTTGGTGTCTGCTTGATCTATATCACGCAAGTTATTTACCAACCTTTAAGATCCCTAGTCCAAAGAGGCTGACCATTAGGAGGAGGATTACATGCGAAAGCTCAATGTTAACTGCTGGAATAATAATTTGTCCTACTTCTGCTATTCCGCCTGCTTGAAGTAAATAGAAAAACTCAACCAAAGCCAGTGTTGTGAATCCAATGGCCATAAGGAGCATTCTTGTGGTTGTATTTCTCAAGTATGCTAGAAAGGAGACTATGCTTAGGAAAATAGCTATTGTAAGACC
>JBJMEA010000114.1:0-4593 GCA_045809625.1 Nitrososphaera sp. | reverse complement strand
AGCATTGCACTAAGTGGAACAACAAAAAAGTGACAACCACTCTTGAAACGAAAAGAAGAGAGCATGAAAAATCGGATATGTAATACGTTATTGCTTGGAACATTTGATCTAAGCTCTGAAACAACATCGAGAACGGCAAGTAGAATGGAGAAGAGACAAGGTACCAGGAGCTTTGCAGCAAACGGTACAGCCAAAGAGAGATATTGCGTATACTGTAACAATTCTTAAATAATTTAGTATATTTGAATTACCATGAATAGGCAGTGCTTACAAATTCAGATCCTGTTGAATGGAGAGGAAAACATACGGTTAGTGTAGCATTATTGGTTAGACTGGAAGCAAAACCAGGAAAAGAGGCAGAAGTTGAAAGATTCATTCGTGATGGTCTGTCAATAGTCCAAGGAGAACCAGGAACTACAGCCTGGTTTGGAATCCGCATGGGACCATCGACATTTGGCATCTTTGATGCCTTTCCAGACGAGTCAGGTCGTCAAGCGCATTTGTCAGGTCGAGTTGCTGCAGCTCTAAAGGAGAAAGCTTCTGACCTTTTCTCCCAAGCACCTGTAATAGAGAAGGTTGATATCCTAGCAGCTAAGTTGCCCCAATAGATAGCAGGAGATTCTCACGATCACATTTGGATGCTGGAAATGTAATTGCAGCAGTCTAGTATTTTTAATGGATACAAACACATAAAGCTAACTTTCACATGCATCCTTTGAAATCAAAAACTATGGACTTGTGTTACCTTTCAAGCGTAGAAGTCGAACACGACTTTAGAACAAGCACGGTGAAATTGAACAGTTGAGTTTGCAAGTTGAACGTAATGATAATGATAAGGAAAAAGACAGAATTGACTGGCGCAGAAGCAAAGTGCAGGAGCTGAGCAATCAAGGATATAGTCAGAGAGATATAGCACAAATACTACGAGTATCAAATGGTACTGTAAACAGAGACTTGCCGATTCTAAGGGAGCAGGCCAAAGTTAATATAAACGATACATTGATGAAAGGCTTCCAGAAGAATACAGTAGTTGATGATGCTATCAGGTTTGTATCATCTAAGTCTAGGGAGAATCAAGCATCATCTTCTTCCAGTAGTACTGAAGATACTAAGGAATCAAACGAAGCTGAGTACAATAAGGATGGAAACCATCTAGAAGAAGAGCAGGAAGAGGAAACTGGCGAGATGACAACAAATGAGGTGTTCTAAGAATATCGAGATATTAGCTCAACAGGGATTAATACAGCAAAAGCATGAAATGAAGATCATTGATGAATGGTTTTTAGATTATAGCAGTGACGGTTCTACACTAAATAACAAACTTATAAGAAATACCGAAGCTGCAGCATTTGCAGTAAAGAGGAATTTTACAACTCCAATATATGCAGTTGAAAATGATAATGATGAAAGGCTAAAACATATAGAGGCTCAAATCCATGAACAGATAGAAACAACACCTAGATCTTATGCTAGTGTTGCCTATGATACATTATGGGTAGCAGCGCTAGCCGAGAATGATACTAAAGCTACATATGATATTAATTACTTGAAAAATACAATTGTGAAGATAGCTGACTCATATCAAGGAATCACAGGCAACACAAGCCTAAACCAATTTGGAGATAGGAAGTATGGAGATTATGATTTTTGGGCTGTACGAAATGGCGAGAGTACTCATGATTCCTTTATTTGGAAGCGTGTTGGCAAATACATGCCTAATATAAGAACTGAACAACGGCTTACCAACCAGATCATGCTAGCAAGGTGAGGTAGCAAACTTGGAATCAGCTATTCAAAAAACTGTCAGATCAAGTGAAGGAAATTTAATAGGAAATGTTGATGCCGTAGATGAAAGTTCTATATTGGTGTAGTTAGGGTTGTTCGGTGCGGGCTTTATATTAGATTCAGCTTAATGTTTGTACCTACTAACACATAGCTACTACATGACTATTTGGAACGTCGTGATCACTGCGAATGGCCAAGCCTTAGTAGAATCCTGCCATTCCGGCGCGTCAGCCCCATAAGGCATAAGACTCACATTATTTGGTAGAACCAGATTGCTGAAAACAAGAGGTGGGGCAGGAAAAAATAATTTCCCGTAAACCGAATCAATTGATGTCATTTTAACAGGATAGATATCATTCGCCGGTATAGATGTCTGTGCGGCAGTGTCAAGAAAGCCCAGCTCCTGTACCCACATCTCGCTGCGCGCTAGTGAGATCTTTACGTGGTATGATCCACCTTCAATCGATCGACGTAGCAACGCTGCCATCATACCAGCAGCCGCGAAATAGCTAGCCATGAGATCGCCCACGTAGAAAACAGGCGAGAATCTGGGTTTATCGGGCTCTCCCTCCTTCGCAGCAAAACCAGTAGCGGCTTGAGCAACCTGGTCAAAGCCAGGACGTTTAGCCCAGGGGCCAGAATGACCAAATGCATTGATATCCATACAAATTATACCTCGCTCGCTAGATGCAGCAAGTTCAGCCGGTATCAGCCCGAAGCGGGTATTCACCCCAGGTCGATAACTGTTAGTGAAGACGTCAGCCTGAGTGACGAGCCGCTGCATCGTCTTCCGATCGGTGACTTCACGCAGATCGAGATAAGCACATCTTTTACCCTCATCTACGCCTAGATGCTGTGCTAATGTGTCGGGATAGACCGGCGAACTGATATGTAGTACATCCGCGCCATATTCTGCGAGCGTACGGGCACTACGAGGACCAGCAAGAACGTGAGTGAAGTCTAGAACGCGAATGCCTTGTAACGGGGAGGTTCCGCCATCGTCGAATTGCACGGGCGGGCCGTTGGCTATCTTGTCGATCTCAATAACCGGTGTCTCGCTTAGGGCATTGCCTTGCGGATGTACAAGCCACTCCTCGCGGGTTAAGGTAGGGGATACGGGAAGACCCGCCTTTGCCAAAGCCGCTTCTAGATCAGTTGAATCCCACTTTGCGACTTCGCGAGCAATGGATTTCTTGTTGTAACCACAATCAAAGAAATTCAAATATCCCTTCAGCAATTTCGCATATGGTGGTCCCCCCTCAATCATGATATAACGATTATCACGACAAAGAAACAAGTCGTTCACGTCGACAAATTCAGCCCCGACATTCATGGGGCGACCCTGCTGCTGAATGAAATGAGTAGGGTGCATATAGTGAAGTGCATCAATTATGTCAATTGTGATGTTAGTCTGCTGACTTGTTCGCGCATACCAGATGGCTGCGCCAGCTATGCCGATTAGTAACTGAGCCATCGCCGAAGCCTCGCTGAGGTGGTGCGGCGAACGGATCACTGGGTCAGCGCCATTCAGCACAGCGTCACCGGGGAAATGTTGCGCAAGGTCGAGATAATCGATGAGGGAGGCAAGTGGTTTAAGGTCTCCTGCGGAGAGTCGTTGTATCTCTGTCGATCGTTTCGTGTCAGTTGTCACTTCTAAATCTCCTTATGCTGCATGCACATCCTTGGAATTCCAAAATCCCGTCGTTCACGAGACTGTTCTCCTGTAATATGCCAATTTTCACAGGGTCTTTCATCATATGTTATAATATTATATGTTATAATCACATGCTGTCGTTTAGCTTTCAAAATCTCTACGGCTGCATTTGTTATTGCCTTAGCAAAGGTTTCTTTTTGTTCTCTTGTCCTTCCGGGGTAAGTTGAGATTTGAAACAGATGCATATCTGGATCGTATAAGGAATAAAATTTAAAGTTTTAAAAGGCGTAAAGCATACCAATTTATGAAATCAAGATTTTCTTATGATATCTTTTGCAAAGATGTCTAATGCTTCAAGTTCTCTCGACGGATCCAAGTCCGCTATAAGACACTGAATACTAACATCTTGAAGCGATTCCTTTTGTCTTAATACCAACTTTCGGACTACTCTGGCTAACATCAATTCCAAAATTGTTCCAAGCTGTAACGTATTTGTCAGTTAGTTTTGGGGATCATGTAAAACATAATATCTAGCACTAACAGATTAAACGACCAGCTAATACTTCAGCTTCATCTAAGTATACTGTGTCTCAAAATTTCATCACATCGTAATGGATTTTTCTCATAGCAATATATGCAATACCAACATCTATTTTTCATTATCTTGTGAGTAGCAACTATATCTGTATAGTCAAACTTTGGCATATTACGAAGCTTTACAAGTCTGCAATAATGGCTATGGATGTGATTGTGAGAAATTACATATAGTAAATTGCAAGAAAAACGAAACGACCATAATAGCAATAGGATGGACAAGAGATAATGAAAAAAGAAGAACAAGGGGAACAAATTGTAGTAGGAGAAGAAGGAGGAGAAGAGAAGAATAAGAATAATAGAGGTAAGAATAAGAATAATAGCAGCAGTAATAATAGTAGTGATGGCGGCGGAAGCAGTATAAGTGATAGTTGCAGCGATCATAAGCAACAAACTGGTTTTGCTGCTGATGATACTACCGATAAGCTGCAACAGCAGTAATGAATATTATAGAATAACTAGTAAACCAGCTCGAATCTTTTGTAGTATACTACTATCCTAGGCCATATTTTGGTATACACACCCATCTGCGAGAATTATTTTTGCAGCGCATGAATATT